>NZ_QTVE01000018.1:0-43998 GCF_003460465.1 Ruminococcus sp. AF37-20 | reverse complement strand
ATCGAATTTCTTAATAATAGTGTCCAATATGATTGACAAACCTACATGTCAGGAAATAAAAACACACGCCGCAGAAAATTTCCGCGGCGTGTTTCTTACTATTTAACTCTTATGGAACGAGAGTTGTAGTTGTTGCTTTATCCTTTGCAGATGTAGTTGTTTCTGCTACAGAAGAATCGGTCTTTGCTGTTGTTGTGGTCGTAGTTGTTGCTTCGTTTGCTGCAGCCGATGAAGAATCGTCAGTTGCAGGCTTTGAAGCCGCACCAGCCTTAGTTGTTGTGTAACCCTCGGCTTCAATTACCTTCTTCTTGAAATCTGCTTCTTTGTTGTAGTAAGATGATGAGAAGTAAGGCTCTTCAGTAAATGTTTCACCTGTTGCAACGATATTTGAGCAGTAGATCGAAGCATAGAATGAAACTGCCTTTTTCTCCTTATCTGTCTTTACAGTTATCTTGTAAAGATTGTAGAGTGCATTTGTGTTCTCCCAAGAATCATAATTCTTCTTGTTTGTGAACGCAACATAAGTGTCAACGTAATCAAAAGACTCGATAGATGTTACCTTACCGTCAAAGTCAGCAGGATATGGAGCGTAATGACCCTTTATATCCTTTCTCATATCTTCGATCTTGTCGTCGATATATGACTGATAGCTGTCCATAGCAGCCTTACCGTTGTCAGCTGTTACATATGCAGGGAATGTTTCGTCAACTGTTATTTCCTTAACATAAACAGTGTCGCCCCAATCGTTTGTTTCAGTTTTGCCGGAAAGTGTGATACCATTTCTTGCAAGTGAGGAATAAGGGCTGCAAGTTACCTTGAATGTGCCGCCGATGCCAATATAATCATCGCATGATACTGAATAAGAAACATTGTCCTTAAGAGCAGCAGGGATAGACTCGCTCTTTACTGAGTAAGGCTTTACAAATGGAACACCGCCTGAGCATTCAAATTCAAGTCCCTCGAACGGGTCGATCTCCTGAGTTTTTTCAAGACCCTCAACAGTGAAATCCTTTGTTACCTTGCCGTCCTTAACGTCGGCTGTCTTGTATGTATAATACTTGTCGTCATATTCAAACCAAGTCATGTCACCGCTTTCTTCTGCGCCATAAACGTCTATGTTAGCTGTAACAGTGTACTTGTCGCCGTTTTTCAGATCTGACTTGTAGTCATAATCATAGTAGATAAATGGATATGCTGAGTCATATGAAACGTCAGCAGAGCCGTTGCCGTCAAAGCCTGAGAACTTGACCTCAACGCCCTTGAAGAAGTCGATCTCCTCACCGTTTTTAAGATCCTTTACAGTTACCTCAAACTCAGTGTTCTTTAGCTTTATGTTCTTGTCCTTGAGAGAATCCTCGTTGTACTTTACAGTGCATTTTACCTTGTCACCGTTTTTAAGATTCTTGTTTGCTTTCTTATCAAAAGTGATCTTCAGCTTATACTCGCCATCGCTATTTGTTTTGAGAAGGGCATTTCTCATCTGCTTAGCTTCTGTAAAATCATCAGCTTTGTTAAATGCTTTTGTAAGAGTTTTCTTGTCAAGTGCAAAATACTTGCTTACCTTTGATGACTTGTCAGATGAGCTTGCATAGTCGGAAAGATCATCAAGGTCGCCAAGGTCAAGATCTGTCTCGTCAGCAAGGTCGCCGAGAGCGCTTGTAGCGTCTGCCATTGAATAGTAGCTCTTGTCATAGCAGTTAAGCTCTGCCTCAACATAGCCACAGCCGTCAATGCCCTTAAATTCAAACTTGAAAAGATCCTTTGCGTCGATCACCTGATATTTAAGAATGTTGCAAAGAATGATGATCGCAACGATAACAACGATAAGAGCCGCAGCGGCGATAAGTGTTATCTTCTTGTGACCCTTTACCCATTCGCCAAGCTTAGCAAAAGGATTTGGCTTTGCAGCCGCAGGAGCTGCTGCCTGAGCGTAGTTGTTTGCTGGTTGTGCATACTGCTGGTCATACTGAGGAGCCTGCTGCTGTACAGGCTGAGCCTGCTGAACGGGCGCCTGAGCAGGTGCTGCCTGCTGTGTGGAAATGCCTGCTTCGGCTTCCATTTCGGCGATAGATGCACCGCAGCCGCCACAGAATTTTTCTTCCGGACCTATAGGCGCTCCGCACTTAGCACAAAACTTGATAGTGTTCATTTCATACCTCCATTGATACTTCTTTTCTAAACAGGATAAAATTTTTTATCCTATTCATACATTCTAAGTATAATATTAGCAGAAAGAAAAGTCAAGAAAAACTCGTTGAAACCGCCTTGTTCTGTATGATTTTTGTAGATTTGTACAATAACGCAAGAAAAAATCATACACTTTGATAACGTTTTAGACACAATTTTTCTACATTAAAAAACCGAATATAAATGGGGATACTGAGTGTGGTATATCTTCTCTGTCCATGAGCGTATGCTCTCGCACTCTGACAAAAATTCCTCAGAGCCCTTTTCCAATAGGGCTGGGAGCTTTGCCACTGCATAGGAGATATCATCAAGTGTGCAGGATTGTGCTATATATGATATTCTTACATAATATTTATTCCAAGCCTTTTCGAGTTCTTCGAGCCGTTGGGCTGTGTCGCTGTCCTCATTTCTGTAGCTGTTTTCAGCGGCGTTCACAAGGCTTATGAACTTATCGTTTTCTTTTTTTACCGCAAATACGGAGAACACTGACATGGCGGCTATGACAGTGAGGATAATAATGCAGGCGGTCAATCTTTTCATTGTGATTGCTCCTTTATACTTTTTTCTTGCCATTGTCTTTTCTTATGACAACTATCTGCCCTGAGGGGTCGGCGGTGCAGATGTAAACATCTTTCAGGGGCATACCCTTTTCTCCTAGCTTTTTCATGAGCCACTTTTCGTCCTTGCCGATAAGACCAAGGGCGGAGTATATTATCCTTCCGTTGTCGACAACGAGCTGCGGAGGGTCGGTCTGAGATCCTTTTATGCCCATTCCGCCATTGTTCACAGGTCGAAACTGTGCTTTCTGATAGACCGATATCTTGCCTGTTGTTTCCACCACTGCAAGCTGTACCTCGTTTATATCGAATATACCCATGCTTCTTAGGGACTCCAAAAGATCGTCTGCAGAAAAACGCAGGTCTTTGAGCTGTTTTTGATCTATGATCCCACGGGACACGACTATTTTCGGAGAGCCGCATATGAGCTTTCTAAGTCCTCTGAATTTAAGCGAGCAGTGAGAGAGTATAACGTCAAGGCACACCAGCGTGAATATAGGCACTATGCCCATTGACATCGGTATAGTCATATCCTCGATAGGCAGGGTGGCGATGTTTGAAAGCAGAAGCGTTATAACAAGCTCCGAGGGCTGTAATTCGCCTATCTGCCTTTTGCCCATAAGGCGTATGCTTATGACAATGAGTATATAAAGTATCACGGCTCTGAAAAAAACTATCAGCATTTTGTTTTCCTCCAATATGGTCAAAGCTATTTTTTGCAGCTTTAATGCAGAATATTCTGATAACAGCCGCAGATAATAAAGACGATAAGAATTTTTATGTAGGAGAAACAAAATGAACACACCTGATTTCAGAAACTACAAAAACGCTGAGATAGATAAGACCATTGACGCCGCCATGACTTCCCTTCGCACCATAACAGGCAATTCAATGGATCTTAACATAATGAATGTGAAGATATGCTCCGTAAGCTGTGCGTTGGTATCCATAGAGGGAATGATCTCAACGAGCGCAATGTCAGAGCTTATTTTCAGACCTATAATGGAGCTTTCTGCACAAAAGTCAAAGGGCAATGCAGAGCAGGTATTCGACTTTCTAACAAAAGAAAGCCTGCTTGCCGCCGAGAGAAAAACGGTCTTTAATTATGGTGACGTCATACAGTTTTTGTTTTCGGGCTTTGCGGTCATATTTGTGGAGGGGCTTTCAAAGGCTGTTGTTTACGGTATCCAAGGTTACGACAAGCGGTCGGTTTCTGAGCCTGCAAGCGAGCAGACTATAATGTGCGCACAGGATTCTTTTACGGAAACAATAAGAACTAATATTTCTCTTGTGCGCCGACGAATGAAAACACCGTCGCTGCGGTTTGAGATGATGCAGATAGGAAAGCGTTCTTCCACCGACGTGTGCATGGTCTACATGAGCGACCGGGCAAGCTCAGACGCTGTGGACAGGCTGAGAAAACAGCTCAAAGGCATAAAGCTCGACACTGTTCTCACAAGCGGATATATCGAACCTTTTATCGACGAAGGCTTCGGTTCGTCAGTGTTTTCACAAATGGCTTATTCCGAAAGACCTGATATGATATGCACAAGGTTAAATCAGGGCAGGATATGTGTTTTTGTGGACGGCACGCCATTTGTGCTTATCTGCCCATCGCTTTTTGCGGAAAATTTTCAGACCATGGACGATTTTGCGGAAAAGCCTTTTTACGTCACATTTATGCGGTGGCTGAAATATATTGCGTTCTTTCTAGCGGTGGCTTTTCCGGGTCTGTATGTTGCACTGGCGAGCTTTCACCCTGAGGTCTTCACATTGAAGCTTCTTCTGAATCTTGCAGTTTCAGAGGAGTCAACGCCTTATCCGTTGACAGTGGAGGTGCTTGTGCTAATGCTTCTATTTGAGATAATGAAAGAAGCGGGCTTGCGGCTTCCAAAGCCTGTGGGAAGCACTGTTTCTATAGTGGGCGGTCTTATCATAGGCGACGCTGCCGTAAAAAGCGGACTTGTGTCCGCCCCTCTGCTTATAGTGGTGGGGATAACCACAACATCATCGTTCGTTATACCGAGCCTTTATCAGCAGACGGCTATATTAAGGCTAGTGTATATCCTGGTGGGCGGCGGCTCGGGGCTTTATGGCATTGCACTTTGCACTGTGCTTTTGATGATAAATATAAACTCCATGGACGACCTTGCAGTATCTTACACCGCTCCTGTTACGCCATTTTTCTCAAAGGGTATAAAGGACGTTATTTCAAGGCGGAGCTTTCGGTCATATGAGAAAACTCACAGCACCATTAAAGAATACAAGCTTGACGAAAAGGGGGGAAGCCAATGAAAAAGCTTACGCCATCGCAGTTTTTTGCAATGCTTATCTGCACAAGAGCCTTTTCAATGATGACATTTCTCCCTGAAAGCACCGCAAACGCTTTGGAGCTTATGCTTGGAACAGTGCTGTCTACAGTTTTTCAGATAGTTATAATATGCGGTATGGCGGCTTTCCACAAGCGCTTTCCTAATGATGACCCATGCACCCTTGTGGTGAGCCGTTCAAAGTGGGCAGGCAGGGGAGTTTGTACAATGTATCTTGCATATTTTCTTACAGTGTCATTTTATGTTATCGGCACCTTCACTTATTTTATGGATTATTATTTTTCTGATTATATACCACGGCTCATGATAGTTCTCAGCGTTGCCGCCTGCGGGATATATGTTGCAATGTCAGGTCTTGGGGTCATAGGAAAAACGGGAACAGTGCTTTTTGTACTTTTTCTCTTTGTGACATCTATCCTTGTTATAAGCTCTCTTGAAGATTTCACATTCGTTGATTTTCACCTTGCGGAAAGAAACGTTGGAAAAGGCATTTTTCATTCTGCTGTCAGCGAGCTTGCAAGAAGCTCTTATCTTGCAGTGATAGTTTTTCTTTTACCCTCAATAAAGGGCAATGCAGCAAAAACGTCTATGTATTTTCTGTTCACAAGGCTTGCCCTTGTTGAAATAGTCTTAGGCTTTATCACAATGATACTTGGAGATTACACTCTTCTTGCAAAACTGCCATTCTTCGCACTTGCGGCATTTTCACGCACTGCCATAATAGAACGCTATGACGCCGCTGTTATGGGCGTGTGGGTAATGCTCTCGGTATATAAGCTGGGAGTATATTTCCATTGTTCAGGCAGATGCCTGAGATATGTTTTTCCTAAGCTCGGTTCTGGATCGGGCGTGATAATAACAGCGGCGATTCCTGCGGTGGCAACGCTCTTTTGGCTTTTGCCTCACAAGTGGGAGAGCATCGCATACGCAGGGCTCAGCCCTATCCCACTCATATTTCTCGGAGGCGTAATACCGCTTCTATGCCTGATATTTGTGAAAAAGGGGGCGAGATCTGATGAAAAAGCGTAAGATACAGGTGGCTGTTGTGCTTTTTATCGCAGCAGTGACGCTGTTGTTTTCTTCTTTCGGCAGGCAGGTGGATATCGAGGAGCGTGTTCTTTGCCACGCCATGGGCGTTGACTATGAAAACGGGGAATACAATGTGTCATTGCAGGTCTTTAAGACCCAGAGTATGGGTTCTGACACTCCTCTTGATGTGAGCCAGTCCAATATACAGACTGTCAATTGCAAAGGCAGGAGTATCCGAGACGCCATTGAGGGCTGTCAGTA
Organism: Ruminococcus sp. AF37-20; assembly: GCF_003460465.1. NCBI lineage: Bacteria > Bacillati > Bacillota > Clostridia > Eubacteriales > Oscillospiraceae > Ruminococcus > Ruminococcus sp. AF37-20. Next base: position 37,634 of record NZ_QTVE01000018.1, on the reverse strand, counting down.
TCAGATAGGCAGGGAGATCTTTTTTGGCCATCTTCAAATAATATGCTTTAATAAAAATATAGATCTTTCCTCTCCGGAGGAACTGTTCTCTTTTGCTATAAAGGACAAAAATGTTTTTCTTGGAGTGGAGCTTTGCCTGGCGGAAAATACCGCAGAGGAGCTTATGAACGTTCAGCTAACAAGGGGAACGATGTCCTCAGAAAACTTCACACAGGTCATAAAAATGGGTGTGAGAAACGGCATAACGGTGGAGTGCCGCCTTATCGATCTGCTTTCCTGCATAAGATCACCGCAGTATATCGCAATGCCGGTTATCTCTATCAAACAACCGCTGGGAGATTTTGCGGAGAGCCATGAGGAAAAGTCAGCGGAACAGCAGGAGCCGCTTTTGGAAATAAAAAAGACCGCCCTTATACGAAAAGGTACGGTGCTTGAGAGCTATCTTTCCCACGCTGACGCATCAGGCTGTCTGTGGCTCACGGGAAAGGCAGAGCAGTATTCTGATATTATCGAATATAATGGAAGCCCCATGGACGTTAGGATAACCTCTGACAGCCACAGCCTGAAGCTTGATAACGAGAACGGCAGGCTCGTATGCAGATTGAAGCTCACTGTTCTTGCGCACACTTCGCTTGATATCCGTGACGAGAAAAGCTCAAACGAGGTGGCGGCACTTGTGCAACAGCGTCTTGAAGAAAACATCACAGGGGTGTGGAACAAAGCCCTGTATGAGAACAGGACGGATATTTTTGATGTGTGGCGGCTTTTCCGTCACAAATATCCGCAAAGCTATCTGAAGTATGCCGACCGCCTTGATGAAGTGCTAGGCTCGGTGGAGCTTGAAACGGATATCACCTGTCGGGTGTCATAAGACAGAGCATATCCTCGGGAAGCGGTGCGGTAACAGTCACTATCCTGCCGTTTTCGGGGCTTTGAAAAGTCATTTTCTCGCAGTGGAGAGCCTGACGGCTTATAAGAGGGCTTGCCTCGCCATAAAGGTCATCACCCAGGAGAGGATAGCCCATAAAAGCCGAGTGTACTCTTATTTGGTGCGTTCTGCCGGTTTCAAGAAAGAAGTCCACAAGAGAAAGATCTCCCAGCCTTTTGCGTACAAGATAATCCGTTGCGGAATATTGTCCGTCAGCCCTCACACAGCGTTTTATTATAGTTTCCTGCTCCCTTGCGATAGGCGCACAGATACGCCCGCCGCAGTGGGGCAGGTCTTTTATTATTCCAACATAGGTCTTTTCAAAGCTTTTTTGGAGCATTGCGGCGCTTCGCTGACTTTTTGCCACAAGCACACAGCCACTCGTGTTGCGGTCAAGGCGGTTGACAGGTCTAAAAGCGAGGCTTGGATAAAGTGCGGCAAAAAGATTTCCCAGCGTATCGTCACGATGCTTTATTGACGGGTGGCAGGGCATAAAAGGCGGCTTTGAGAACACCACCACCTCGCTGTCCTCATAGAGGATATCAGCTTTCAGGTCAGGATTAGGGTCAAGAGCTTCACCGTCACCCTCGTTTATCATGATGATGTCATTTTCATATACAAGGTCAACAGTGCGGATAAGGACGCCCTTTCTTGTCATGCCGTTTTCAGTGCGTTTGAGCCTTGTTATGAGCCTTTTTGAAAAGCCCCTTGAACGCAGTACACATTCAAGGGCTTTTTCATTTTCTTCTTTTGTTATTGTCACAGTCATTTGCTGTATTTCCTCCAGCGCTTTATCATTGACGGCATTTTGTCCTGCCAGTAGCTTCCCATTATATCCTGCAAAAACACTATATAGCTTAGTCTGAAATATGGATAGATGATAAAAACAGGATATACTAAAAGAAGTGCGGGGATATACATAACAAAGCTCAGCAGGAACGAGATATATCTGCCATGCTGACCGTCCATGAGCCTTACAGAAAGATCGCAGGCGTCAAAAATGTTTGTGCGTGGGTTTAGAGTCATTATATATGGCGCAAGGGCAAGGGATATCCAGTAATGCACCATAAGTCCGAAAAACACAACAGACAGACCAAGTGAGAACATGAAACAAAGAAGACCTGCGGAGGTAAGCTCGCTGAGCTTGCATACCCAGCCCCAATAATACACGCTGTAGGTTGAGATAGCGAAAGGTACTGCGGAAAATAATTTCAGCGAATTAATTATAATGGAAGAAAACATGGTGTGGGAATAATATACATAAGAATGTGAGTTTATATACTGCCTCGAACCCACATAGCTGTCTGCTCTTGCAATATCAACAAAAAATCTGCGGACAGTCCACATTTCAAAAGCTGCAAAAGGTATAATGACAATGAGGTCAAGAAACCAGAATAGCCTTACGGAAACATGATCTTTTATTCCCTGCCACGAGAAAAAGTACTCCCAGCCGATGCGTTTGAAAAGCATAAAAAGGGCAAGCTCGCACAGACCAAGAAATACAAACACCGCAAACAAAAATGCCGTGAGCGATACGCAGTTTCCCATGTTCTGGCTTATATTTTTTCTTGCCGATAGTTTTATCTCTTTGTTTGTCAAGCCTTTTCCCCCCTCGTTTCTGTTTTTAATGTTTACTTATCCTCTTAGTCGGTATAATAATCCTCAACAGTGTAATCAGGCATTTCCTCATATTTTGGCGGATATGTTCCTATTACCTCGAAAGCGTTTGAACGCTGCCACATGGAAGCTGTCACCATGACTTCAAAGCCCTCGCCGAAATCGCAGGCGTAGTCCATAGGCTTCCTTTTCGGCACGCCGAAGCCTGCCAGCATATTCATTATAAGACCTCCGTGGGTGCAGACCGCAACATTTGTAAGACCCTCGTACATCATATCGGAAATGATGATGTTCAGAGCCTCATAACAGCGGTTTATGACATCTCTTGTTGATTCGCCGTTCGGCGGAGGATTGTCAAGTCCTCCTTTTATGAACTGCTCATAATCAGGGTCGTTCATAAGCTCATCAGCGGTCTTGTTCTCAAACTTGCCGAAGTCCATTTCACGAAGCTCGGGCATCTCAGCCACAAGCCTGTTAGGCTGGAGTATAGATATAGTCTGTTTGCACCTTTTTAAAGGCGAGGTGTAGACCTTCTGCACCGAAGGGTAATCATACTTTTCTATCTTTTCATAAAGCTGGTCAGCACCCTCTCTGCACAGCGGCAAGTCGGTAGTGCCGATATAACGTCCGTCAAGATTTGCCTGCGTCATTCCGTGACGGATAAATGCTATTCTGTAGCCTTTCATATTTAAAATACCTGCTTTCTTTTTCTTTTATGATAAGTGCTTTAAAACCTGCACAAATTTTTTTCACTTAAATACGTCATTTTATAGATTTTATATTTACAAATACATAATTTTATAGTATAATAGAATAATGGTTGAAAAACCAATATGATTTTATATATGGGAGATATTACATGAGCAATGACAGCAAAGATGAGCTGACTCTCAGGATAGGTGAGAAGCTTACCGCCGCGAGGATAGAAAGCGGCTATACACAAAGCCGAGCGGCCAGAGCAGTCGGCACCAGCCAGTCTTGCATATCAGCCGTTGAACACGGCAAAAAGCAGAACGTCAATATCATCATTGCTCTTATAAAGCTTTACGGCGCTTCCTATGAAGATGTGTTCGGTTTAGTCAAGGTCAGAGAAAAAAACTCTGCGTTAGGCTGTCCGGACGAGGGAAGCGAGCTGCTGAGGGAGCTTATAAAAGACAGCGGCATAAAGGGTCTTGAAACTCAGACGGACATGGCTGTGAAAATATGCACCTATATGCTTTTGAGAAAGCTTTACTCTGAAAATCCTCACAACTCCCAAAAGCTTTTTGAGCTTGACACTGAGGAAACCATGGAACGCTGTGTAAAATATCTTTCCGCTCAGCCTAAAGACCTTGACAGGATCCTTGGTATGGCAGGAAAAAAGGTGAACAGGCTCGAGGTTTCAGTGGGGAAAAATCCTGAACTGAGGGCGTTTATCAAAGAGTGCGAACACATTTTGCTCGCTTGCACATAAGAATTTTGATACCGATGTTATCATACTTCGGATATTATAACACACTTTTCAACTAATTTCAAGTGAGGTATAAAAATGAAAAAGCCTGAAAGGCGGCTGTTTGTATCGGTAGCGTGTGCGGCGGCTCTTATGGTGTGCGGAGCGGTGATGATGCACTTAGATAAGAAGCCAGATGAAGCGACATTTTTTGCCATGGATTGTCCCTGCACAGCGGCTGTTTACGGAGGAGAGGCAGAGCAGGTGAAAGAGCGGATAAAGGCTTTGGAAAAGCTTTATTCGCCTTATGAGGAAGGCTCGGAGTTATCACGGCTCAATGAGAGCGGCAGGCTTGAGCTTTCTGAGGAAACTGCACAGCTTATAGAAAAGAGCATAGAGCTTACAAAAAAATACGGCGGAGCGGATATTTCCGCAGGGGCAGTGACGGAACTTTGGAACGTTACCGATGAAGAGCCGAGAGTGCCTGAGCAAAGTGAGATACAGACTGCTCTTTCCGCTGTGGGATATGAGAATATAAAGCTTTCGGGGAGCGAATGTGTCCTTGAAAACGGCACACAGATAGACGTGGGCTGTGACGGAAAGGGCTTTGCCCTTGACGAAGTGAAAAAGCTTTTGGATAGTGAAAAAGCCGATTGTGCGGTGGTGAGCTTTGGCTCGTCAACGCTTCTTTACGGGCAGAAGCCGGATAAAACAGATTTCAAGGTTGCGGTCACAGACCCTTTTGATAACGATAACACCTGCCTTAGCTTCACAAGCGGCGGCGGATTTGTTTCCACTTCCGGGGGATATGAGCGCTATTTTGAAGCACAGGGCAAAAAGTGGAGCCATATTTTTGACCTGACAACAGGCTATCCATGCGAAACAGACCTTGTTTCAGTCACTGTGATAGGGCAGAGCGGCATTGAAACGGACTTTCTGTCTACCTGTATTTTTATTGGAGGAAGCGGTGAGCTTGACAGGTGGCTCGGTGATGAAGATATAGAAGTTATCGCCATCGATGAGAATGGCGTAGTTTACTGCTCTGACAGTATAAAGAGCAGGATAAGTATAAGTGATGATAAATTCAGGTTTGAATAGTCATAAAGTATGATAAGGGGGAAATTTATGAAACTCAACAGCATTTTTCTTTCCCACAAAAAGGGGACGGAAAACAGCGAAACTATCGCCATGCCGCTGCCTGCAAGAGTGAAGATATCCATGTCGCAGCACATGGGAGCACCTTGTGAGCCGACAGTTGCCAAGGGTGACAGAGTGCTTGTGGGACAGGTCATAGGCGAGAGCAGCGCTTTTATGTCATGCCCTGTTCACTCGTCTGTGTCAGGCACAGTGGCGGCGATATCCGAACTGCTCACAGCAGGCGGAAAGGTGTGCAAAATGGTGGAGATCGACACCGACGGAGAGCAGGAGGTATCACCTGACGTAAAGCCGCCTGTTATAACAGACAAGGCGAGCCTTTGCGAAGCCGTAAGGCAGTCAGGCTGCTGCGGAATGGGCGGCGCAGGCTTCCCGACGCACATAAAGCTCAACTTTGACGAGAACAAATACAAGGTCGATACTCTTGTTATAAACGCCGCTGAGTGTGAGCCTTACATAACAAGCGACTACCGTGAGATGATGGAGAACGCTGACGATGTTATGTGCGGAATAAAGCTCGTGCGTGATATGCTGGGGCTTAAAAAGGTCGTTATCGGTATCGAGGACAACAAGCCACAGGCTATAAAGCTTATGCGTGAAAAGTCGGCTGATGATGAAAGTATCGAAGTAAAGGTGCTGAAGTCATGCTATCCTCAGGGTGCAGAAAAGGTGATAATATTCAACGCCACGGGACGTGTAGTTGGCGAGGGTCAGCTTCCGTCAGATCAGGGCGTTATTGTAATGAACGTCACCACAGCAGGCTTTATCGGCGAGTATTCCAAAACCGGTATGCCGCTCATATCAAAGCGTATAACTGTTGACGGTGACGTGGTATCTACTCCATGCAATGTGAAAGTACCTATAGGAACTTCTGCGGAGGATATACTGAAATTCGGTGACTGCGATAAAGAAAAGGTTAGAAAAGCCCTTTTTGGCGGTCCTATGATGGGAATGTGCCTTTATGAGCTTGACACCCCTGTGACAAAGACCACAAACGCCATTCTTGCATTTGGTGAAAAGGCTGATAAGAAAAAGGGTATCGAGGACAGGTGTACACAGACAAACTGCATAAAGTGCGGAAGATGTATCTCTGCTTGTCCGCTGAATCTTATGCCTACAGAGCTTGAAAAGGCTTATGACAGGCGTGACAAAGAAGCTCTTATGAAGCTCAAGGTGGGTCTTTGCATGAACTGCGGCTCGTGTTCATACGTCTGTCCTGCAAAGAGAGATCTTGCAGAGAAAAATCAGCTTGCAAAAGCTTTCATAAGAACATAAGGAGGTAAGAAAATATGGAAAAAATGCTTGTCAGCCCTTCACCTCAGATAAGGGATAATATTTCTACCTCTAAGGTGATGACCCATGTGCTCATTGCTCTTTGCCCTGCACTTGCAATGTCTGCCTATGTTTTCGGCGGACGTGCGCTAATGCTCACTGGCTTCTGCATGATAACGGCACTTATATGGGAAAGGCTTTGCAATCTTATAATGAAAAGACCAGATTCCACAAAGGACGTTTCGGCACTTGTGACCGGTATGCTTTTAGCGTTCAATCTCCCTGTGACAATGCCTTATTGGCAGGCTGCTATCGGCACATTCGTTGCTATCGTAATCGTAAAGCAGCTTTTTGGCGGACTGGGACAGAATTTTGCCAACCCTGCTATCGTGGGAAGAATAGTTCTTATGCTTGCATTCACAGGCAACATGACCCATTGGGTAGTGCCTTTCTATGACCCTGACAGTATCGTAACAGGTGCAACACCTCTTGCGGTGGCACATTCCGCCCCTGCCGATTATCTCGATCTTTTCCTTGGAAAAGTAGGCGGCTGTCTTGGCGAGGTGTCTGCGGCGGCTTTGCTCATTGGCGGCATATACCTTATAATGATGAAGATAATCTCTGTACATACCCCTCTTGCATTTATAGGCACAGTTTTCGTGTTCTCATATCTTTGCGGCGAGGACGGCATCTATCAGATACTTGCAGGCGGCGTAATGCTCGGTGCATTCTTCATGGCAACTGACTATGTTACAACTCCTGTTACAAAAACAGGAAAGGTGATATTCGGCATAGGCTGCGGTATCATCACTTGTGTGATACGCTTCTTCGGCTCTTATCCTGAGGGTGTTTCATTCTCAATACTGCTTATGAATATACTTACACCATATATCGACATGATAACAAAAACAAAGCCTTTAGGGGCTGTAACAAAGAAGAAGGAGGCGAAGTCTGAATGAAAGATAAAATAATGCCTCCATTGGTGCTGACTATAATATGTATAGTTGTCAGCGGACTTTTGGTGCTTGCCTATAATGCCACATATGTTGACAATACAGGTGTTCTTACAGATGATATGAAAAAGGGCTGTGAGGAGATATTCGGCAAGGGCGATTATGAGATAATGCTTGACGGCGAGGGTGACAGCAAGACCCCTGTCACATTTGATACAGAGGGCGTGAACTCCATTATCACAGATAAAGATAACGGAAGATGCGTTATCGAGATAACTGAGGACGGCTATTCAAAGGGCGGACTTCATCTGCTTATTGGTATAAACAGCGAGGGAACTATCGAGGGGATAGAATTTCTCTCTATAGGCGAAACTCCGGGTCTTGGCACAAAGGTGCAGGACGATAGCTTTCTTTCAAAGCTAAAGGGCTTTGGTGTTGACACTGATGAAAATTCTATCGACAATGTTACCGCTGCCACCTATTCTTCAAAGGGAATGAAATCTGCGTGCAAAAAGGCTGTGAAGCTTTTTGACGAGCATAAGGAGGAGATACTCAATGGCTGAGAAAAATTCTAATCTGTATGAATTTACAAAGGGTATCATAAAGCAAAACCCGACGCTTGTTACGCTTCTTGGTATGTGTCCGACGCTTGCGGTCACAACAATGGCGAAAAACGGTATCGGAATGGGACTTGCCACAACGTTCGTGCTTGTCTGCTCAAATTTTGTTATATCCCTTTTGAAAAACGTTATACCAAAGGCTGTAAGACTGCCTTGCTTTATCGTAATAATCGCAGGCTTCGTTACTCTTATCGAGTTTCTTATGAAAGGCTATATACCTGAGCTTTACAGTGCATTAGGCGTATTCCTGTCACTTATCACGGTAAACTGCATTATCCTCGGCAGAGCGGAGGCTTTTGCCAGCAAGAACAAGATATTCCCGTCCATACTTGACGGACTTGGAATGGGTCTTGGATTTACACTTTCACTTTTCACAATGGGATCTATAAGAGAGATTCTTGGCACAGGCTCATGGTTCGGCTTCAAGATACCTTTCCTGTGCGACGATCCTATGACAGTGTTCATCATGCCGGCAGGCGGATTTTTCGTGCTTGGCTGTCTTATCGCACTTGTGAACAAGATAGCGAACAAGAAGCCGCCAAAGGAGATATCCTGCTCAGGCTGTCCAAATGCGGCTTTGTGCAAGGGTCAGTGCAGAACAGAGAGTGAGGAGGCATAAAAATGAGCTACATACTTATACTTATCGGCTGCGTGTTCGTAAATAACGTTGTGCTTTCTCAGTTCATGGGAATATGTCCTTTCCTTGGCGTATCAAAGCAGATGAAATCATCTGTGGGAATGGGCGCAGCGGTAATATTCGTTATGATATGCGCAACAGCTATCACATATCCTGTATACAGACTTCTTGAGCATTTCGGCATAGAGTATCTAAAAACAGTGGCATTCATACTTGTTATAGCAATGTTCGTTCAGCTTGTTGAGATAGTCATGAAAAAGATGATGCCGCCTCTCTATAAGGCACTGGGCGTTTATCTGCCTCTTATCACAACCAACTGTGCAGTTCTCGGTGTTACTATCGGAAACATAGACAACGGCTATAATTTTCTTCAGTCCCTTACAAACGCACTTGGAACAGGACTTGCATTTACTCTTGCTCTCTTGCTTTTCAGCGGAGTAAGAGCAAGGATAGAAAGCTGCGATTTTCCTGAAACTTTCAAGGGCGTGCCTGCAACGCTCATTGCGGCGTCTATCGTTTCGCTAAGCTTTATGGGCTTTTCGGGAATAATCTGATAATAATTTATCGATATGAAACGATCAAGGGTTGAATTTACAAAGCCGATGAAAAAGACCCACACTATATTGATACCATCAATGCTTGACTTCCACTTTCCGCTGCTTAAATATGCATTTCTTAGCGGCGGATATAAGTGCGACGTTATCGGGGTGAACGAATACAGTCGGTCACAAATGATAAACGCAGGCTGGGAATATTCAAATAATGATGTCTGCTTTCCCTGCAACCTCATAATAGGACAGTTCATATGTGCATTGAAAAGCGGCAAATATGACACCGCAAAAATAGCCCTGCTGCTGCCTCAAACAGGAGGAGGGTGCAGAGCGTGCAATTACATTATGCTGCTGCGAAAAGCTCTTTTGAAAGCCGGTCTGCAAAATGTTCCTGTGGTGTCACTTAATGTCAGCGGCGTTGAGAAACACAGCGGATTTTCCATAACGCCTAAAATGGTGCTGACGGCTTGTGCAGCAATCTATTACAGTGACTTGCTTTTGTATCTTTATAATGAGCTTTCACCCTATGAACTAAAAAAGGGTGAAACGCTTGATAAAGTCCGCCTATGGAACAGCAGGCTGTCACGGCTCTTTGAACATGGCAAAGCAGCCGATCCGATCTCAATGTGCGTCATATTCCGCAAGATATGCGAAAGCTTTGCTACAATAAATTGTGATAAAAGCAGATCGGTCAAAAAGGTCGCCGTAACAGGGGAGCTTTACATAAAATTCTGTGCTCTCGGCAACGGCGAAACGGAGAAATACCTCCGTGATCTCGGTTGTCAGATATATATGAGCGGCTTTGTTCCATACATAATGTACCTTGCCGATTCCTTTACAAATGATGATAACATTTACGGAAGAAAAACCTTGGCAGGTGTGGGAGCAAAAGTCCTTATTGCCTATATGAAAACGCTTTGGTGTAAAATGAATTCTGCACTTGTACAAAACGGTTTCGAGCCTATGGAAGACTATAGATCCTTGAAAAGCTACGGTGAAAACTTTGGCTGCCTTGGCGAAACAATGGGGGACGGCTGGCTTATCGGTGCAGAAATGTGTTCAGCGTTGAAGAACGGCTGCAAAGGTGTTGTGATGCTGTTGCCGTTTGGCTGCCTTGTGAGCCACACCTGTGCAAGAGGCATAATAAAGCGTATAAAAAAGCTCTACCCAGACAGCATCATAACGGCGGTCGATCACGATTCGGGAACAGCGGACGTTAATATCAAAAACCGCATTAAGATGACCCTTGATTTTATGGATAATAATATAATGAAACACAACAAAAACTGAAATTCTGAAAGAGGAGAATGATATGGAATATTTGATCCCTTTGGCTATATTTGCCGCTTTGGGCATATTGGCAGGCGTTCTGCTGACGGTGGCTTCAAAAGTTTTTGCCGTTGAGGTGGATGAGCGTGTTGACGCTATCGCAGAAGCACTTCCGCAGGCAAACTGCGGTGCTTGCGGCTTTTCAGGCTGTGCAGACTATGCCGACGCTATCGTGAACAAAGGTGCGGAATGTAACCTTTGCCGTCCGGGAGGCGAGGCTGCTGCAAAGAAGATAGCCGAGATAATGGGCGTTGAAGTGACTGTAACAGAGCCACAGGTGGCTTTCGTGCGCTGTTCGGGAGATTGCTCTCATACACCGCATAAATACGATTTTGACGGCATTCAGAGCTGTGCGGCGTGCAACAGGTTTTATGACGGAAGCAAGCTTTGCACAAGCGGCTGTTTGGGCTACGGTGATTGTATCAAGGTCTGCTCTCAGGGGGCAATATCTATCGTTGACGGCATTGCCGTTATCGACAAAGCAAAGTGCATGGGCTGTGGGCTTTGCGCAAAAGCCTGTCCTAACGGTCTTATCGCAGTGAGAAGGATCTCTCAGGCTGTGGATATCTGCTGTTCATCAAGAGATGTGGGCAGAGTGACAAGATCTGTTTGTCCTAACGGCTGTATAGGCTGTAAGCTGTGTGAGAAAAACTGTCCGTCAGGTGCCGTTACAGTGCAGAACAACCACGCTGTTATCGACTATGACAAGTGTACAAACTGCGGAAAGTGTGCAGAGGTGTGCCGTGTCCACGCTATCAGGTCTATCATGGGCGAAAAAGTGGAAGTGCAGTAAAATATTTTGATTTAAAGGCTCTCTTGACGTTTATGCGTCAGGGGAGCTTTTTTTGTGCCAAAAATACACAGCCAAATTTGTGCAGTGTTCACGAAAAGTTTAGCGTTTGTTGACAGATACTTATAAATGATTTATAATACTATTTGTACGAATAATTGTCAGCGGCAAGAAAAATATAGCCGAACTTTAAGGAGAACACAGCAGAATGAACATTAAAGGCTACAGAATTATCAGTGAAAAAAACGTTTTCAGACGGATAGCGGCACTTTTGACAACGCTCTTGCTCGTTATCACAGTGATCCCCGAGGGCTTCTCTACAGCTATAACATCGGTGGCAGAAGCGGCAGATACGGCTGTGACAGGTGCGTATTTTGATACAGACGGCATGGAAATCGTCACTTATAACGTGGTTAATGACTTCGGTGCAGACAACACAGGAAACGCCATGACCGAAAAGCAGATACAGCAGGCACTTGACGCTGCACAGGAAAATTCAGGGCAGGGCATTTTCACAAAGGTCGTGATACCAAAGGGAACGTATCTTATTTCTTCTGCACTTGTGGTATACAGCGATACTTGGATATACTGTGAAGAGGGCGTTGAGATAAAAAGGTGCATTTCCTATGGACCTATGCTCAGGTGCGATAATAATGGTATCGGCGGCTATGACGGCGTTAAAAATGTTATCGTCGAGGGTGGGCTTTGGAACGGAAACACAGACCAGTGGCCAAATACCGCAGATTTTTCAAATATCAGATTTGCACATTGCAGAAATATTCTTCTGAAAGATATGCACGTCAAAAATAACGAGAACGGTCATCATATGGAGATAGGCGGTGCGGCTGACGTCACCATAGAGGGCTGTACTTTTACAGGATATACAGGCTACAGGAAAAAAGAAGCCATTCAGCTTGATTGCATGAACAACAGCAGAGTTTTTGCCGGCTATGCGCCTTTTGATGATACATCATGCGAAAATGTGGTCATAAAGAATAATCTTTTCTCAGGCATTTGCAGAGGTCTTGGTTCTCATTCCGCCACTCTTGGTATCTATTACACAGATATCCTTATCGAAGACAATGTTTTTGAGAATCTCGACGATATGGCAATGATAATGTACAATTATAAAAATTGTACCATAACAAATAACACTATCACAAACTGCGCAAGCGGTATAGAGTTCAAGGCAATGTCCAGCCTGCCTAACAACAATTTCAATCCCCCTGTGGTGAAGTCTATGGAGGAAGCAGTTGACGGCTTTGATGACGACGCAAACTCTGTTATTTCATCTAACACTATCTCTGTAAGCGGTGATGACGAATATGGCATTACAAGCGGCATACGCCTGACAGGGTATGAGGTCAAGGACAACGGTGTTATCCCTGACTATAACTTCAGAGTGGCAGGAGTAAAGATCGTCGAAAATCGAATCGAGAGCAACGGAACCACTATCGCACTTAATGACGCTGAAAATTGCAGTATCGAATCAAATATTCTCGTTACAAAGCAGGACGGTGTTAATTACAAGGATAAAAATGGTCTTACTCTCAACGAGTGCGACAATATAAAGATAACAGATAACTACATTTCAGGCTCAGCCAGAAACGGTGCTTCCCTTACTGACAGCTCAGGGAATACCCTTGAGAACAATACCATAGAGAACGTTGGAATGAACGGAATAAATATCTACAACGGCTCTGAGAACAATATTGCAAGCTCAAACAGCGTAAATTCAGCGAAAAAGCATGGCATAGCAGTGGCTGCAAATTCTTCAGCTGTGATAAAGTCCAACAGCATTTCAAAGGCGGGGGACACGGGCATTCTTATTTATAACGGCTCAAAGGGCGAGTGTTCAGGCAACAAAGTTAAAAATGCCGTGGGGCATGGTATCGTGTTCAGCAAGAACGCTTCGGGCAAGGCGACCTCAAACACTGTTTCTGGCGCAGGCAAGCATGGCGTGCTTGTTACAGACCACTGCGGCAGTGTGGCTCTAAGCTCAAATAAGATATCAAACAGCAAGCAGAACGGCATTTGCGTGTCAAATTACAGCAGTTCTGTGAGTGTAAATTCAAACAGTATAAGCGGCTCAGGAAAAAGCGGCATAAGCGTAAGCTCTCACAGCAAGGCTTCGCTGAAAGACAACGCTGTGAACGGCTCAAAGTCTGCGGCAGTGTCAAAGAGCGCTGATTCTTCTATCAGCCTGCCGAGAGTATCAGGATTGTCTGTGAATTCTGTGAATAACACGGATATACAGATCAGCTTTTCCGGCAGATCAACTAATAAATGCGGCTATGAGATATACAGGAAAACAGGCGCAAAGGGAAAATATTCTGCCGTGGGGACGACTGCAAAAGGAAAGTTTACAGATGGATCTTTCAAGGCGAACACAGATTATTATTACAAAGTACGCTGTTATGAAACTGTGTCAGGCAAGAGGGTATACGGTGGATATTCCCCTGAGATAAAGGTAAGATCAGCAACGAAAAGATCTGTCGGGAAGGCGTCTGTCAAGGTGTCAGATCAGGTGTGGACAGGTAAGGCGCTGAAGCCTGCTGTCACTGTAAAGGACGGAAATGTCACCCTCAAAAAGGACAGGGACTATACTGTAAGCTACTCCGCAAACAAGGGCATAGGAACTGCTAAGGTGACCGTCACAGGAAAGGGAAGCTACACAGGTAAGATAACAAAGACTTTCAAGATAAACCCACAGGGACAGAGCATTTCTGCCAAGGGTGACAAGAGCGGAAAGAAGATAGCGGTCACTCTTGCAAAGCACAGCTCAAATTCAGGCTATCAAGTGTCATATGCTGACAACAGTGGCTTTAAGAACAGCAAGTCCTTGTGGCTCAGCGGAAACTCAAAGAACAAAGGCACAATAAAAGGTCTTAAAAGCAAAAAGACATATTACGTCAAGGCAAGAGATTATAAGACCATTGGCAAGACCAAAGTGTACGGCAAGTGGTCGGCTGTGAAGAAGGTAAGTATTTAGGGCAAAAAATTTTTCAAGCCGATTGACAAGGCTCTTATAATGTGGTATAATTCAAGATATGACAAGGAAGGTGAATATAATGACCAATGTTGTAAAGGGCGATCAGGTAAAGGATTCATACGGCAAGATCTATGATGTTATCGAAGTTCATGAGCATAATGTTATGGTGCTTGAGCCGGGTAAACCATACTGGGAGCGTATCTGCATGGGACGTTTTGATTTCGACTCATATTTCAGAAGAGCAGATGAGCCTATGACAGATGATATGCCTCGTCCAATGGGCATCGATGAAGAAGATTTCGATGAGGACGAAGAGGAAGAAGAATAAGATTTATTGCGGTTGGCTTTTGTCAGCCGCATTTTTATTGCACAAAAACGCCACGGAGATATTCTCTCCGTGGCGTTTTTCTTTGGGCGGAATAGCCCCTTTTATGCTGTTTCTTCTGCGAAGTTTCCTGTGTAGAGCTGATAATACTTGCCTTTTTTGGCAATAAGCTCGTCATGTGTGCCACGCTCGATTATCCTGCCCTGCTCAAGTACCATTATGCAGTCTGAGTTTCTGACAGTTGAAAGTCTGTGGGCGATAACGAATGTTGTTCTGCCCTGCATGAGAGCGTCCATGCCTGCCTGTACAAGACTCTCTGTTCTTGTGTCGATAGAGGAGGTAGCCTCGTCAAGGATAAGAACAGGAGGATCGCCGACTGCCGCTCTTGCAATGGCTATGAGCTGACGCTGACCCTGTGAAAGGTTCGAGCCGTCGCCTGTGAGAACAGTGTTGTAGCCGTCAGGAAGTCTTTCTATAAAGCCGTTTGCGTTTGCAAGCCTTGCGGCTGCCATACATTCCTCGTCGGTGGCGTCAAGGTTGCCGTAGCGGATGTTTTCCATTACTGTGCCTGTGAAAAGGTGTGTGTCCTGCAAAACTATGCCGAGAGTTTTTCTCAGAGCAGGCTTCTTTATCTTGGTAATGTTTATTCCGTCATAGCGTATCTTGCCGTCCTGAATGTCATAAAAGCGGTTGATAAGATTTGTGATAGTTGTCTTTCCTGCGCCTGTTGAGCCAACAAAAGCTATCTTCTGACCAGGCTTTGCAAAAAGCTTTACGTCATGAAGAACTATCTTGCTGTCATCATAACCGAAGTCAACACCGTCAAATACGACCTCGCCCTCCATTTTCTTGTAGTCAACAGTGCCGTCAGCCTGATGACGGTGTTTCCAAGCCCATATGCCTGTACGCTCTTTGCATTCTTCAAGCTCACCGTTCAGGTTATATTTTGCATTAACGAACTCAACATAGCCCTTGTCTGTTTCAGGCTTCTGGTCGAGAAGGTCAAACACTCTGCCTGCGCCTGCGGTAGCCTGAACAACGAATGCCATTTGCTGGCTTATCTGTGTGATAGGCTGTGTGAAGTTCTTGTTAAGGGATACAAATGTTACGATAGTGCCGAGGGTAAGACCTGCATAGCCGTTTATGGCAAGGATTGCTCCCACAATGGCACAAAGCACATAGCTGAGGTTTCCGATATTTGCGTTTATCGGCATCATGATGTTAGCGTACTTGTTAGCTTCGTTTGCACTGACTCTCAGCTTGTCATTTATCTTTACAAAGTCTTCTATTGCCTTATCTTCGTGACAGAACACTTTTACCACTTTCTGACCGTCAAGCATTTCTTCGATAAAGCCGTCAACTGCGCCAAGGTCACGCTGCTGAGCCGCAAAGTGCGCTCCTGACTTTGAAGCGAGATCGTTGGTCACCTTTACCATTACAAATGCCATTGCAATAGAGAGTATGGTAAGAGGAATGTTGAGGATTATCATGGAAACGAGGGTGGATATAAGTGTTGCAAGAGAGTTTATAAGCTGAGGTATGCTCTGGCTGATAAACTGTCTGAGGGTATCAACGTCATTTGTGTATACTGACATGATGTCGCCATGCGGGTGTGTGTCAAAATACTTGATAGGAAGTGTTTCCATGTTGAGAAACAGATCATCTCTTATGTTTCTCAGCGTACCCTGACCGATGTTTACCATTATCCTGTTGTATGCGTATGAAGCCGCAATGCCCACAACGTATACTACAGCAAGACCGCCGAGAGCTTTTGCAAGTGGTGAAAAATCATGGCTGGAGGTCTTTAGCATCGGTGTGATGTAGTCATCAACAAGTGACTGCATGAACATCATTCCCGCAAGTGTGGTGACAGCCTGAATAAGTATGCACGCCACAACTATTATAAATGAGAATTTATAGTTTTTGAGCATATATTTCATTACTCTGCCGAGGACTTTCATCTGGTCGCCTGACATTTTAGGCTTGCCGCCCATTTCTTTATTCATTGGCTTAGGCATTTAAGCTTCCTCCTTTCCTGCTGACTGAACGTCGAAATCTCCGCCGCCCTTTACCTGAGATTCATATATCTCACGGTATATCTCGTTTGTTTCAACAAGCTTTTCATGTGTGTCAAAGCCGTTTACTCTGCCACCGTCAAGAACTATTATCCTGTCGGCGTCCTGGACGCTTGAAATTCTCTGTGCGATAATGAACTTTGTTGTGCCTGGGATAGACTTTGCGAATGCCGCTCTTATCTTTGCGTCTGTTGCAGTGTCTACTGCGCTTGTGGAGTCGTCAAGGATAAGAACCTTTGGCTTTTTCAGAAGCGCTCTTGCGATACAAAGTCGCTGCTTCTGTCCGCCTGATACGTTCGTACCGCCCTGCTCGATATAAGTTTCATACTTGTCAGGAAAGCGTTCAATGAACTCGTCAGCGCAGGCAGCCTCACAGGCTTCGATACACTCGGCGTCTGTGGCGTTTTCGTTGCCCCAGCGCAGGTTGTCAAGGATAGTGCCTGAGAAAAGCACGTTTTTCTGCAATACTACAGAAACCTGATCTCTCAGATATTCCATATCGTAATCTCTTACGTCTTTGCCGCCAACGCACACAGAACCGTCGTCAACGTCATAAAGACGGCTGATAAGATTTACAAGGCTTGTTTTTCCACAGCCTGTTGAGCCTATGATGCCGATAGTTTCGCCGGACTTGATGTGCAGGTCGATATTGTTAAGCACCATTTTTCCGCTTCCATGCTTGTATGAGAAGCTTACATTGTTGAAGTCAACAGAGCCGTCTCTCATATCCTTTGCTGGGTTCTCACCGTTGTGAAGATCAGGTGTTTCCTTGAGTATCTCTGAGATACGTCTGATACTTGCTGTACTCATTGATATCATAACGAATATCATAGAGAGCATCATAAGGGACATCATAGCGGAGATAACATATGTGAAAACAGATGAAAGCTCACCGGTCTTCATTGCGCCTGCAACAACATTCTTTGCGCCAAGCCAGCTTATGAGCATTATGCAGGAGTAGATAACGAACATCATAACAGGGTTATTCAGTGCGATAAGGCTCTCAGCCTTTACGAACATCTTATAGAGATTGCCTGAGGCTTTCTTGAATTTCTTCTGCTCGAAGTCCTCTCTTACATATGCCTTTACAACTCTGATAGCCGATACGTTTTCCTGTATGCTTGCGTTAAGGTCGTCATACTTTTTGAAAGCCTCTGTGAAAACTTTCATCGTCTTTTTAACGATGATTCCAAGAACTATGCCAAGAAGAACGATAGCTGCAAGGAATATAAGACTCATTGAGCCGCTTACTGCAAAGCACATTGCCATTGAGCAGATGAGCATCAGCGGCGCTCTCACTGCGATACGGATTATCATTTGGTATGCGTTCTGAACGTTTGTAACGTCAGTTGTCATTCTTGTTACAAGACCTGCGGTGCTGAACTTGTCGATGTTTGAGAACGAATAGGTCTGCACCTTGCGGTAGATAGCTTCACGAAGATTGCAGGCAAAGCCTGATGAAGCCGAAGCCGCATATTTTCCTGCAAGAAAGCCCGAAAGCAGGCTGACCATTGCCGCCACTACCATTACGCCACCGAAAATATAAACGTTTGTCATGTTGCCCTTTTCAATGCCGTCGTCGATTATTTTCGCCATTATAAAAGGCAGAAGCATTTCCATAAAGACCTCAAGTGCGGTAAAGACAGGGGTCAGAATGGAGTCCTTCTTGTACTGTTTGATCTGTGCTAGTATTTCTTTCAAGCCAGATCCCTCCTCTCGCTTATTTTTATATTGTATTGTCTATCATTTTTTTCTGGAGCCGTTCCATTTCGTCAAGCTCCTGATCTGTAAAATTACGGAAAGCCATTGTTTCTATCTTTTTAAGACAGTCGCAGATGTCCTGCTGGAGTGTATAGGCTTTCTCGGTTGCTATTATCTTCTTGTGACGCTCGTCATCATCACTGCCCTCATAGGAGAGATATCCTCCTGCACGGAGCTTTTTTATAAGCCCTGATACCGTCGCACGGGAAATATTCAGATCGTGGTGTATCGCCGTTGAGAAAACAGGCTCGCCATTATGTTCCATTATGTACATAAGCACATGGCTCTGAGCGGCGGTTATACCCTTGCCTGCGAGCATGGTGTTTATCTCACATTCTATTTTCAGATGAATGTATTTGGAATACCGCAGAATGTTCTTTTTTCTGTTATCCGCCAAATTGTTCGCCTCCTTACATTTTTGTACCTAACATTTTGCTCTAACTAATAATATCACATTTTTACTTGAAAGTGAAATACAAATATGTTATAATGAATAAAAGAATTTTATAGATTACTATCAAATTTAATTTTTATTAAGAATTGTTTACTAAACGAAACAATTTGCGGAAATAAACAAACATAAAGGGGCGTTTTTTGTGAATACTGTACAATTGGAGTGTTTTTTGGCTGTGGCGCAGTATCTTAACTTTTCCAAGGCGGCGGAATCTGTGAGCATCACTCAGCCTGCGGTGAGCCACCAGATAGGTTCTTTGGAGGACGAGCTAGGGGTGAAGCTTTTCGTGCGAACGAGCAAGAGCGTTTCGCTCACAAGAGAGGGTATAATGTTTATTTCAGACGCAGAGCAGATACTTAAAATAGCAGGCTCAGCAAAATTCAGGCTGTCAGAAAAGCCTGAGGACGAGCCTGTGAGGCTGGATATAGGCTGTCACAATCAGGCGGAACTGAACGTCCTGCCGCCTGCCCTAAGAGAAATGTCCAGACTTTATGATGACCTTTTGCCGTCAATACATATTCTGCCTTTCAAGTCTATAGACAATCAGCTTAAAGATCAGAAAATACAGCTTTTGTTGTCTTTTAAAAGCACGCAGAAACAGCCTTTTGATTACACTGAGCTTTGCCGCTGTCCGCTCATGTGCCTTTGCACAAAGGATCACCCACTTGCGGCGGCTGAAAGCCTTGACATAGAGGACTTTTCAGGAAGACCGCTTTTCATAGAGCGGCACACCTGTCCTGAAGAGGTTTTCTCATTTCAGCACAAACTTCTTGCACAGGGAAATGTGGAAAAGATAACATTCTGCGGCGATTATGAAAGTGCTATCACAATGGCGGAGGCAGGGATAGGCTTTTTTGTCTACCCTATGATAGGGGAAACCTACAGAGGTCCGTTTAAATGTATCCCTATAAATGGCGTGAGGGAAGTGTCCTTCGGGGTGTATTATCTCAAGTCACAGCTTGAAAAGCAGGCAAAGGATATGATAAGGATATTGAAGAAAATATATGCAAAATAAAAGCACTGCATCGTGGAGATACAGTGCTGTGAGTGTTGCAAAGAAAATAATTAGTGGGCGACCTCAGGTCGCCCGCAGTATTACATATCAAACAATGTGTACATAATTTCATTTTTATGACGCTTTCTGCAAGTATTCTTCAAGGCAAAGGTCATTTTCATACATTTCCTTTGCCGCCTTTTCGCCAACATATCTGTAGTGCCATTCTTCCGGGATAATGCCGGTAATATCCTGCTTTTCGGCTGTGTAACGCTCTATAAAGCCATATTTGTAGCTGTTTTTGGCGAGCCAATCCCATACTTCCTGATTTGTAACTCTGCTGTCACCGCTTGCGATATCAACACACAGACCAAGCTCGTGTTCGCTTGTGCCTGGCATCGCCACCCATTCTTCCGCATAGGCTTTCGCCTTTTTGTCGCTGTAGCCTATTTTCTGATAGTGTTCATATTTGCTCTCAAGTATGTCCTGCTGATCCTCTGCGGTGCGGAACGATGATGTGATAGTGGGATATATCCCCTGCGAGCGTGCGTCATCAAACATTTTCTGAAGCTGTGGGTAAATGCGGCAGTCCACTGCCTGACCATTGTCAAGGGCGGTGAGTATCACTGAACAATTCTCGCATATAGGTGTGTCATTGTTCACCAATGTGAGCTGCCAGTCCTGCTGGGCATTATACTCTGCAAGCTGAGATGAAGTCACGCTGTCGTCATAGGTGTATTCCACTGATGCAGGTGTGGTTTGCTTTTTGGGCTTCATATCAGGAATGTAATATCTGTATATAAGCAATGCCACAACCAAAATAATGATTGCAGTGGCGATTACGATATGCTTTTTGTTTTTCTTTGTCATAATGTCCGCTCCTTTGCTTTTGCTGTATAAATGATACCATACTAAAGAAGCTTTCGCACGAGTATTATCTTAACTGTTTCATAAGATTTTCTTAATGTGTCGGACTAGCGTTAAGATATTGTCGGTGATAACAAATTTTGCATGACGATTTGTGCATATCGACGATTTTATAGAAAAGGTCTTGACTTGGAGCTAACTCAAGGTGGTAAAATGTAATCAATAAATAAAACTCTAGGAGGTAATTACCATGGCAGTAAAACAGACAGCAGGCAGAAATAGTCTTGGCGACCTTGCATCTAAATTTGCAGAGCTTAATGATGACGTTCTTTTCGGCGAGGTATGGTCAAGAGAGGACAAGCTCTCACTGAGAGATCGTTGTATCGTTACGGTAACCGCTCTTATGGCAAAGGGCATTACAGACAATTCTATCAAATATCATATCGAGAATGCTAAAAATCACGGAGTAACAAAGACAGAAATGGTGGAGATCATCACTCACGCCGCATTCTATGTTGGCTGGCCTAACGCTTGGGCTGTCTTTCCAATGGTAAGGGAAGTGTATACTGAGGAAAAGAACGGCTGTTCAGACTCGCTTTTTGGTCTTGGCGAGCCAAATGTGAATTTTGCTCAGTATTTTATAGGTAACAGCTATCTTAAACCGCTGAATGTCAAGGGCGTAGGCGTTTTTAATGTTACCTTTGAGCCGAAGTGCAGAAATAACTGGCATATCCACCACAAGGGCGGACAGATACTTCTTTGTACAGACGGCGAGGGCTGGTATCAGGAATGGGGTCAGCCTGCAAGAAAGCTACACCCTGGTGATGTTGTTTACATTGCTCCGGAGATAAAGCATTGGCACGGTGCAACAAAGGACGAGTGGTTCACGCACGTTGCTCTTGAGATACCTGCCGAGGGCGCATCGAACGAGTGGTGCGAGCCCGTTTCAGACGAGCAGTATAATGCACTTTAATAGAGAGGTAAAGCTATGACTATTTCTGAAGTAAGCGAGAAATTCGGACTTACACCCGATACACTGAGATATTATGAGAGGATAGGACTTATCCCGCCTGTGCCGAGAACGAGAAGCGGTCTTAGGGACTATGATGAAAGTTCATGCAATTGGATAGAGTTCATAAAGTGCATGAGAGGCGCAGGTTTGCAAATAGAAGCCCTTATAGAGTATGTTGCTTTGTATCAGCAGGGCGACAGCACTATCGAGGCAAGAAAAAATCTGCTTATCGAGCAGAGAAAAGATCTCCTCCAAAAGCAGGCTGAGATAGCTGCGACTATCGACAGACTCAACTATAAGATAGACAATTACGAAAAGATATGTGCTAAGGTCATAAAGTGACGGATAAGGTCTTGATACAAAGGACGGCAGTAAAAAGCCGTCCTTTTTGTGTTGTTTTAACAGCCTTATCTGCGTTGACAAACAGCGGTTTTAATGGTATAATGGAATAGCTTACAGATTTGTGGGGATAATTTTGACAGAATGAAAAAAGGACGGTGCGCTATGGTAGTGAAAAATGTGGAGTTGCCTGAATACAGCGTGCTTATGTCTGTTTATGCAGGAGAGAAGCCTGAACATCTCAGGGCAAGTATCGAGAGTATGCTGTCACAGACCTATGTGACGAACGATTTTGTGCTTGTGTGCGACGGAAAGCTCACAAAAGAGCTTGACGAGGTCGTAGACTACTATGAGGAGAATTACGAGTGCTTTCATCCCATAAGGCTCAAGGAGAATGTAGGCACAGGAAGATGCGCTAACAGAGGTATAGACGCCTGCAAAAATGAGTATATAGTCAAAATGGACTCTGACGATATCGCTAAGCCTGACCGCTGTGAAAGGTCGCTTTATGCTATGGCAAAGCACCCTGAGATAGATATGCTTGGGGCTTATATAGACGAGTTCGACAGTCAGACGGGCGAAGTGATAGCCACAAAGAAAACGCCACTGACCAATAAAGAGATACACAAATATGCAAGGCGGAGAAATCCGTTCAATAATCAGACCCTTGTTTATAAGAAATCCCGTGCTTTGAGCGTGGGAGGTTACAGCAATATAAAACGCTGTGAGGACTATGAGTTCGTGGTGAAAATGCTTGCGGACGGCGCAAGGGGAATAAATCTTGACAAAACGCTTGTGATGTACAGAGTTACGGCGAACAATTATGAGAGAAGAAGAAACTGGGCAAACACAAAGTCTTTTGTGAATGTCAGGTGGAAGATATTCCGTATGGGATATTCAAATCTGTGGGACTTTATTGTTCCATGCACTTTTCAGTTTTTCATTTTCATAATGCCGAAATCGCTGACAGGCAAGATATATAAGAGGTTTCTTAGGGGATAATGGAGAGCCGCAAACGAATAATAAGACAGCACATAAAATCAGCACTGCAAAAAACGCTTTTGCCGCTGTGCTACAAGCTGTCAAAGAAAAAGGATATAGACAAAAAGCTCGTTATCCTTGCAGACCTTAACAGCGTTTCTACTCCTGAGAGCATGGAGCTTATAAAAGCGGAGCTTCAAAGCCGTGGCTATAAGGTCAGGGAGATGTACTGCGACCTTTCAAGCTGTGGAATGGTCTCGGGGCTTAAATATATGATGAGCTTTATGAAAGCTTACGCAAATGCAAGGGCTGTGTTCATATGCAACTATTTTGTGCCTGTGACTTCCTGCAAAAAGCGTGAGGAAACCACAGTGGTTCAGCTTTGGCATTCCTGCGGAGCACTGAAAAAGTTCGGCTATGACAGCGAGGAGGATATATCTTCCCATTTCAAAGGCTCTGTTACAAGAAATTTTGACCTTATCACTGTGAGCAGTAAAGAGTGCGTAAAGGCTTTTGTGTCTGCGTTCAGGCTGAAAGAAGATATCGTAAAGCCCCTTGGCGTCAGCCGTACGGACGTGTTCTTTGATGAAAGCTACAACGAGCAGTGCAGACGTGAGTTCTTTGAGAGATATCCCGACTATAAGGGCAAGAAGATAGTGCTTTATTCGCCAACGTTCAGAGGTAATGCACTTGATTGTCACTGCGTGGGCGAAGAATATGCCGCAGAGCTTGAAAAAAAACTTGGGGAGGCTTGGAAAGTCATTATAAAAATGCACCCCAGACTTCACAGCGGGCTGACTAACTGCGATATTGCTACAAACAGGCTCATGCCTGTGGCAGACGTGCTTGTGACAGACTATTCGTCGCTTGTGTTCGAGTATGCACTGTATAAAAAGCCGTGGGTGATATTTGCCCCTGATATTGAGAGTTACAGCAAGGGCAGGAGCTTTTATCTTGATTATAAAACAGATATGCCTGCGCCTTTGGTGACGGAGGGAGAGAAGCTTGCACAGGCTGTGCTTGACAGTGAAAAGAGCTTTGACCGTGAGGGCGTGGAGCGTTTCACGGAAAAATATATGTCTGCCTGCGACGGCAGGTCAACGGAAAGAATAATCGACAGCGCTTTGGGAAAAGAGCGTTTTTGACGGAGATGATAAAAATAGAAGGAAAAAAGTTTGATTGGTTCGGGCTTACCCAGATATTGAAGGAGCATAAGGGAAAGCTCAGACAGATAAGAATGTTGTCGGTGAACGAGCTGAAAAAGAAGTATAAGGGTGCGGCGCTTGGCCCATTGTGGGCGCTTATAAAGCCGACCTTTACCCTGTTTATACTGTGGTTTGCCTTTGAAATAGGTTTAAAAAGAAACGGTGGAGTGCATTTCATTAACGGAAAGTACACTCAGTTCGTTTTCATGCTCACCGGCTATGTGCCGTGGTTTTATATTTCAGAATGTATCGTTGGAGGATCAAGGTCAATAAGAAGCAACAAGCAGTTTGTAACAAAGCTGTCCTTCCCTGTTTCAAATATCATGACCTTTACCTCACTTTCGGGACTTTATATCCACATTTTGCTGTGTGCTATAATGTATGTGGTGCTGCTGTGTCTGGGCTTTGGACCGAGTATTTACAATCTTCAGTTTATCTATTATGCGCTGATGATGTATTTTTTCTTCCTTGTGCTTTCGTGGATGACTGCTCCTCTCAGTGCGTTCAGCAAGGATTTTGAAAATCTTATAAACTCTATTATAACAGGACTTTTCTGGCTTTCAGGTATATTCTGGAACACATATGATATCTCACCTTTGTGGCTGAGAAAGCTCATGTATTTCAACCCTATAAACTATTTTGTAAACGGCTATAGAAAGAGCTTTCTTACAGACACGTTTATTTTTGATTCTAACTATACCACCGAAACTATAGTGTTCTATGCGGAGTTTATCTTTATGATATTCCTCGGAGCGCACACCTATAAGAAATTCAGGAAGATACTTCCTGACGTTCTGTAACAAAGGCTGAAAGGAACTGACTTTTAAATGGAAAATCAAGCGACTGAGCCAATTATTGAATTTTTGGACGTAAAAAAAGAATACTTTTTATATAAAAACGAAAAGGCACGTTTTAAGGCTATTTTCACCAAAAACAGGGGAGTAAAGAAGCACCCTGCCCTTAAAGGCGTGAGCTTCAAGATATACCCAGGCGAGTCTGTGGGAATTATCGGAAAGAACGGTGCAGGAAAATCGACCATTCTGAAAATGATAACAGGCGTAAGCTTTCCAAACAGCGGTACTATCACCGTAAGAGGAAAGGTTGCCGCATTGCTTGAGCTTACAGCAGGCTTTTCACTGGATATGACGGGTATGGAAAATATCTATCTAAAGGGCTATCTACTTGGTCTTAATGACGATCAGATAAAGGAGATAGAGCAGGATATAATTGATTTTGCAGATCTTGGAGAGTATATCGACCAGCCTGTAAGAACATATTCAAGCGGAATGAAAATGCGTCTTGGCTTTGCTATCAATATAAATATCAAGCCTGATATCCTCGTTGTTGACGAGGCACTGAGCGTTGGCGACGCAGACTTTCAGAAGAAGTGCCGTGACAAGATAAATGATGTTATCTCCACTGGTGTAACGGTACTGTTCGTTTCCCACTCACGCAAGGCTATCGAGGAAACTTGCACAAGGGCGATATTCCTAAAAGACGGCAAGGTGCAGGTGGACGGCACTGTTGAGGAAGCCTTTGACGCTTACGATAAGAAAAAATGATCATGAAAGCTTTTCGTTTTTTGACGGGAAGCTTTTTCTTTGCACTTAATATGGTTGATATTTGATAAGTATATACAATTATCAATATTTAATTTTGTATAATAAATCATAGTCAAAAAGCTTTACAAAATCGCAAAAATGTGTTATAATGAGATATTATCGAAAGGAATTGATATTATGAATTGGGTTGAAATGGATATATATACTACTACAGAAGGCATCGAAGCAGTAACGGGAAGTCTGCTTGGAATGGGTATAAACGGCTTTGTTATCAAGGACGCAAAGGATTTTCAGGACTTTCTTGATGATAAGGACGGCAACTGGGATTATATAGATGATGACCTTATGGGTCTAAAAAACTGTGAAACCACAGTGACAGTTTATCTCCCTGAGAACGCTCAGGGTCTTGAAAATCTTGAAGCTATGAAGCTGGAGCTTAAAGCGCTCAAAAAGCGTGACGTGAACAATGAGTTCGGCAGACTTGAATATGAGCTTAAAAACGTTAAGGAAGAGGATTGGGCGAATAACTGGAAACAGTATTTCAAACCCCTTTGCGTTGGCGAAAAGCTTCTTATAAAGCCGTCATGGGAAAAGGTCGCTGAGGGTGAAAAGAGAAAGATACTGGAAATAGACCCTGCCTCATCTTTCGGCACAGGTCAGCATAACACAACCCAGCTTTGTCTGGAGCTTGTGGAGAAAAATCTCCATGAGGGCGACAGGATACTTGACCTTGGGTGCGGAAGCGGAATACTTTCTATCGGCGCATTGCTCCTTGGTGCTGAAAGTGCAACAGCGGTGGACGTTGACGAAAATTCTGTTAAGATAGCAAAGGAAAATGCAGAGAAAAACCATATAAGCGCAGAGAAGTATACAGCTTACTGCGGAAATATCATAGACGATAAGGCTCTGGTGGAGCAGATAGGCACAGGCTATGACCTGCTTTGTGCAAATATCGTGGCAGATGTTCTTATAGGCATGAGCGGGATTTTCGGCGGATTTATCAAAGACGGCGGAACGCTCATAGTTTCAGGTATAATCGACCAGAGAAAAGACGAGGTGCTTGACAGGCTTAAAGCAGAGGGCTTTGAGCTTATTGAGATAAGAGAAAAAGAAGACTGGGTGGCTGCGTCATTCAGGAAATAAGAGATGAAAGGACGGATCAAAATGCAGTTATTGTTTTTGGTTATCAAGAGAATCGAGTTAGTAGACGAAATCATGCGTTCGCTGGCACAGGCAGGCATAAGAGGCGGAACGGTCATTGACAGCGTGGGAATGGCGAAATCTATTTCTACAATGGATAATTTGCCTATGATCGGCGTTCTGAGATCTATTCTCAGCGGTGAGGACGCTGCACAGAAGGGCAAGACAATTTTCGTTGCCGTTGCAGACGATCAGGTAGATGTTGCAAGAAAGGCGATAACTGATGTTACAGGCGATCTTTCACAGCCTAACGCAGGTGTGCTTTTCGGTGTGCCGATCAGCTTTGCAGAGGGCGTAAATTAACACTTTATACAAGATAAAAAGCGTTGCACTTTTCTCAGTGTAACGCTTTTTTTGGTGGATCAGTTTATTTTCATTTATGAAACTCTCAGAGAATAAAACAGATAAGTCCCGAACAGCCCTCGTTTATCATGCGCTCGATAGTTTCTTTTATCTTCATGCGTGCGTCCTCAGGAAGCTTTGAAAGCTTTGTGTGCAGACCCTCGCTCACAAGCTCGTGGAGTGACTTGCCGAAAATGTTTGACTCCCATATCTTTTCAGGTGATTCCTCAAAATCGTTGAGCATATAAAGCACAAGCTCCTCAGATTGCTTTTCTGAGCCGACGATAGGTGCGACCTCGGTGTTGATAGTGGTTTTCAGAAGATGGATAGCTGGTGCGGCGGCTTTGAGCCTTACGCCGTATTTTCCACCCTGCTTTATTATCTCAGGCTCATCAAGGGTCAGCTCGTTCATTTCAGGCATAACTATTCCGTAGCCTGTTTTCTCCATTTCATCAAGGGCAGAGCTGAATTTCGAGAAACGTTCTTTTATCTTCACAAGCTCCAGAATTCTCGGCATAAGGTCGTTTTCGTCCTTTATCTCAAGCCCTGTGGCTTCGCCTATTATCCTGAAAAACAGCGCAGGGTCAAGCTCCACCTTTATGACAGCCGAGCCTTTTCCAAGGTCTATCTCAGCCACCGAACCAGATGATACCTGCTCACAGCAGCATATCTTTTCGGCACAGTCTGAAATGTCACGAAGATTTGACACAGCCGAAGCCGCTTCCTTGATGTGTCCGAAAACCGCTTCTTTCAGCCAGTGACCCTTGTCAAGAGAGTTTATCCATGAGGGCATTGAGATGTTTATCTCTTTCACAGGGAAAGAGTAAAGAAGAAGCGTAAGTATCTCTTTTATCTCTTTTTCCGAAAGCTCCAAACAGTTTATAGGCATAACTGTAGTGCCGTATTTGTCGGAAAGCTGTTCGCAAAGGTCTTTTGTCTGCTGAGAGTAAGGCTCAGTGGTGTTCATAAGCACTACAAACGGCTTGCCTATCTGCTTCAGCTCGTCGATTATACGCTCCTCACATTCCTCATATTCTTCACGTGGAAGGTCGGTGATACTACCGTCTGTTGTCACCACAAGTCCTATGGTGGAATGTTCTGTTATGACCTTTTGCGTTCCCACCTCAGCCGCCATGTTGAATGGAACTTCCGTGTCAAACCACGGTGTGACCACCATTCTCGGGGCTTCATTCTCTATGTAGCCTATGGCGCTTGGGATTATGTAGCCCACACAGTCTATCATTCGCACGTTGAAGCTTGCTCCGCCCTCTAGGGTGATGTTCACAGCTTCCTCAGGAATGAACTTAGGCTCGGTGGTCATGATAGTCTTGCCTGCGGAGGACTGGGGCAGCTCGTCAATGGCACGCTCTTTGCGGTAGTCGCTTTCAATGTTCGGTATAACGAACTGCTCCATGAACTGTTTTATAAAGGTGGATTTTCCCGTGCGGACAGGACCTACCACGCCTATATAGATATCGCCTCCCGTCCGTGTGGCAATGTCGGTGTAAATATCGTTTTTCATGTGTCTGTCCTCCTAGTTCATTAATGGGATAAGCAACATTCCCTGTTTTGATATTTTATCGTCGGTAAGCTCGTTTTCTTCAAGTATGGCTGTTATGGAAGTTGAATACTTTTTCGCTATCTCCCAGATGTCGTCGCTCTCATTGCAGTAGCATATTTTCAGAGCGTATTTGTCATTTTTCTCTTTCGGCTTATCTGTGAGTACCCTAAGCTCTGATATCATAGTCCCTGTCTGTTGAATAGTCATTTCGCCGCCTATCTTGATATCGGCTTTAAGCTCCGCTGTTGTTTCGTCTGCAAGATAGTATGTGCAGTTTTCTATGCACAGGTCAGGGGATATGGATATCTCACCATTGACATTCTCAGGAAGGGGTATCTCATGCTCAAAAGGCGAATCGTTTTCAAGATAAAGGGGAGTGCCGTCCTCGTTCCTGCCGATAATACAGAACGTCACGCTTCCTGAAATGATAAAGGCTTTCTTTTCCTCGTCAAGCCTTGATGTCACATTGGAAAGGGTCGCCCAACTGTCGTGAACACAGCGTATCTCGCCATCCTGGCAGGAAAGCTTTGCAGTAACACTGTGGCTGTCAGATAACTTTATGCTTTCGCTGTCAAGCTTGCTTTCACACCTTTCAGCCTCGCACTCAAAGCAGGTGGAGTATGCGTCTGTGACGATCTCACAGGTGGAAAGCTTTTTGGCAACGCAGTTCACAAGAAGCACAAGCTCACATTCAAGTGTGCCGGAATCGTCAGACTTTGGTATGATATCACACCCCGCAGGGGTTATCCTCACGTCTGCGGTGAAAGTATCGTCAATGCCGTCTATGTCGATTATCTGTGAGAACGGCAGAGTAAACCGCATTGTTTCGGCGGTTTCTTCTCCATCGGTAGTTACGCAGGAGTAAAGCATCATTATCTCAGCGTCGCCCTTTGTCACAAGCTTGCCTGCTATCATTTTGTGTTCCT
Organism: Ruminococcus sp. AF37-20; assembly: GCF_003460465.1. Taxonomy (NCBI): domain Bacteria; kingdom Bacillati; phylum Bacillota; class Clostridia; order Eubacteriales; family Oscillospiraceae; genus Ruminococcus; species Ruminococcus sp. AF37-20. Next base: position 7,757 of record NZ_QTVE01000018.1, on the reverse strand, counting down.
GTGGGATAATGCGGCAATCTGTCCGCAGGATAGTGCCAACAGGGGCTTTTGCCGCAGAAAGCTGCAATTCTTCTATTAGTGTGATACGCTTTGCAGCGGTAAGACGTTTTGCAGGGTATGTAACAGCAACTTTTTTAAGCTGTATGCCGCAGCCGAATGCGTCTGTGACTATAGGCACAGTTACTTCGCCCGTCACATTTGCGTGGATAGTCACAGCACCCCTGATATCAAGTCTGCGCTGATTTACCACACGGCAGTTGACATAATCGCATTTTGGCGTGAGCCATATCATAGGGTCGCCGCAATCCCCTTGCAGGTCGAAAGACTTTGTGTAGTTCATTTTCTGCTCGATGCAGTTTATCCGCTTGTCATTCTGGCTGATGTAAAGCACTCTTATGAGCACTGCCATGTCAAAGCTTAGCTTTCCGCCGTTTATGGAATGGCTCTGTACTGTTGGTGTGATAACGCATTTTAGTACCCTGAAAATATCGGGATAATAGTCTGGCAGCAAAAAATCCTTTTCCACAGCCTGCTCGCAGGAGGCGTCAAGGATAGTCCGTGTCATTGACAGCATCTCTCTGTTAAGCTTAAGATCCATAGTGTTCATCTTGTCTGTTTCCTCCTAAAAATAAACTGATCATACGATCGTAAAGGGCTTGTAATGCCCTGCTGAGAACATTATATTCACTTGGGACGGGTCATATTCTGAAAATCTCAGACAAATTTAATGTATTTTGTCGGCAGAGGCTTTTTCACACAGCGTAAAGGCTTTTCATAGACTAAGATATGTCATTGTATCTGACATAATACTGTCTGAAAGGAAACATAATAGTATGAATGGTCTACTTTGGGCTGCGGCAGGCACGGGCTTTACATTCTCTATGACGACGTTAGGTGCGGCTGTGGTCTTTTTCATGAGAAAAGAGGGGCAGAGCGAAAAGGTGCAGAAAGCCTTTTTAGGCTTTGCCGCAGGCGTTATGATAGCCGCAAGCGTGTGGAGCTTGCTTATCCCTGCCATAAACGAGGCGGAAGCTCTCGGCAGGATAGGCTGGATACCTGCCGCAGGCGGCTTTGCACTAGGCGTGCTGTTTCTTATGGGGCTTGACAAGGCAATGCCTTATTTTTTACCTGAGCCTGAAAGGGAAGAGGGCGTCCGCAGGGGTCTAAAGCGTTCGGGAATGCTTATTTTCGCTATCACACTGCACAATATCCCTGAGGGCATGGCAGTAGGTCTTGCCTTTGCGTTGGCGGCACATAATGACAGCTCGGTACTGCTGGCTTCTGCTATCGCACTTGCCATAGGCATGGGAATACAGAACTTTCCGGAGGGTGCGGCTATCGCACTGCCGTTGAGGCAATCGGGCATGGGCAGGGCGAAAGCATTCGGTCTTGGCACTCTTTCAGGAATTGTTGAGCCTGTTTTCGGACTTCTCACCGTTCTTGCCGCAGGTGCTATCCAACCGCTTCTTCCGTGGCTTCTTGCCTTTGCCGCAGGAGCAATGCTCTATGTGGTGGTGGAGGAGCTTATCCCCGAAGCACATCTGGGGGAAGGTCACATGGGAACAGTTGGCGTAATGCTAGGCTTCTTGCTTATGATGATACTTGATGTGGCACTAGGATAAAAAAGACGCATTTGTTAAAAGCTGCGGAGGAACTTTTCACCGCAGCTTTTTATGGTGATAACGCACAAGTATCATGCGTTGACTTTGTGAGTTATTGCTTTCGTCTTTTTGACGTTTTTCGGTTGACAAACGGGGCATGATTTGGTATAATTGAATATGTGTAAAATATGTTCTGCAAAAAAAGATAAAAGGAACAAAAAGAGAGCAGCGATAACCCCAAGACAACGAAAGGACAGATGAGAATTGACAAAGATCACTCGCACCTTTATTGCCTTTGCAGCGGCGTGTTTACTCGCCATTATGCTTATGACAGTAAGGTGCTTTGCTTATGATTATTCCACTATCACCGGCACAAAAGCCAGTGGAGCGGAAATAAGCGGATATTCGGGAGCGCTTGAAGTGAATGTTGTTGACTTCGGCGCAGACAAAAAGGGAAAGAAAGACTCCTCAAAGGCGATACAGAAAGCCCTTGACTATGCCATTGACAACGGCTCCAACTCTGTGCAGATAAAGGTCGTTGTGCCGAAAGGAAAATACAGGATAGACAGGCTTTTGGAGATATATTCAAACACCTGGCTGTATCTTGAGGACGGAGCGACTATCGTCAGAAATTTTGACAAGGGCTGTATGATAAAGAACGCTCAGGCAAACGGTGCAGGCGGATATGGCAGCGAGAGAAATATCGTTATCGAGGGAGGCTGTTGGGACGGCAACCCTTCGCCTACTTCAAGACCATTTTCTAATATGAGATTTGGTCACATGAAAAACCTTTGGATAAAGAACGTTGAGATAAAAAACAATTACAATGGTCATCATGTAGAGATAGGCGGCGTAAATGGCATCACTATCGAAGACTGCGATTTTCACGGCTATACTGGAACATCTCAGAAAGAGGCTATACAGTTGGATACCATAAGTAACAGTGATGTTTTCCCGGCGTATGAGCCTTTTGATGATACCCCTTGCGACAATGCTGTAATAAAGAACAACAAATTCCATGACCTTATAAGAGGTCTTGGCTCACATTCAGCTTGTCTTGGTGTATATTATACTAATACACTTATATCAGGCAACTCATTTTATAATATGAGCGGAACAGCTATCGTACTTATTAATCATAAAAAATGTATAATTGAAAACAATACGATGAAAAACGTTGGCTGTGCCATAGATTTCAAGTACATGACAGATTACGAAAATGCAAATTTCCATGTGCCTAATTCAGGCTATGCAGGCATAAAGGATCGTCTTGACGATAATGCCAACACCATAATAAGAAACAACGACATAACCGTTGTGGGCACATATTATTATCCCCAGCCGTATGCTATCCAGATATTCGGCAAGAAGCTTGAAAAGTCATACTCTCACCCTGATTACAACTACACTGTAAAAGGCGTGAAGATAATAGACAACACTATAAAAACAGCCGGTTCGGCAGTAAGGCTTACAGACGTTTCGGGAATTTTCATAGGTTCTAACGATATAAGCTATGACTATGACAGATATAATTATTCCATGGATCTTATATGGCTCAGCGAATCGTCACAGGTGACTGTGACCAAAAATAAGCTTACAGGCACAAAGCAGAACAGCGTTTATATAAGCGGTGGTTCAGGCAATGAGGTAAGCTCAAATACCATTAAAAAGCCAGGCGTGTCGGGAGTTTATGTTTCAGGCGGTTCTGATAAAAATACCATATCAGGCAATACTATAACCTCCGCAGGCTCCAACGGCATAAAGATAACCAAAGAAGCTAAGGCAGATGTGAGAAAAAACACGGTTAAGAAGTCTAAAAATCACGGACTTATATTCACTGGCGGAAGCGGTAAGGCTTCTGACAATATCCTTGAAGAAAACGGTCTTAGCGGTCTTATGGCTGACAACAGCGCTTCTGTGGAGTTTTTCAACAACACCTGCAATAAAAATAAAGGCTACGGAATAAAAGCTAATAAAAAATCTCAGGTTAAAATAAGCGGAAACAGCTTTGCTGACAACAGCAAGGGCGATATTTACGTCACAGGCAGTGCGGCAGTGCTTCTGAACGCACCTGATAACGTAAAGTCGCAGGATATCTGCTCTGATAAGCTCACTTTAACATGGGACGAGGTGTCGCAGGCTGACGGCTATTATGTTTACAGAAAGACTGACGCTGAGGACGCAGAGTTTGAGCAGATAGCTACTGTAACAGACGGCACTTCTTTTACAGACTATGGACTTGTTCCAAAAACAAGATATGTTTATAAAGTGAAAGCTTTTCTTAACACTGTTGACAGTATCCAAGAGGGAAGCGACAGTGCGGATATGAGCATAAAAACAAAGCTTACTATTGTGGGCTGTACCACAAATATGCGTGGCTCTATGTCATACACAGGCAAGGAGAGAACACAGATATTTGACGTTTTTGTTGGCGGCGAAACACTTATTCCTGATGTTGATTATAGAACGGTTTACTCTGACAACGTGAACGTTGGAACTGCAAAGGTGACGGTTATAGGCATGGGTCAGTATTGCGACTCGGCTGATTTTCAGTTTGACATAACACTAAAGTCTGACAATGTGATGGTCATAAAGCCGCAGGAGCTTAACAGAAAGTCTATCGTTTCGGGCAAGCCTACAATGAAAGCACAGGGCTATGAGGTAGCAGAAGCGGTCAAGGATAAGCTTGACCACACCTCTCATAGTGAGCCTGCCATAGTGGTGAATTACAATTCACCTTCACAGGTCATTGCAAAGGCGAGAGCAGATATGCTGGATCTTAGAGTGCGCTCATATCGTGAGCTTACAGGGGAAACTATTTACGGCGCTTGGCTGTAAAATATAAAAATTGGCATAATAAAACACGGCTGATATTTTTTTCAGCCGTGTTTTTTGTATGTATTTATTCTTTCCTTACTGTGGTGTCTGCTGAACGTCCTGCATTTGCGGAGCAAAATTTGCAAGGGAATAGAGCCTGTTCATGAAGTCACCGTCAACAAAGAGTTTGTTCACGAGAACTTTTGTGTCAGGGTTCTTGTTCTTAGGATTGATCGTCTGCTGATAAACTGTGAGATAATTCTCATTGCCTGACTTGCTCACATAGCAATCTATCACCATATATGTAGGCAGGAATTGAGTAACAGCCGTCTGATAATCAAAAAGCGTGTAAGGGCTTTGCTCCATTGAAACCTTAAATGACTTTATGTCCTCAGGCACCATGAATTTGTATGCACCCTTGAGGTTTTTGTATTCTGCCCAATCGTCCTCAGACTCGATAAAAGGCTCTTTTGACTTGATTCTCACACCGCCCACAAGGAAAGCCAGCAGAAGGATAAATTCACTGCCCCATACTATCCACAGGATCGTGCCGTTCACAAGCGAGCCGTTATCTCTTGATGAATGTGATGACTTGTAAGACCAGCGACCTTCCTTGTTGATAGACTTAACGTCCTTCCAAAGGTCAGACGGGTGTGCGATTATGTCAAAAAGACCTGTTTTATCATAATCTCTGTAATCATAAGTGTAGTCATATGCGTTCATTGTGTATGACTTTTCAAGGCTTTTCTTGGCTGAGTTTTCGTCCTTGCCGAGAAGCTTGTCAAGCTCGAAAAACTGCCATACAGACTTTTTCTGCATCGTGGCAATGTCCTCGTCTGTGAAATCGCCTGTTGAATCGTTGCTGAAAAGATCATATGCCTTGGTCTGGTGATAAAAGTCATAATAATCACCGAAGCCGTCTGTGTTTTCATCGAAAAGCATATTCAGCTCGTCATAATAATCATAGGCTGTGTATTCACTCATAAGCTCATAGCCATATTTTTTCAGATCGTTGTAATCATACAGCGCCCATTTAAAATATGAGGCAAATAAAAAGCCCACTACTGCACAGGCAACTGCCACAACTGTGTTTCGCATTTTGAATGCTCTGACTATCTTTCCTCCCACAAAGCCAAGTGCGCATGACACCGCTATTGCAGCGATAACATTGAGATAGATGATAGTACACCAGCCCTCAAAAAGCAGATAGAGCCAGAAAAGCAATCCACCGCATACTGCCGTTGCAAGCACCATGAGCAATGCTCCAATTGGGCTGAATTTGCCCGACTCTTTGTAATGTTTGTGTTCTCCCATTTAAAATACCCCCTTATATACTTCAGGCGTAAGCCATAAAAAAATTATATCACAAATTTAAAGATTTTTCAATAGTTTTGCTGAATTTATGCAGGCATAAAGAGAAATTTTTGTGGAAAACTATTTGCAGTTATGAAAGGAGCGAACTTATATGATAGAACAGGATACAATAAAGCTTCTCAGGGAGTGCGACGCAGGAATAAAAATGGGCGTGCAGTCTATTGAGGATTCGCTGAAATACACTTCAAACGGAGAGCTAAAGCGAACGCTGGAGAAAAATCTTGCAGGGCATATTGAGATACAAGAGAAGCTTCAGGGGCTTTTAAATTCATATCATGACAGCGGAAAAGAGCCGCCTGCTATGGCAAAGGGTATGGCATGGCTTAAAACCAACTTCAAGCTTGCGGCAGAGAGCAGTGATGACGCTGTGGCAGATTTTATAACAGACGGCTGTAATATGGGCGTGAAGTCCCTGTCCGGATATCTCAACAATTATAAGGCGGCAGACGAGAAGTCCAAGAACATTGCCAAGGAGCTTATATGTCTTGAGGAACGCCTTTCTGTAGACATGAGAGGATATCTCTCTGCAAAATAGGCATGAAAATGGCAGCCGTGGAGTTTTTTCTACACGGCTGCCTTGATTTTATTTAGATACAACGCAGTTTTTGCCCTGATTTTTGCCCTTGTATAGCAGCTTATCCACTTTTGAGATACCCTCGTCATAGTTTTCGTTCGGAGTTACTGAGTAAACTCCAAAAGTCATGGATATATTGAAACTTCGAGAATTTTCCTTAAATGTACACTCATGTATTTTCTGGCAAATGCTCTTTGCTATCTTCTCACAGCTTTCAGTGTCTGTATTTGGCACAACGAATAGTATTTCCTCACCGCCCCAACGGCACACATAGCCCTCGCTAGGCACGTTTCCAGCTATAACATCTGATACCGCTCTAAGTACCTTGTCACCGACTTCGTGACCATATGTATCATTAACGTGCTTGAAATCATCAATATCGCCCAAACACATAGAATATACGCTGTTTGTCCTGCGGCTGTTGCTTTCTATCTTTTTGATAAAATCCATCATGGCACGGCGGTTGAAAAGCTGAGTGAGTGGGTCGATAGTGGCGAGCTTTTGAAGCTTTTCGTTCTGTGCTTTTGCTTCACGCTTGTTATGCTCATTTGTGAAAATGTATATGGAAGATACATAGATAATTATAATAAAGCTGCATAGAGTATTGTAAATGTATAAGATATTCTCTCTGCCGGTATCAAAGCTGTAAGGTGCAACCCTGTTTGTGACTATGATACGCATGACTATGAACACAACAACATCAAAGGACGAAAGTATATATGGTATCGCTTTTCTGTTTGGTGCAAGGAAAAACGGAATAGGTATTATACACAGCATTATCTGCGTAAATCCTGCTGACCAACCTATGTGATATGCACCCATGCAGGCGTGTACTATTATCTCGCTCAGCACAAGATAAGTAAATGATATTTTGCCTATCTTCTTAAAACGAAGCAGGAAATACATCGCTGCATAGAATGCTACGCTGAAATAGTTGTAGTATACCATTTGGTATACTCCGAACCGATAAAACAGCACAAGATATATTATATGACCTAACAGCAGTATGATATCACCATAGCGATATATCTCATCTGCAGTGAACATTCCCGCAAAGAGGTTTATTTCTTTTTTTATTTTCATACATTTGTTTCTTTCTTTGATATTTGGTTTGATGTTATAAACAAAATCACTTTACTTTAACAGATATATTATATACTATTTTAAATGTTTTTGCAAGACTAAATTTGTACAAATTATCATGATGAATTTTGTAGGTGCTAGCCTAAAAAGTGCGAAAAATGGCACTTTTTTGTTGCTTTTCATAGAGCACATAAATCATATTATATTGATATGAACAATATGAAAAAATATAGTGAAAAAACTATTGCCGACAAGCCATGGTGTTAGTTTGTCAATGATATTGGACACGATAGTTATTGAAGAATTCG
>NZ_QTVE01000017.1:44167-44912 GCF_003460465.1 Ruminococcus sp. AF37-20 | reverse complement strand
TGTCCATACATATCGGTGAAAACGAGAGTGCAAAGTACTGGCTTGGCGTTCTGAACGAGCTGAAAAATCGTGGTGTAAAGGACGTCCTCGTGATATGTGCCGATGGTCTTTCGGGTATGAAAGGAGCGCCGTATCAGCGGCATTTCCGCAGACAGAATTACAGCGTTGTATCGTTCATCAGGTGCGAAATATGCTGAAATACGTTGGCGAAAAAAGCAAGAAAGAATTTGCTAATGATCTGAAAACAATTTACCAGGCGCCGTCTGAGGACGCTGCACTTGAACGGCTTGAGCGTGTGACGGAGAAGTGGGAGAAAGATTATCCAAACGCCATGAAGAGCTGGTACAAAAACTGGGATGTGATCTCACCGATCTTCAAGTTTTCCGCTGATGTGAGAAAGGTCATTTACACCACCAATGCGATCGAAAGCCTTAACAGCGGCTATCGTCGTCTGAACAAACAGAGAAGCGTGTTTCCCAGCGATACGGCGCTGTTAAAGGCACTGTATCTTGCAACTCATGAAATAGCGAAAAAATGGACTATGCCGCTGAGAAACTGGGGTAGAGTTCTGGGAGAGCTTGAAATCATGTATCCCGACAGGCTCGGCTGAGCCGGCACAGTCAGTCTGCTTCCATTCCGCTACGCTCCATTCCAGCAGACTGACTGTTGAAGAACCTTGACAAATTACGGTATTTATTGTATACTGTAAAAAAATGAGCGGCTGTTTTTCAAGCCGCTCCACAAT
>NZ_QTVE01000017.1:0-44157 GCF_003460465.1 Ruminococcus sp. AF37-20 | reverse complement strand
GGTATTTATTGTATACTGTAAAAAAATGAGCGGCTGTTTTTCAAGCCGCTCCACAATTGATGTTTGACAAGCAAAATCCAAAAAACTGACAAGCAAAACGCAAAAAAGTGATGAAATGTTTCAACAAAACGAAACACTCATCACTTTTTTTGAATTATCGAGAATTTTTGAAACGTATTTTTTACAGCTCTAAAATGTCATTTAAATCGCATTTTAAAAATCTGCAAATCAGCTCAAGATGTGAAAATTTGAAACCGACAGCGATGTTATTGCAAAGCTGTGAGATTGTGGACGGTCTGATGCCTGTCGCCTGCGCAAGTTCAGCCTGAGTAATGCCCCTGGAATTAAGCAAAGCCCTTAATTTTACTCTCATGATTACCTCCGGTATGTTTTTTACAACATAAATAACGAAATCCGTTATTTATTCTCTAAAAAAAATACTAGAAATTTGTGATTATTACCTCTTTGAAATCACCTGATGAAAGACTGTTATTGCGGGTGACCGCCTGAATATTGTAGTCTTTATACAGGTCTCTCACATACTTGTCATCGTTGTACGACAGTACAAATCTGCCCTTGATCTGGTGAAGAACTCTGCAGAGCCGCTCATGGTCATCCTCGGTAAATTTAACAGTGTAATGCCGCTCTGTCTTGTGGTATGGAGGGTCGCAGTAGAATAAAGCTTTCTCACGGTCGTATACCTTGATAAGATCCTCAAAATCTTTGTTTTCGATCACTACTCCATCCAGTCTTGCCTCGATATCTGCGAAATTATCTGTGTTAAGCCGCTTTTTGTTGCAGCCAAACGTTCTCAGACTTGCTCCGAAGCCTGTCTTGACAAGCACATAGAACATAGCAGCCCGCTGAATGTCTGTAAATCCGGTTACAGATATGCGCTCACGGCAGTCAAGGAACATTTCCCGGCTGTTTAAATAGTATTTTATCTCCTTTTTAAGCTCATCAGAATGATATTTTAAGCATCTGAAAAAGTTGACCAAATCACTGTTGGCGTCATTATAGATCTCTAGATCAGCGTGTTTGCCTTTTGCAAAAAGTATAGACCCGCCTCCGCCGAATACATCGATAAATCTGTTGTAGCTTTCAGTAGGCGGGAAAGACTTGATGATCTTACTTTTAAGCTGGCTCTTTCCACCAATCCATGGTATTGGACTTTTCATAAATATGACCTCCTTTTAATATAGTATACAGCTCCGAGCGGATTGCCCGGAGCTGTTACTTTTAAATCTTTTTAAGCCAATCAGCAACAACATAATAATGCTTGCGACCAAGCTTGATTTTTCTCCAGTAGTGACCGTGATGAAATTCATAAAAATCATCAGCGACTTTTACCGGAGTATTATCTTCGAGAACGCCAACGATCGTTCCGGCGGTGAAGTTGCAATCGCTCCTGTAATTAAGCCTAGTGACTGTCACCATTTGGCTGTATGATGTTTCTTTTGTATCCATAAGCTACTCCTTTACTTTATCGTTGCAGACAGCTTTTTAATAAATTTAGTCCCCGCAATACCGTTCTGAGTATAGCCCCACTTTTTCAACAGAACATTGACCGCCTTTAGGGTACCGTCTCCGAACGTGCCGTTGTTGTCAAGTTTGTACCCTGCCAGCATAAGGAGCTGTTTCAGTGCAAGAACTCCATCGGATTTATCACCTTTCTTAAAGCCCGAACTGTCAAGTACCTTAGACGTGCTTGTGTTAGTAGCCTTAAACCCGTTAAGCCCCTTAGCCTTTATCACAGATGGGTAATCCACATAGCAGTAATCCATGTCTACCGGCACGGAAACACCGCTGACCTTGCCCGTTGAACTGTACTGCCACATACCGTATGTGCCGCCGTAGTTGCACTTGCTGTTGTATTCTGCAATCCACAGTGCATAGCGTCTTGCGACATCATTTGTTATGTAAGTCTGGAGCGGACTGCGGCTGATATACAGACCTGCGAAGTAGCCTGCTTCCTCCAGCGCAGTGCAAAAAGTTTTTACCATGTCGGAGCATACCGTTTTACCGCGTGCAAAAGCTTTCTGCCACTCCAGATCAAAGTAAATCGGGTATTCAAAAGTTTTGCCCTTGATGTAATCGAGACAAAGAACTGCGTCCTGTTTCGCACCGGATACCGTTGTCTGCCATGTATAGTAATATGCACCGACGTCAAGCCCAGCTGCCTTTGCATTTTTGTAATGCGTTTCAAAAAGCGGGTCTTTTACTACACAGTTCTTCGTGTGATCCCAGTTATTGCATCTGATAATAACAAAACTGTAGCCCGCCGCTTTGACCTTTGCGAAATCTACGTTTGTCTGATACATAGAAACATCAATGCCTTTAATTGTCGCTGCCATGATAATTATCCTCCTTGTTATTTTTATAGTTTTTCTGATACTGCGTGCCGAAATAGAACGATATCACCACAGTAAACACCGTGATGAACTGCTCTGCTGAAATCGTGCGGCGCAGTGCCAGCACGCAAAACACCGCTGTCAACAATATCGTCACGATAGACTTGACGTCTATAAGCTTTGCAAATTTCTGTTTCATATCTTGCTCACTCCTTTATCTCAAAAGCAAATCTGCTTAACAGATATTTCTTGCCGTTAAGCAGCACTGTCTGCGTGGGCACTGCATAATCAGGATAGTAGTCGCTGTCATTCTGCCCCGATGTGTGTGAAAGAATGTGATAAAGGTTTGTAAAGCCTTTGTTCAAAGTCGACGATGTCACAGGTGTGAAAGAGGTCAGCCACTTGCGCCGACACACAGGTCTGACAGGCACAGACTTTATCGTCATTCCGTCAGTAAATACAGAACATAACCGTATGTTGTTGTCTGCACAGCTTGTTGCCAAGCCGTACCCCTTTTCCTGCGTTTCATAGTCTGTTACCTCGCCGATAACGATGTTAATGCCTGGGCGGTCATTCTGATTGCCGTCAATGCCTATGGCTGCCAAGCCGTCCTGTTTGTATATGACCCAACGCCTTTTTGGAGAGATGTTGCTATAAGTTCCAACACATGGACAAGTCAAATCTTCCGTTCGCAGGTCAATCCAGCCGTTTGTTCCCGTGTCGCTGAATTGACCACGCAGAAACACCTCATCAGTGACCCACAGATTGAATACAACATCATTCGTGCTGAGTGTTGCACCATCGCCCTCATAGACTATCTTTTTAAAGTCCCACACCTCGATAAGCTTTGTTATCAGCCCTCTCAGTCCGTCTGTGCCCTCATATATTTTCATCTTCGACCGCCTCCGCTATGCCTGTTATACCTATATTCCCATACGCTTCTCCCACTGACACTCCCACAAGGCTCTGTCCGCTCGCCATATCGGGTATAGTGTCGATAATATCCATATTGCCGTTGAAGTCCTCGATGCTGAACCTGTCCGACCTGTCGGGCTTTTTAAGTCCGAGATTTTCCGTGAAACTAGCCAACTATACTTCCCCCTTCCGCATTTTTGCCGACTATGAGATAGTATACCTTGAAAGCGTATGTTCCGCCCTGGTCAGAGTTGTGTTCAAGGTATGCCTCCCAGTCGATGTCCCTGCCGTTGCTTGCGACTTTGTATTGAAAACTCTGCGACTTGAAGTGCTTTTTGCCCCAGTCGCACACCATAAACACCGCAGGGTTCGTGACCCCCGAGGGTATCATTCCTGTGCGTGTATTGTATGACCACTGTGAGCCGTTGTCGGCGTTGACCTTCATATTCACCGTGAAAGACCCCCACCGCATATACAGTGGGTAGAGCCTGTTCACAAGGCTTACTATCTGCGCCGCTGTCTTTGCACGAAACACCGCTGTACCGCCGTCTAAAAGCTCGTCCGTCTGTTCGCCCGAGTACCGCAGCTCATACTCCTCCTCGCCCACTATTTCTTCAAGAGCTGCCACCCTCGCCGTGAGCTGCTGGATAAGCTCCTCGGTGGTGGGCGTTGTCTGACCTGTGTCTGCTGTATCGGCAGTTTTCTCCGCCTGCGTATCAGCCGTCATTATCTCGTTATCGTCCATAATCTCGCCTCCTAAAGCTGTTCTTCCACCGACAGACCCACCGCAGAAATATCGGCTGAAAGTCCGCCGTCAAAATTGAATCCTATGTTAGTTATTGGTATATCGTAGCTTTCACCGCTTTCGGTGACGTATGTTATCACGTCACCGACGTCAAATCGTGGGTCGCCAAGGCGGTGAAAAAGCTCCGTTGTATACCACGAAAAGCCGCCTATCCTATGCCACAATGACCGCAGCAGTGACATTGTCATATATGGATTTTCAAACTCCAGCACACGCCCTGCCGTGCCTGTGGTGTTGCCCAGCCGCAGAGTTTCGCTGTCGCTGACCTTGCAGACAATGCCTGCGAGGATATTCGGACGTTCTCCCAGTGTTGGCAGGTCGATAGTGTTGTTGTCCATTATCTTCACGCTCGAGCCGTACCATTTGCGGACGTATCTGCCGTATCGGTCAACAAAACCGAACTCGCCTTGTGCCGAGGCGATGTAGCTGAGCATTTGCCGCATTGTGGTGTCTTTGGGTATAGAGCTTATTTTGAAGTCGAAGTTTGCGGTCTTTAGGCGTATATGCCCCTTGCCATAGAGCCTTGCTCCGCCCTTTACACGCAGCTTTGCAGGGATGGTGTAGTCGTTGCCGTTTTGCAGTCCAAGCTGCTTACAGATGTCGTCCTCCACAGCTTTTGACCACGCAGGTAGCTTGACCTTTGGCACATAGGTCTTGTCGGAGAAGTAAAGCCTATCCGCAAGAGTGACCTCAGTATTTCCGCCCGACTTTTTCGATTTCACGCAGGTGAACCGCCCCAGAGGTATTCTTTCGCCGCCAAGCACCTCTCCAAGCTTGCTTATCTGCTCCACTGTCAGCTTTGAAAGTTCTGCGTAGGTGTAGGCTTCTAGGGTGGAGTAGGTGGTTTCGCCTGTGAGGTCTGCAAGGTACAGGGACAGGTCATACTCTTTGCCGAGGAAACGTGTTTCAGCATCGTTTATCTGTAATGCCCAAGACTGTGAGCACACTGCACCAAGCTCTATGTCGTCACTGAGGCTCGTTGACTGCACGTCACTGGTAGCGGACATTATGTTGTCCCCCATTATTACGCTCTCGTCGTTTTCAAGCCACATACGCCATGTGCGGCAGTAGCTTTCGATGCGTGAGGAGACGGTTGTACTTGTTGTATACATATATCCGCCTCCTACTGCATGATAAGGTCAACAGCAACGCCTTTGCAAAACTGCCGCTTTTCGTCCCAGCCGAATATTTCATAGCTTGGATCTCCTGCATAGACCCTTATTTTGATTTCATTAAAAGTCTCGTCCAAAAGTGTGGCGTTAAAAAATGGGCTATCAACATTTGAGATATACTTATTTATCTGTGCAGTCTGCTCGCCTGTGAGATGATACCATTTAATAGTGACCGTTTTCTTTATAGCCCTGATGTCTCCGACCATAAGACAATTAGCGGTGCGCCCTGCATTGCCCGACCAGATTTTATTGTTACAAAAAGTAATTTCAGCAGGAGTGGCTACCGTTTCTTCTTCAAATTTCAATCCATTTGATTTCATAGTATCCCTCCTATACTTTTATCGGCGATTTGCCGTTGCGCTTGATAAAATCATTTATATCGTCAATAACGATCTGTGACAGCACTCTGCCCTTTACTTCGATTGGTATCGTTACGCTTATTTTCTGATTGCCTACAGCTCCGCCGTAAACAGCAAGCGCCTCAAACAAAGCCTGCTTGATCGTATCCAGCGGAGCTTCGATGTTTGTGCCGCGTTTCTGGTCGCCGAGAACCGCAAGAAACTCGGAGTTCGGCGGAATTACCGCGCCGGTGGCGAGCATTGGAATCTGAGGAACTGGTATAGGGTCATAGTCCCAAAACTCATCAAATGGTGTAAAGCCTGCTATTTCAATATCACGAATATCATTAAGTATGCCATTAAGAAAATCCAGTGGAGTAGAAATAACTTTATTTATTCCGCCAATTATGCCGTTTACAACCGTTGTGAATACTCCTGTTATACCCTCTTTGATACCGTCAAAAATTTTGCCACCAGTCGAAAATACGTCCTTAACTGCTTGCCAAGCCTTTGAAAATATATCTTTAAACCAATCAGCTACCTTAATAAACGGTGATTTTATTGCAGTCCACAAATCCCTGAAAAATTGTGCTGTAGCCGAAAACGCCGATTTTATATTTGTCCACGCAGTTGTAAATATATCTCCAAACCAACTTCCTACTGCAGAAAAAATGTCTTTGATTCCTGTCCACAGATTTGAGAACCAACCTATAACGGCATTCCAGACAGACAAAATACCGTCCCAAGCTGCTTGGAAAATTCCCGTAAACCATTCTGCCACGACGGCAAATACATCTTTTATGCCTTGCCATATTCCGGCGAAAAAGTCTTTAATTGATGTCCAGACCTCTGTTACCCAGTCTACAAATTGCTGTATGGTCATTTTAAAGCTGTCCCACAAATCAATAAAAAACTGTTTTACTGTTTCCCAATTTTTGTACAGCAATACGCCGATAGCGATAAGCGCACCGATTCCTAGACATACAAGTGTGATTGGACTCGTCAAAAAATTAACTGCTACACCAAGTGCAGTAATTAACGGTGTCAATACACTTGTTCCTGCCGCCAATGCGGCAAATGCACTTACTACGCCTTGAATTATTCCGGATATTGCAAATGCCGATCCCAAAGTCCCAACTACAACAGCAAAATTTTCGACAGCAGTCTGATGATTCTTTATCCAGTCACTAACCCCATTTAAGGCTGATGTAATACCTTTCAACGCGCCTACTATAATACCTCCGGTCCATGTTGCAATAGGCTTCAAAAATTTATCCCACAGCCATTTACCCATAGGTTTTAACGCTGAAATGGCTGAATCAAGAACTTTTATAGCTGCCGCCAGCAAATTAAGAAATGTTGGTATCAAAGTACTTATAGTCCATGATGCCATAGGGAGCAAAATATTATCCCAGAACCATTCGATACCGTCAAATATGTCGGCAGTTAAAGGCTTTAATGCGGATGTTACATTTTCAAATGATGTAATGAGCGGTGAGAAGTCAATGTTCTGCGCCCATTCAACAGTGTCTGCCGTTATGTTTTCAATTGTGTCGAGTATATCATTAAAAATATCAAGAATGTCCTGAATAATTTTTGTACCACTGCTATCAGACCAAGCGGAGGAAAAATTGCGTGACACATATCCGATTGTATTATTAATGTTTGTCCATATACCGAGTAAATGTTCAGAAATTTGTTCGCCCGTTCCGTTACTCCAAACATCGGTGAATGATCCGCCTATGCTTTTGATAACACTCCATACACCCTCGAAAGCAAATCTCATACTATCTGTTACCTTGACTCCATTTTTATCCCAAGCTTGTTTAAATGGCGTAAAAATAGTATTAAAAGATGATTTTACCCAATAAAAAAAATCTTTAAGCTTTTTATCGGCATCAGATGTATCAACATCTACAGTAGTGGAGATCGTATTGCCGCTTAGAGTACCGACCACTGGCGATGCATTTGTATCAGATGAGGAACTGTTGTCCGCCAGCTTATTTATCTGATCAAAGCTTGCAAGTGCATTTTCTTGAGCCTCGACAGTAGCTTCAGCCGATGTTGCCATATCGGAATAATTTTCCGCCGCCTGCGAAGAACTTTCAGCAACTCCATCTGTTGTATTCATCAGTTTAATTCCAAACACCTCAGAAAGTGCTTTAACTGCTGAATTAGCAACAGCTGTCAAACTTTGCAATTCCGCTGTTATGTTTTTTACAACTGTTACAGCACCAGAAAGAACAGGCTGTCCTATTACAGCAAGCAACTGTTTCCAAGACTCTTTCAGATTACCGATGACATTTTCCCAGCCGTCTGCTTCTCGCGCGGCTTGTCCCTCCGCTCCAGAAAGAGCATTTGCATCCTTGACCATTTGCAATAGTGTAAGTTGCTTCTGAGCTTCGGATAATTCCATAAATGATTTTCCATAGAGTTTATTAGCCGCTGTGTTTCGCGTAGTTTCTGTACAACTCAAACCCAAAGCAGCATCGTTTTCAAAGTTGCCTTTCAAGAACGATTTTAGGCTTTCTGCAGTATCTTCAAGGCTTCGATCGTAATATGCCGCACTGTCTGCTGTTACCTGCAACGCTTCTTCCATCATTTTTAGAGCACTAACTGAATCCATACCCGTAGTTTTAGCAAAAGCATAAATAGATGTGCCTACATTTTGAAGTCTTGTCTGAAGAATGCTACTGTTATCAGCTATACTTTTCATAGCATTATCTGCAGCAGATTTTAAAGTTCCAAAAGTCTGTTGCATTTGAGAATTTGCAGCATTTATATCTGCAGCAGCTTCAAGAGCTTCTTTTCCACTGAACACAGTACCAAGTGCTGCACCCATTTTTAAAACTATATTTCGGAGATTATTAAGCTGGTTACCTAAACTGTTTATACCTTTGGAAAATCCTTTTGTATCTATTTTTGTATCGAAATTAAGTCTGCCGTCAATTGCCAATTATATCAGCCTCCTTTCTTGACAAAATCCTCCATACGCTGTATAATGAAAAAAATACATAATGGGAGGAAATGTTATGTTTTGCTTTAAATGCGGCGCAGAAATATCCGATGAATCAGATTTCTGCATGAAATGTGGAACTGAAATTCTGCATCACAATAAAACCGAAATTGAAGAAGTCAACTCGATTTCAACTATACCTATGAATGCCACAATAAAATCGGCTTTTGTGTCAACTATAATAGTTTCGGAAACGGAGATCTCATACAAAAGTGGGCTCAAAAGCGAAACTATAAAAGTATCCGACATATCAGATATTAGATATACAGCCGGAACTCCTTCCGAGAACGGTCGCTTGTTTATAACAGCAAACGGAAAATCATATAACGTAATGTTTTTCTTTAACAATAATAAAAAAATTGCTGAGTTATGTGGTTACTTCTCCGCACTTAGCAATAATACTTTTATACCGATGGAAGTAACCACATCAACTTCATCACAAACAGGCGAAACACAACATGAAGAAAAAACGTTATCAAAACGTCAGCGTATAAAGGAAAACAAGAAAAACGGTATTGCTTGCTGTCCTAAATGTGGAAGTACTTCGCTTACGGCAAACAAAAAAGGCTTTGGAGTCGGAAAAGCAGTCATAGGAACTGCTGTTGCCGGTCCAATAGGTCTTGTTTCCGGAAACAAAGGAGCAAAAAAAGTTCGTATAACTTGCCTTAACTGCGGTAATCAGTGGTGGGCGTAATAAAAAAGTCAGTCCAAACGGGCTGACTTTTTTTATAACAGATTATTTATAAAATCAAGTTCATCCTGTTCCTCTGCTGTAAGCTTCACCTTAATATCAATAAGTTCTTTGTTGTTCCGGTAAAAGTCCTGTTCTCCTTTACTAAGTTTTTTATTGTGTGCAAGCTTATAGCGTATATTTATAACATTACTGTATAAACCCTCACCAATCTCATTAAAAAGGCCTAAAACCGTCCACCAATGCATATAATCAATTTCACGAATTTCCTTTCCTGCTACCTTATTGAGAGCTGGAAAAATAATCCCTTCATCCTGATCCCAGTTTATCAACGGTTTAGGTTGACGTTTAGATTTTGGCATATCTCCGCCGTCAAGAAACCATTTGGCTTGTTCTGCCGCTTCGTAAAGATCCGAGTTAGGTATCTGATCGTGATGCTTGTACAACAGTTGTATACATCCATATGTTTTGGCTTTGTCATTAAGCGTATCGTCATTGCACATAGAAAAAATCAGCAAAGCTACGCGATAATCACTATATATTGAATATATTTTACCGTTGACTGTCAAAGCTTTAGGCAATGCACCTATCATTTTGTTTCACCAACAATGGTATTGCGCTGTGCCGCATAGGAATTAAGTTTCTCCTGTGATTTCTTTCTTTCCTCCACAGAACATTCATTTATGTACGCGAAGATGCACTGCATAAAATTCATAAATATTGGTTGACCTCCGGCAGGCGAAAGACATGAATCAGTTCCGAATACTATTAATGAAATATCATAACCAAAGATCTCATTTATAAGATCCTTCACCGCCATATCAAGTTTGTCCACACTATCAGCGGCAAGTTTCAGCTTTTCAAAGTCCGGATTATTCTCATCAAGATTCTGCAGATCATTGATAGAGTTCATATCGATATCTCCGTATCTACTGCGTATATTCTCATATTTCTCATCAAAGCCTGAAATTCGGTTAATAAACTGAGTATCTGTTGGATTAATACGGATTATTTTATCCGGATTCCCATTTAATTCGATATTTTTGTATCCGTCGTCAAAACTAAGCTTAATTGTTTCTGACATAAAAAACACTCCTTAGAAAAGAGGGGCTTAGTCGCCCCTCAAATTATCCTTTAGCCAGCGGCGTAAATGTCACCACTTTATTTGCGATTGTTACAGTACCCTTAATACGATTGCCGCAGGGTTGGATATTAAACGGTATGTTGACACCGCCCTGCGGTCCGCCATATGACTGCGGCTTAACGATGCAATCTTCCATCCATGCATCGTAAGGACCTTCGGTCTTATCGATAAGCACCTCAAGATATTTGCTCTTGCAGTCGTCGCCAACAAGACGATCCAACGCAATAGATTTGATCTTTTCGTAAATCGCATCTTCTGTATTTGCGTAGTAGGTTTCAACAGACAAACTAGGTTCGTAACCGTTGTCATTTACATCTGTTTCATCAAGGATATTCTTAACAGTCGCGGTATCCGGTCCCAAATCCATAGACATATCCTCAATGTTTTTGCCGATCAGGAACCATGACGGAGTTTCTCCGCCAAAAGTGGAATCCAACAAATGCATAAGATGACTTCTTTTAAGCTTTTTTATTCCTGTAGCTGCCATTTATATTTCCTCCTCAAATGTAAAATGTATCTGTATCTGATACAATCCTCTGTCTCCGTCCTCATCCAGAGCAAGCAGTATGCCATTATCAGCGGATATACTGATAGGTTCAAAATTTCCTGCAAGTTCTGGATAATTCCGGCTACTGTTCTGTTTTTCAATCCAGAAGATAAAATCCTCCGTAAAAGCTGATGCATTGAGCCTTGACAGATCATCGGCTGTGTATTCTCTGCTCTGGAGCAAAGCATTGTACTGCCATGTCTGATTTCCGCACACGTCCTCACTGAGTTTTACAAGACCTGATGTCTGTATACTGTAATTAACAGGTTCAGACTCAGTCTGGTCTATGTGCAGATCAATATCTCCAAGATTGGGATACTGTAACACATATTCTTTCATAGCCTCCAAAAGGCTTTTATTTTGCTCCGGCAATTCGTTTCACTCCTTTGATTATTCCGGACAGATGATCGGGTTTCATACGCTCGAACCATAGTCTGCCTCGCTTGCCCCCAAGGTTAAGCCCCTGCTTGCCCATACCTTTGTTATCGTAATAATTTTTGCGGGCGTATGGTGTGTTGTAATGCACCATGCCTGATCCAACTACCGTTGATGTAATACCGGACTGTTTAAGCTTACCGGTAAGCATTGGCACATAACTATCACAGCAACGTAATACTTCGCTGTCGATATACTTCTGTACTCGGCCGCCTTTTTGCAGACCACGCCTCGCAAACACTTCATTTTCGGGGGCGACCGTGAGAGTTACTTTAATACTGTTATTACTCATTTAGCCGTCACCTCAGTGTGCCGCATTATGGGACTGCCGTAATCCTTGCGCTCTACAGTACTGATTTTGAGCGGGCTTACAGCCTTAAGCAACTCTGCCACAGAGGCTGTCACGTCAAAATCAATATCGCCCTTTGCAATATAGTCGGACTTATCGACTACAGCCAACAACGGCAGATGTATCAACGCCCGGTCAACATCGGTCTTGCCCGTCTTTGCAATGTTTTCGGCTTCGGTGTCCTGCCACCAGCACGGATAATGCTGTGTAATAAATGCACCGTCGGGCTGTTTGTGCCAGACGGTGCATTTTGTATTATATCTCATTTATATCCACCCCACAGACCTGAGATTAAGGTATCTGGAGGCGGTCTTGATCAGCTCATCGGCGACAGCAGTCTGAGTGGTCGAATAACTTATCGAATAATCTCCGACCTTTTCGGAGGCTATCTGTTTATCCGGCTGTGCGGAGTACATGATCTCTGCACAAGCACAGCAGGCTTTGGCAAGGCTGATCTCGTCGGTCTCGGCAAAGCTCAGACTGTCGAGATATTCCGATGCACGCTCCGCAAAATAAGGATAATCCGTTTCGGAAATCTTATTGCCATGAAAATCAGCAGTGTAAAACGTGTAATCAGCATAAGCCATAGCCTACACCTCCGTTTCGCTTGTCGTATCCTCTACCGCAACTGCATCGACGATTTCCTGAATGATTGCGTCCTTCTTGCTTGCCGACCCGAGGTCAATGCCAAGTTCGGCGGCATAAGCTTTTAGTTCAGGGACTGTCATGCTCTTATAATCAATGACATTTTCATTTTCGCGATAGTCGGCAGGCGGTTCTATTGTTATTGGCTTCTCGTTAAAAGTCAATCCTACTGTCTTTGCCATAAAGACACCTCCTATGCCTTGTGGTGCAGATAAATACCTGCCGCCTTGTTTTCGTACACATCAGCCAGACCATAAGCACGGAAGAAGAACAGCCAGCTGTCATCCGTCTGATTTTCCTCCGGCGTAACGACCTTGTTTACCGTGTGCTTAGGATACTGGATAACCGCCGACTTCTGGATTATCATAAAGTTTATATCCTTTGCGGTTGTCGCCTTAGCAAAACCGCCTGCCGTTTCATCGACGCCCTCTGATTTTGTCGTGCCGTCCTTAAGATCGATCGCAGTGTAAAATCTGCTCTGAGGCACTTTTACGATCTTAGCAAAGCCGTCAAGTACAGCCTTTGACTTTGTGGTGTCCACATTGATAGCAAGGTTATACAGAGTAGGAGTGATGTACAGAATACGGTTTTCCGGCGATACTTCGTCTTCGTCCATTTTGTTCTGTGCAGTGATCAGAGCGGTAAGGACATCATTACCCGATGAAAGTGTTGCTCCTGCAGAAACCTTAGATATGCCTGTTGTACCTGCATAGGTCGCGAACCTGAATGCGTCCTGTTCGGGAGCAGCCTTGACGCGGATAAACTCTGAGGACAGTCTGCCGAAAGCAAGTCCTGCAGTCTCCTCATTGTCCATATTGTCAACGCTGAATTTACGACCTCTGTCGTAATTAAAGGTAACAGTCTCGTTTGTAAGAGTAACGTCGCCCTTTACATAGCCACTGTTTCTGGAGTAGTCCGCCAGACCGTCCATAGAGATCTTAGGGATTATGATCTCATTTGCGTTTGCGCCCGCTTTAACAAGAGTAGGATCGCTGTCGAGATCGGCGGTCAAAGATGCCTGCTTGTAAACCTCGTCAAGCAGTGCGATGTAGGTTTTAAATTTTGTAATTGCGTTTGCCATAATATTTTACCTCCGTAAAATTACTTAGTCGCAGGCAGACCCATTACGGCTCTTGCCTGTGCGTCTGATGTTGTTTCTGTTGCCGAACCGTGGTCAAGACCGGTGTCTATCCTTGCGGTAGGCTCATCACCATCCGCAAAGAGAAATGCTTTGTCGGCCTTAAGCTTGTCAAGCTGTTCGGTAAGACCTGTGATCTTGCCGTCATCGTCAAGCTTGAGGAGCGACGAGTCAAGCTGAGACTTGACAATGTCCACATCTCTTGCTTTTGCTCCGGCAAGGGACAGTTCCAGAGCCTTGTCAAGCTTAAGTGCGGCAATATCTGCATTGTACTTGCTTTCCCAGTCGGACGCCGCTTTCTTAAGTCCTTCAATGTCCTCGCCGTCAAATGCTTTGACCTTATCAGTAAGCTCTGAGATCGTGCCTTTTGCCGTTTCCAGTTCTGCGTTAAGGTCTGTGTACTTCTGCTGTTCTGCGGTCAGCTCCGCTGTGTGCTGTTCAAGCACCTTGTTTGCCTGCTCCTCGGTAATACCGAGAGCTGTTAAATCTTTCAGTTCCATAGGGATTTTTCCTCCTTAATTTTGAGTATAAAATTTATCTCCTCGCAAGCGGCTCGGATTTTTGCTCCGCAAAAACGAGGATAAATAAAACGCCCTTGAAAGAGCGTTTTACTATCGTTAAAATGCAGTTTTAATCATCTGATAAATCTACAAGGCATTTAATAACCAAACAAATACCTTTTATTATTGTGAAGACCCATGCGGCTACATAACAGCCAACGGGGATTTGCCCTGTATCGAGGGCGTAAAGCAATATAAGGGTTGAAAGCATAAATTATCAGCTCCTTTTTGCAAAATTAAAAGCCCCCAGTAGCTGGGAGCTTATTCATTATGAATTTGAAAATAAACCTTATCATAAATATCCAATGCTTTATATCCGAAATCTGTCATATTATTCTGATTTTCGTCCATGCCATAAACAACTGATATGTTGCTAATTATGCATTGAAACATAGAAACATCTTTATTATTTATTTCTATCTGACTTGTTTCGGGGAAGAGCTTGTATGGGTATTCCAAATCTTCAAAATCGCCATATTTGACAAGCATTTCATATTCATCTTTTTTGAAATTGAATATCATAATAATACACCTCACTTTGGATTACATTGAATAAGCACGCCCGTTTCAGGATTTATGGATACTGCACATTTATCTGTAACAAATAGCTGAGATATTTTAGGTTTACCATCTTCATCATATAAAATGTTACCGTTTTTATCCCTGCTAATTTTGGGTTTCATTGCTTTACCATTGGTCAAAGCATCCTGAATATCTTGAAGTTCAACGCCAAGACGTTTCTTACCCGTATCAGGATCTTTGATTACACCAATAACACGTTCAATGAAATGATCCGATTGCCCAGTTATTTCAATACCGTTAGTTGTAGTTAAACCAACAAGACTGTTGTTAATCTCATTGTGCAACTTCTTATAATGATCGTAACCTACAAGCGGAGAAATTTTTCCCTTTTTTACAGAAGTAATATATGCATTCATCAATTTGTACTCAGGAGAGTTATTATACTTCATATTTTCAAAAATGTCAAGGCTTTTCGGCGGATTTTCTATGCCGTAGCTTTTCATTTGCTTAACAAAGTAACGATTATTCCCATATACCGCTTTCTGCGAAACACTCTTGTTAAATCCAACAACCCGAACTCTGTCCTTTTCGGGATAAAGATCGTTCGTATCGCAAAACTCAGACAGCCGTTTTTCCTTAGTTTTCAGTATAGCCGAGTGGCGTTCAAACTGATTTTGCAGTCTCCGTTTAAGCACCTCGTCTTCCGTCTCAGAGATAGCACCGTCATATGCAGCTAAACGTCTTTTTGTAGCTCGTATAGACCGCTCCATAGCACGCTGTTTCTGCGATAATTCATACTGTCTGTTGTTTTCGGTCACGTCAACAGGGAGATTAGCACGTTCGGAAATTCCCTCGAAAAACGGATAAAAATCATGTCGGCAGTTCCAGCCTTTCAAGCCGTCACCCGTTCCGTAGCCTGTGGCGGTGCTGAGTTTAGGGTATTTTTTAGATTTGCCCGAAATGCTGTAAACCTTGCCTTGCCATAAAGCGTGTGAGGGACGCGCGCCCATGTGTGCGGTGACCTCAACCAGATCGCAGTCCATTTCTGCGGCAAGATCAAGCTGCATCTGACCTGCGGTCTGACTTATGCCCGTCATTACCGCACGCCGCACTGCAACGTCTGCCCAGTCGGTCTTACCCGATGGATAAGTTACAGTCGCAATACCTTGTTTAGCAAGCTCGACAACTGCGTCGTAAATAGCATCCTGATATGTAAAAGCACCGCTTTGTACCTTTAACCATGCCTTGTCCATAAGATGAGTAACAGTTGCCTGCGAGGACTCTACCATGGACTTACACAGATTTTTTGTCATACCATTTGCATTTTTAACGCCTGCCTTAAGCGTGTTGGATAATGCCACCGACCTCAGAGCGGCGGAGCAGTCCTTGCCGTAAGTTCTGTATATCTTGGCGTCGTTGTTGATTGCCTCCTTACAGGCATCGGTGTACAGCTTTGATATCTGCCGCTTTGATTTGCCTGTAAATTCTGCAAGCATAGCAGTGATCTCTTTTGTAGACATCTTCAGCTGGCTTGCTTTGTACAACTGCCATTCCGCCGAGGGAGTAAGATAGTCCGCTTTAACAAGCTTTTTGGCAATAGACTTGATTATATCAGTCTGTACCTCGCTTACAAGATCAATCAAGTCATCTGGCAGTTTTTGTAACGTCTGAGGGGTAAGCATTACTCCTCACCGTCCTCAAAGCCCATAAGCTCATCGTCGGTAGGTTCACCGTCTGCAAGACGTGCCTTTGCCTCCTCTTCCGATTCGCCGTACCATTTAACACGGTATTCCCACTTCTGCATTAAACCTGCTGTGACATCATCTTTGTCACGTTGTCGCTCGGCATTTTCGTCTACCAGTGGACTTTGGTCAAAGACTATGGATATATGTGCGTCCTCCTTGACCTGTGCGTCGATAAAGCTGTGGCCTATCCAGAGGAGCGTTTTAACAAGACCATGCAAAAAGCTCTCAACTTTTATAAAATGCTTGTGTGCGTTTTGGATCAAGTCCTGCTTGTCGCCTGTGTACTGGGTAGCAGTTACTATAGAGCCTGCATTAAACTGATAATGCTTAGTACCAAATCCCACCTTAAAGCTGAGATAATCAAGCTGTGCCTGTATACCCGCCGTATTGTCTGCAACTCTCAGATCGGGATTATGCTCCTGCACCATACTCTTACCCGTGCCATCGTCCATAGTCTCGCCGATATAATAAAACAGTTGTTGATTTACCTCATCGGGAGCAACCTTTTTATCTCCAGACATATCTTCAAGCATATTTTTGTTTAAAAACACTTTTTTCTGTCCCAACCAAAAATCAGAGTTAAGATTATTATATGCAAGATCAACTCCCTTCAAGTTGTCAATCGCTCCGGCAAAAACCGCACAGCCCATCCCATTATTGCCGTTAATGGGATTAACGATAGCAGGTTTGCATATGGTAAACCAAGGCTTGTCTGATCCTGTATGCATTATTCTTGCAACACCGTCCGGCAGAGGTTCTTCGCTCAACAGCGATTTATCTTTTATTCCAAAGATGTGATTTTCTATGACATATTCGCCTTTTTCCAGACGGTGTATCTCAAGATACAGCTTGTTGCTGCCTTTTGTACAGATATCGGAGCAAAACGCTGCTTCGGTGATAATGCCGTTGTCCGATGATAGGACTATTATCCTATCCGCCTCAAGGTAATTTAGATCTATCCATGCGTCCGGTGACGGCAGAAGTCTGCCGTCTGAGCTTACCACAGCATTTTTAAGACGTATCACAACGGCACAAGTGCCGGAATACATCATTTTTTCCATAAGGTCGTTAGCCTGATCCCAGAAGTTGTTGCTGCCGAACACTCCGCCGTTGTCGGTATCGCCAACGATGAACTTTTCCGAGTATTCATCATCTACTTTTACAAACGTTTTGTCGTTTATTAATATGCTTGCCCAGTCCTCGCACACCTTTTTGGCCATTTTCATGGTATACATATCACGACTCTTGCGTTTTTCTCCGTTTTCAAAAGTTATCCTATGAAATGGTTCATGAAAACCCTTCCACCAGTCTTTCCATACGGATATATTATTATAATAGTCGGTCGAAATGTTATAGCCGAAGTTATTATTCAGCCAGTTTATTATCTCACTGTTCAAATGTTTTCACCTCCTGCCAGCGTTAGCGGCTTGATAAATTTGCTAAAGCTGTACTCCAGAGCGTCGGCGGTATCTATATCGCAAGTACCGTCGTCAAGACGCTCATCTCTGTCCGGAATTTTAGGATCCCATATCTGCTCCGACAAGCTTCCGATAACATTTTTGCAAATGTCAAGCACCCAAAATCTGCCCTGAACCATCAAAGACGTAAGCATAGATATTCTGTCGTTTCGTGGAGCTTTGTAGCAGTCCACGATCTTGACCATCAGTCTTGCTCTGGCACAGGCTACTCTCAGACCGTTTATTACCGCTTGGTTTTCGTTGTCCGCCCATGCAAATTTAATTAAAAGCGGATTAAAACGCATATATAACGTCTTTACAAACTTTATAAAAGCAGTGTAAATAGTATCGGGACCGACCTCGCCCTTGCCGCCGTCTATTTTGTGATCTGCAATAACGACAAGCTTTTTAAAGCCCTCAATAAAAGCCGTAGCCACGAATGTGGTCTTTGACTTGTTGCCGCCGAAGTCGATACCTATCTGTATTGATGTGATCTTGCTTTTGTCAAGCTGTGATTCGGGTATTATATACTTTTCGGGGTTGTTGGCAAAGCTCTGGAAGATAAGACCCTCTGCCGCTATCCTTAACCCCAGTATATCTCGCTTGTACCAGATAGATGTCGGATCGTACTGAGATTTTACCTCAGCCTTACGCTGATCTGAGATATTTATGTTATCGTCAATAGTAAAATGTGCGTAGTTGTATCCGCCGAGGAATTTGCGATCGGCGGCGTCCTGCTGGTACTTGTCAATGTACTCGGTGTATATCCAGCTTTTTGGATTGTCCGGGTTAAGATCCCACCATATCTTACGCTTATCTGCGGCGATAGATCTGTTAAAAGCCTCCTGCACAAATGATTTGTGATGCAGATTGATCTCAGTACCTATCCACATACCATAAGAGTTGCCTCGTATGGACTTATAACTGCTGGCAAGCATAGCGCCGGAAAAGATGACGATCCTTGTTTTAAATCCTGTATCCTTGCCCTTTATGATAAGAGCCTCATTGCCCTTGTACTTACCCCAGCGGCATTGACCTCGAAAGAAATGCTCAATACCAAAGCCGTTACAGTCGCCAAGAATGATTTTCGCATTGCCGAGTGTTGACGCCGATGCAAGATGTATCTTGTCTTTAGTAGTCTTAAGCTCGTGACAAAAAGCAAGGGCGTTGTCCACTGTCTTTCCGGCTCTTACCGCTCCCTCGGCAACGTTTATCATGCAGTCCTGTGACTTTCGGATATATGCCTTATGCTTATCGCCAAAATTGTAGGGTATGGTCTTTTTGCGTTTCTCAGGCTTAGTTGTCCTTGCCATAGATATCCTCCTCAATTTCCGATGTGTCCTCCAGCTCAGGATCAGCCTTGGGATTCGGTGACCAGTTTTCTTTGTCTTTATTCTGCAAATAGCTCAGAGCGGCGGACGGATTGGGAGCGACTTTTTTTACCCTGCGCCTGATCGTTTTGCGCCCTCTGGCGTCAACTCTAACTTCTTCCTCTGCATATTCGCCGCCCAGAGCCGCCGCAAGCAAAGCTCTCTCCACTTCGGAGTTTACAAGTTCAGGATTGTCGTCCAAAAAATCCTGAAGTTCCTTGTGCCGCTTTTTATAATCTGTGGCAAGCTTTTTCCGTTCTGCCTTGTCGGAGGTATTAATAAAAGCCTCCGACAGCTCGCCGAGGCTTTGTATATCCGTCTGTATTTTTACATCATTAATGTTGCTTACAGCTGCCGACAGCGTGTCGATAGCCTGTTTTCTCTTTACATTCACATTAACACCTCCGTTCGCTCAAACTCAAACTACACGCCCGTTTTAAGGGCTTTCTCTTTCAAGTGTGAAATTATCCTAAGAATTATTTCAAAACGTGCTATAACGCCGTTAAACGCCGCTAAAATGAAATCAAATAGCAATGCTTCGCCATTCGGATATTTTTGTTTCAAAATTCCGTTGATGTCCGGCGCTATGTAATCTGAGCTTAAGCGCAGGGGACGAATCAACCTTACGCTTATGATCAGATCTTTTCCAGTTCTGCAGCAACGTCAAAGTAATGACGCCTGCCGTTTATCTCACAGTACAGCGTACAGCGTTTACGCCGCCTGCTGTATTTAACAATGCAGTGTTCTCTGCCTTTGAGCAGTCCCTCTGTGATAGTCACCTTTCCGCTGTTTATGTAACCACGGCTGACGGTAAGATTTTCGACATCAAGTATCCACCGAAGTCTGACTTCCTCGCTCATCGGCAGCGGAGTGGGCGGTCTGCCCAAAAATCTCAATACGCCGACAGTATTTTTCACGGTGTAGTAAAGCTCGTCTGTGATGCCTTCACTGTTAACAAAAACATATGTGGGAAATATCATCCGGCGTACCATGCGCCACACGCCGCCTTTACGTTCCAACAGGTCGTGAGCAGGCGCATAGGCGTTAATATTTTTATCTCTGAGAGTGGCAACAACGTCATGCTCTCTGCCGCTCTGAACATAAATAACGTAGATCATATATCGCTCCTTTTCTCCTCAAGGAACTTAGCCACATCCTTGTAAAGATCGGGACGTTCCCTTGCCATTGCCTCGAACACCATTGACTTGACCTGTTCAAAGCCCGCGTTAAGGATATCCTCGTTTTTCAGATCCATATTCTTTTTATACGCCGCAGCCTTTACAAGGCTGGTAGCCTGTTTGAGCAAGGCTTCCGGGTCTATGTTCTTCCATTTTTCTTCGGGAGTGTTCTGTATAGATTCCAACACGTTATGCGACAGCAGCCTGATTATTCCCTCGCTGGTATCGAGAGCCGGATACTTGTTTATCTCCTCCATTATGACCCTGAAATTCTCCTGAGCCATTCTGAGGGTCTCAACAGATTCATTCAGATTTGCGGCGTATCTGCAAACCGAGGATATTGATATGGGCTGATCGGTCTGATCCTTTATATAGTCTGCGATCTCCGCATATGTAAAATCGGCTTTCATCATATCTTCGACCGTTGCTTTAAGTTCCGGCGACAGCTTGTCTATTTTAGAGTGCTTTCTGCGCTTTCTTGCCATTATCCGCACCCCCTACAGCTTTATGCAGGGGTCGTTGATACCTCCGGCAAGCAGGCTGATCCCCTTTGCCGTAAGCTTTGCCTCGAGATCGTCAAAATCGCTGTCTGCCAGCGTAGACGGCTCTTTGGACAACACCGTCCTCAGATGTATGTATCCGGCTTCATAAAGATAGTTCACGCTGTCGGTAATTTCGCCCTTTGTTATATCGGGAAGAGCATACTCAACGCTCTTAAGCTTATGATACTGATATCTGAGCATATTTATAGTGCGCATAACAGAGCCGTTATTTTCTTTAAAATTGCCTGCTCTGATAAGCTGCATCTGCTTTTCCATATCCATGCTATTTTTCTCCCTTCATTTCCATCAAGATATCCATGATCTTGTCCAGCTTCTGTTCAGTCTTAAGCTGTTCTCTGTAAAAATCCTCTTTGGTAAGATAGTTCTGCTTGACGTCGGTAATATCGGTCTTGCACTTGTCAAACTCGTCTTTAGAGACGTAATTTTCTCTGACCTTATCCAGACCGCTTTTGCATTTATCGATGTCGTCCATAGTCCGCTTTAAAAAGTAGGTTATAATACCTATACCGCCTGTAAGAACGAGCTGAAATACTATCGTAAATATCTGCTGACTTGTCATAAAAACACCCCCAATATATTTAGTACCGTTATCCGTTATAATAACTGTACCATATATATTGGGGGTGTTACAGATGAAGCGTTTCAGCGAGTTTCTGCAATTATATTTCATCAAAGGTAATCTGACCCTCGATAGGAGCGTTTTGCTTTTCCTGCCTTATCTCAGCCGTTATGCTGCGGATCGTGCGCTCAGACAGATTATATTTATTGACAAGAAACTTGAAGTTATATCCGTTAAAATCCCTGCGTATCTTTTCGTCACGTGCCGATCGGATAACAGAATCAGCTTTTGCAATGTAAATTGACAAACCACCGTAACGCTGCACAAGCTTTTCGTATGCCTGTGAGCCGATGCAGTCGTAAATATCCCGCTGCTCTGGAGTAAGGTCTTCTTCGTATATATCAAGTTCCGGCATATTTCTCACCTTGCCTTTTCGCCCGCCGCTCTGCCGAATTAACATAACGCTTGAGCTGTTCGATAAGCTTAGAACACTGTTCCTGATCTATCCACCGAAACGGCTGCTTTTTTGATGCCGTAACGCCCAGTACTTTGCCTATCACGCCAATTAGCCTGTCTCCAACGTCAGCTGACTCTGGATTAGTATCAAGTTCCTTGAGCCTGTAGCAGTATCTCCAGCACAGCCGCTGCTGTTCAGGCGTAGCCATACCGTTGCAGCCGATCTCTTCAGCTTCTTTCTTTTTGTTTCTAGATTTGGTATTATGCAGCAGATGGTTTGGATCGGCAAGCTTCATGCGATTGATAAGTTCCGCCTGAACAGCCTTGAATTCGCTATCGTCAAGCTGTTTTACCGAATCTTTACCGGTAATGCTAAAGATCAATTCGTGCAGCATATCATCTTTATCTTTGCCGACAATACCAAGACCTGCTCCCAGACCGTAAATTCTTTTAATCTGCTCCTTTGTTGCCATATCCAAATCCTCCTGTCCTTATTTTTTAGCCGTGAATTTCGTTTTCGGCGTTCTTTCAACTACAACCGCGCTGTCAATCATATCCACAGCACGCTCCACAATCTCATCGGTAAGCTGTTCGTTATTAATCATAAGCAGACGTTTAAGATTCTGCCAAGCGACGGCTTCGGATACCAGATAAGCGTTCTCCTGCGCCGCCTTTTCATCCAGACCGCCAAGCTGCATAAGATTTTTTACGTCGGTCTCATATTTCGCACCCTTAAGCTTTTTCTCCAGAACTTTGCGGCTCTTATCGTCAAGCCCAAGCCCATCCAGTATCTTAGCAACGCTGCCGTCCTTTATGTACTCCTTGTTGTAAACGGCGGAAAGCAAGCGTTTTGCAGATTCTGACAAGGTGTAGGTTACGTCCTCTTTTACAACGTCGCCGTACGCTTTACCAAAGATCTCCTTAAGCATTGTTGGGTACACAAGCTTAACGTTGTCGGCGTTGGTGACTGTGATTGCATTGCCAGCATTGTCGCTGTAGACAGCAGATTTAAACTTTGTATCCTGCAGGTCGGCTTCCGAAGCCTTAAGGATATCAGCCTCGATGCCGTCTGCCTCTGATTTAAGCTCCGAAATTTCCGCCTTGATCTCAGCATAACGTTTTACCTTTTCAGACAGATCCATAAGCCGTCTTTACCTCCTCTATGATTTCTTCGGCGCAGTTTCTGCAGGTATCACGTCCCTTGATAGAGCGCACATTATCAACACTGCCACAATAGCAACAGGTAGGTCTGTGCTTGCGAATCATGATACCGTCCGCTGTCTTCTCAATGTCAACAGCCATGCCTCCCGCAAAGCCCGCTGCAAGTCTGATGTCCTTCGGGATCGTCAATCCAGCTTTGCTTGTAAGCTTTTTATGTTTTGTTTCCATAGCGTTTTTACCTCCTTGTTTTTCTGCACTCTGCATTTATCAGGGCTTGTGACCTGCGCCGATCGGCGGCTGCATTACAGGAGGGGCACAGCCCCTCTGATACTTATTATTTCTTGTCTACAATTGAGCATTCATTGCATTCTCCGTTACTGTTGCAAATATTATCACAATAGCCGCATTTATCGCAGTACGGACAGTCATCACAACACATTTTCATAAAAAAGGCACATTCTGCGCTGCCTTTCATAAAACATTCAAAATTATTATGCATATTTAGTCGCCTTTACTTTCCTCGGCTCCTCGATGCGTACCATGTCTATCCAGCGTATCTTATCAGTATATCTATGTACAAGGCAAAGCTGCTTGTCCGTCGCCTTCGAAACCATCCAGTCCGCAGGATCAAGCTTGTAATACGCTATTATTCGTTTCTGAGCTTTGGTGGGATTTTTTCCGTGCTTCATTCTTTTTGTCCTCCGTTTCACTTTTTATACCGCCATATCCATATATTTAGCGATTGCAGACAATCCCTTGGCGGTCACATTGCCGTTATCGAGGGCGTTGGAGTATAGATTGACCGCTCCTTTGATAGCCTGTGGACTTTGAGCGATACACAGTAAAAATTCAACAGCAGCAGTGTCCTCTCTGATATCCGGAAAGAGCATTTCGATGTCGCTCTTCTTTATCTGCTTAACGCTGTAAAACCGGGTATTCTTCGTCCTGTTGCGTATCTGTGCAAACTCCGCTTTCTGCTTTCCGCCAAGTCTGCTTACCGTGGTTTCGTTGCCGACAAAGCATATTCCAAGGGTCTGTCCCTTTTCGTCAAAGCAGTCGCAAAGGCTTCGGAGAGTATCAATGGCATTTCTGGTGAGATGCTGGGCTTCGTCCACGATTATCACCATGCCGTCCGAAAGCTTTGACGAGATTTCCAGCCAGAGTCTGCTCACAGAGCCGGAGGATACGTTCAGCTTAGAACCGATAAGCTCCAGCACGGATTTTGATGACTTGATGCACGGATTTACCGTTATGTATATACAGTTTGTGCCGTGCTCACGGTAATACTGCCTGCAAGCCTGTGTTTTGCCTATACCTGCGTCACCGCAGGCTATGGCAAGACCGCCCTGAAGCTGACAGTTGCGTATGATCTTGTACACGTTAGACGATATTGACGTTTCCTTATAGTCTGTGCCGACATAGATTTCAGCTGCAGCCTGCTTGGTTACAAAGTATTCAATTACTTTTTTCATCTGCTTATCTACATCGCCGTTGTAGGTACCTGACTTAATTGCAGAGTATGAGCTATCGGATATACCAATCTTTTTGCAGACTGCAGCCGCAGATAGATTTTCCGAGTACTGCAGCTGTTTTATCTGTTCCAATGCCCACTCCTGTTTAGCTGTTAGCTTTTTCATTTATTAATCACTCCTCCATTTATTCTTCCGCCTCTCGGCGTTTTCGTTCATTTTATCTATATTGACCACAATATCGTCTCCGGAAGCCTTTGATATACTTTCCGGTTCATTATCAGCTCTTATCATAATCACATTGGACGGCATAACGATCTTAAAGCTCTGCTTACCATGTGCTGCCTTGAGAGCGGCAGCCTCCATAAGGTCGATCTTATGCTCTGAGTTTAAGCCATCTGTGATATTCTGGGCCTCGGCTTTAATAAACCGTTGTACTCTGCGCTGTAAAGCCATTGCATCGGAAATCTCTTCCTTGCTTTCGGTGATGTAATCTATAAGCAGCTTGTCCGCACATTCCCAAGTCCAAAGGTAACGGTCCGATTTATCGTAAACCCTTACGCTTCTAAGATCGGCGGGATCGTATCTTACATAGACCTCCTCGCCCAGGTGACGGTAAGTGTTTTCATAGTCCATAAACCAGACCTTTTCGCCGGATATTTCAACAAATACGCCGTTGCGCTTGATCTTTTGTACCCTTGTTGATCTCATAAGCATAAGATTAAGTTCGGCTTCCGGAGCTTTGCGTATTCCTACAGACTTTATATCCATATTCCATACGTCGATACGACTCATTCCTTTGTACTTTGTCTCAGCTCCGCCATATTCCTGCATATTAAAATCACCGTCAATATACATATCAATATATTCTCTAATCTCAAAGTCGCAGGGAATCTTGCCTTCTTTAATTCTACGCTTAAGGCTCTCAGGTCGCTGCATAATAGTGCCGCCGCAGTAACCTTCAAACATTCTTGCAAACTGCATTGTGACCGTGCTAAATGTACGCTCAATAGGCTTTGCTTTAGCGTTACGGACGATTGCGTTATGCATCGTGATTCCAAGCCTTTGGAGTATTGTCGGTGGTTCGATCTCAGGGTTATCGGTTTTCCTGCTTCGATGACCTTTTCCGCCAACGTCATGGGTCAAAAACTCTCGACCGTTATCAAAATATACGGCTTTCGGAATGCCAAATCGCATAATTCCATGCCTTAATGCGATGATTGTTGACTGGGAGTTCGGACTGTCGCATATATTCCAGCCGACCAGCACTCCGCTTTTGGCATCCAAAAAGGCTGTAAGGTACAGCCTGTGGATCGTGCCGTTATCTTCATCGTAGGACTGTATATCGAACGTGTGGTTATCTGCGATCCAGACGTCGTTAGCGTGGAGACCGTCGTACATACGGCTGATATATGGCAGGCATTTATCTTTCATAGCCTTATCGCCGTCGCGCATATATGTAAGCACGGCTTGTGGTATTTCCGACTTTATATGCCGCCTGAAAGTATTGTCTGACGGGAAGTTTGATACCATTGACGGATACCACTCTTTTGCACATTCAAGCGTTAGGTCGTAACAACGCGAAACGGTAGGTTTGTTTTCGGAAAGATAGAAATAGCAAAACTGCTCCCACAGCTCCGGTGGGATACTGCTCTTACCCTTATTGGCTCCGCCTCGATTTTCACAAAGCCCCTGCAGATTATTATTTCTGTAGGCTGCATACTTGCGGTATAGTATATCCACCGACACTTTGATATCATTATGCTCGAGCTGACACTTGCCGACGTAAAGCTTATCCACTTCGGTTTTCTTTCCGGGGTATTGATCCCGGTAACGCTGCCAGTCTCTGAGGATATCTACCCAGAGTGCGATTTCATCACGCTCATCTTCGGAAAACTCTTCGATTGACGTTTTCACAGGCTTTGACGTTTTCACAGGCTTTTTGGGCTGTTTTAATGCATTTTTAACAGGCTGTGCAACAAGTTCTAAGCCCGCTTCCGCTCTTTTCTGAGCATAGTATTTTGCCTGCAGGCCTTCGGGGAGTGATGATATTGGGATCATATATTTAGGACGGTTCCTGTCGTTGATTTCGATATTGCATGACAATTTTCCGTCCTTGCACAGTTTCTTTATATATCGTTCACTGCAGCCTTTAAGATCAGCAGTTTTGGCAACCGTCAAATATTCCACATCATCACCTCCCGAAGTTACTTGACAAAACTAATGTTTTCTGATATACTAAGTATCAGAGCCAGAACGGTTGTTTACGAGGTCGGACAGAAAATCTTCTGTTTCGGTCAATACTGCAAGAATGGTCGCAACATTCCTGCGGAGCTGTTCAGGCTCTATTTTTATGTCCTCAAGGCAGCTTGCCTGAGCCAGAAGCCGGGCTTGTCCCACCGCATGAGACAGTACTTGTGTTTTAAATTCCTTGTATTTCATTGGTTACACTTCCTTTCTCGGTCTGCCATCATCAGTACCGGGAGACCGTCCCCGGCAGACCGAACCGCCTGTTGCGGCTCGGTTTCGGCTAGAAAAATCGGAATGTATAAGTCTACTCCTTCCGAAAGAGTACCCTGCGCACTTATACTGCGTTGCACAACCTTGTCGACTAGGTTGATTGAGTTGGCTTTCACATCAGGACTTGCACCTGATAGGCTTACGCTTGCGAACCTAGCACTATGCGTGAACATTTAGCCGCCCCGATTATTACCGAAACGGCAAGGTAGATAGGATAAAAAGTTATCCTAAGTGGGTCTGATACGCTCAGACGGGCGGTATCTTTATGTTGTCTTTAGACTGTGTTATAAAAATACAAAAGACGTTCCAGCTGGTGCAAACATTAAGCTCATGCGCTCTCAGCTTGCATTTACGAGTTCGCACCTTAAGGAAAGTCGGAACTCTTATAACAAAACCTGTACCTCGGCTAATTCAACCCGACGACACGTAGCCAGAACACGTGGTTTTTAAGTCATACGCTACCGATATTTTATGTCCTCGGTCTACAGACTGTATGACAGGCTTGGTTCAAGATCTAAGTCGTTACCTCTGAGCTTGCAAGCTGCAGGTGATTCACTATATCCCCTATGGCGGGCAAGCACGGCACCTGCATATTTTGGTCTGCCATCATCAGTACCGGGAGACCGTCCCCGGCAGACAGCCGAGTTACTGTCGGCTGTTTCGGCTGTTTCGTGATCTGCCGCACAGATCGTCAAGACTGCATCGCAGCACATTGGCTATCCTGATCGTAGTCTTAAGAGAGGGCGTCAAAACGCCCTGCTCTATCTTGCACACGGTCACATTGCTGATCCCCGCATACTTAGCAAGCTCTCTCTGATTAAGATCACGCTGCTCTCTAATCTGCTTTATGCTTTTCCCAATATCTGCGCTCATAAAGGCGTTCCCTCCTTTTAGCAAAGTATATATCTCTGATAAGAGAGATGATAAGGTGCATACAGAACAATCCGGATAGTGTAAGCAACGGTATGATCCAGAACTCGGAATGTCCGCTAAGACTTGTTATGGCACACCATAGCATGATAATGGCAAACATGGTAAGCACCTTTCCCTCGTCCGTAAGTTTTTTCATAATAAACCCTCCTTACTTATACATCATAACGGTGATGACGTCTTTAGCGGCAGCAAGCGGACTGTCTCCTGTGATGCCTATATCATACACATGACCGTTCTTCATGGTTACAAGCACCCACTCTTCTCCGTTGTCTTCGCAGTAAGTTATATCATCAACATCATCATTGGCGGCATGGAGCAGGAAATAGAGCTCTTTTTCTACGAATAAAGCTTTATTCATTATATATCCTCTTATTGGCGGAGTTTGTTCCGCCCTTGTTTGCTGCTCGCCGTATTTTTCAGCTATGCAATCAAGATCATCATCTATTGCTGCCTTAGCATCCTCGATTGTATTATAAGCCTTTGGCGAGAAAGCCCCGTAAGGTGATATGCAAACATAGCCTATCCTATCGTTACCTGATATCGTATAGCCTCTGTACTCATACATATTCACATCGGTTTCCTTAATCTTATACTTATTCATTAAAATTCCTCCTTTTTCGATTGACGTTTAACGCTTTTTGTGTTAAACTTAATTTATCATGGGGTAACTATGCCCTAGAGGTTACCCTATAGTAAATTATAACTAGATTTTTTCTAATTGTCAAGTGAAATTCTAACTCGAAATTAGAAAAACGCTAATTTCGTGATAAGTAACAAAGGAGATGATTGAATTTTGGATATTTTGGATAGAATAACTATGCTTTTAGGCAATCGAGAGCAAAAAGAATTGACTAATTACCTGAAATTAAATAATGTTGCTTTTTCAGAATGGAAGTCTGGGAAAAGCAAATCATATAGAAAATATCTAATTGAAATTGCTGAATTTTTTGATGTTTCAATAGATTACCTTGTTTACGGCAAAGAAAAAAGCTCACCAGCGGAACAGTTGACCGATGATGAGCAAGAGTTACTTACATATTATAAGGAATTAGATTTAATGAAAAAGGGTCAAGTCCTCGAACGTGCCAAGGTCCTTTTTGAGCAGTCAAAAATACCATTAAAAGAGCTTGAAAACAGTGTTTTCATAGAGTACTATTCGTTGCCTGTCAGTGCCAGAACTGGCGTTGATCTGGATGGCTGC
Source organism: Ruminococcus sp. AF37-20 (assembly GCF_003460465.1). NCBI lineage: Bacteria > Bacillati > Bacillota > Clostridia > Eubacteriales > Oscillospiraceae > Ruminococcus > Ruminococcus sp. AF37-20. The sequence continues at coordinate 14,917 of NZ_QTVE01000017.1, read as the reverse complement.
GAAAAAGGTATGTTGGAGGTTAAGAAAACGCAGCTCACTCTTGAGGCTAATTTTGCTCTAAGAGTGTCTGGCAACAGCATGGAGCCTGTATTCCACGACGGAGACGTAGTTCTGATAGCCTCGCAGCCATCTGTTGAGATCGGCGAGATAGGCATTTTTATACTTAACGGGGAAGGATTTATAAAGAAGTTCGGCGGAGATCGCTTGATTTCCCTTAACCCGGATTATGATGATATTCCGCTGCATGATTATGATAGTATCTATTGCCGGGGAAAGGTTATTGGAACTGTATGATATAAAAATATGAAACTAAGCAACTTGTGCTTGATCTTCCGACTGTAGTGATTGTTCGAGCCGCACAGTGGGACATTGATAAGTTAATGGGAACTAGTTCCCATTAATCGAATTTTTAGTTCCTATATTCCCGTATAAAATATGGAAATTTTTCAATTAGATTTTTCAATTGAACATTCAAACTATTTTATAAACGTTATAGCTTTAAAATGCGTAAATACGCTGTTTTGTGACAATTTTAAAATTTGAAAACAGTTCTAAAACGTTCTAAAAAGGTAAAATTTAAAGGTCTTAAAATGCTTTTAAAATTGCATTTTAAGACCTTATTTTTTTGACATTCAATTTTCTTATCCGCAAAGCACGTCAACTTTTTGCATATTCAAACCGCCGCATTTGCGCCACTTTCGTGGGTTTTCTATGCTAATTCCGAGTTATTCCGCATTTTTGCGTTTTTCGGATTTTGCGTGGCGAGCAACAACAATATCGTTTTTTATCACTGTTGTTGAATTTACAGAGATTTTTTCGCAGGGCCAGAGCTGCAGCTTATTTGGAAAAATCAGCCCAAAATTTCTTCGGACATGGAGAATAAAATCATCTCAATGTTACGTAAAAGGTATGTCAACTGCTGACATTGAAGAGCATATCCGCAATATTTAGGTCTGAGCGTGTCAGAAAGAACTTATGGCTGATTTAAAACGTGTTTATCCCGCTGTTGATGTGCCTTCTGCGCATGATGCCATTGACGAATTTGCATCAATATGGGACAAGAAGTATCCAAAGATTTCAAAGTCATGGTATGAAAATCGGGCGAATCTAAGCACTTACTTCAAGTTTCTGCAGGAACTGAGAAAGCTGACTTACACTACCAATGCGATTGAGGGAATTAACAGTAAGCTGCGAAAGGTCACCAAAACAAAGTCGTTATTTCCAACCGATGAGAGACTGTTCAAAATGCTGTATCTTGCACAGAATACTTTTATGAAAATATGCAGATAAGACCGACGGTGGTTTCGACGATCTCATCAAATAGATTTGCTCTTTAATTTTGATATGCCATTCCGCAGCTATACAGAATTTAGAATCAGGTCATTTTTTGTCAAACTTGTATATAACACAATCTTAAAGTTTTGCATTTTTACAATGATAATATGTTCCGATTGCCCGGTCATCATATTCGTCAGTATATTTCAAGGTCGGCAAATCGCAGATGTAATAGTCCGCAAGTGAATTGTTGTGTATGGTAAGCTTTATGCCGTAATCGGTTTTGTATGCCGACTCTATAATTACAGTTTCCTCAGCCGCCTGGTACATTCTTTTCAGATATTTTTCCGAGTGCATATAATTATATATCAGCACAACCAAAATCACAGCCGCCCCAAGCAGTGCAGAATAAATTATCACGTTCTTTCCATACTTTTTGAAAAAATATTTCGCACCTGTTGACTTGCAGACTTTTTCTGTAATCCGCTCCCGTTCGGCAGCTGTCAGCCTGTAGGCATGTATTTTTTTTGACTTTATAAATCCCATTTGGTTTGCCTTTGAAATCATATATTGGTATGCCGCAGCTCTGCCTTTCAGTTTCCCGAAAATCACAGCCTTGCGAAGTAAAATGCACATTCTGTCCAACGCCTGCGGTCTGTCGCTGTCACTTTCCATAAGGCTTGAAAACAGCTCGTTTCCACCGTAATCAAGAAACTGCAAAAGGTTTTCACGCTTGTCCATTCTTATCACCCGACTTTGCAAGTACGTCTTCAAGCTTTGCTCCGAATTTTTCGTAAACCGTGTATGCAAGACTTTCAATAGGCGGCTTTGCGGCTTTCATCTTGTACATACGCTTGCCCTCACTGTCTGTGCAGGATACCAGACTTCCCACCTTTGTGGGATAGTTTTTGTTGTTTATCCGCTGAATTTCATTATAAAGTTCTGTTAGATGAGTGACATAAAATCCCCTTACCCCCACTGCCGCTATAATTTCAAGATGAATTTTTGCAATGTTTAAGCACTCAACTGGCGTGGTTGACTGAATGGATTCGTTGAGAATAACAAGACTTCTGTCGGTCATATATTCGCAGATTTTTTTCAGCTCCTTGATTTCCGTGGTAAATCGGCTTGAATTTATTCCGACAGCTTCTTCCTTTGGAAAATGGGTGAATATGTAATCGGCAGGGGAAATCTCTGCACTTTCCGCAGGAACGTACAATCCCATTTGTGCCATTAAATGACATACTCCCACCGCTCTTGCGAAAGTGGTTTTTCCGCCGTTGTTTGCTCCCGTCACCATATAAAACCGTGCGTAATCTGACATATCAATATCGTTTGCAACAATTTTTTCGGTCAGAATTTCCTGCGGATTTTGCGTAACAAGCTGCCTGTAGAAGTTGAGGTCAAAGACGTTTTTCAGCCTTGTAACACGCTTCTCAGAGGGGAGAAATTTCGGTCGGCACATTTTCATTCCCCTTGCCCTAACACTTGATATAAACTGTGCCGCTCCGCCATAGAAGTCAAGCTGTGATTCCAGCTCCGAAAGGTCTGAAAAAACCGAGGAACGATAGCTTTTAAGTGCTGCGGCAATCCGCAGGGCGGACTCCTTTGTGTATTTGCTCAGTTCACGGAAAAGGGCAGTGTCTATATCAATGGGAGTGTGCCTTGTTGCCGAGTTGAAATGCTCCTCGCCAATAAACTGCTCTCTGCCTGCAAAACTTTTGAACACAAGCTTTTCAAGAATATTTCCCTTGGGATAAATTTTGTCATATCCGATTTCAAGCAGTCCTGCACTGTCGGGATTCATAGCCGAATCAAAATTAACACCGATTTTTACGCTCCGTATGGTTTTTGAAAAGGTATCTTTCAGCTGTGAAATGCTGTATGCTATTTCGAAAATGTTCTCGCTTTTTGGCAGTTTTTCAAAAAACTGTGCAAGCCTTTTTACCGCTACCGACTTAATTGCGTGATTATACTTTGCAAAGAACCTGTTGATGTTTTCAATGCAGCCGAGAAATTCTTCAAGGCTGTCCATATGGGTCTTAATCTGCATAAACGAGTTGACACAATCAACATCTGAAAAGTCAATTCTGTTTCCTGCGAGTTCATTTATCAGCTGTCGAAATCTGCCGTTAAGTTCGGGGACATTCATAAAGTCCTCAAGACAATCCAGCCTGTAATCAAGGGTTTCAATGTCATCTGTAAACTCTTTCATTTTAGATGTTGCGACAGCAAAATTCATAGGTGCAATAAGTTTTGCTATGTTATCCGTTTCAAGATTGACCATAAAATCCTGCGGATAATTTTCATATTTTTTCTGCCGCTTTTTTGCATACTCCTCAGCCTCCGCCGACGGATAGAACAGATCTACATAATCGGTAATTTTCATTGTTTTCACTCCACAATTTATTTTGCTGTAACAATATTCCCGTCACTAATCTCAATAACCCTGCCGCATTGCTCCGCAATCTTCGGGTCGTGGGTAACTATAACAACCGTCCTGCCCTGTTTGTTCAGGGACTTGAAAAGCTCCATAATCTCAGCGGAAGTCTTTGTGTCCAGTGCTCCCGTCGGTTCGTCCGCCAAAATCATTGACGGTTCATTGACTATCGCTCTGGCAATTGCCACACGCTGCTTCTGTCCGCCCGAAAGTTTGCTGCATAGCTTTTTGGCAAGCTCCTCAATGCCTACCGATTTCAGTGCCGCAAGGGCTTTTTCTTTCTTGTCACTGACTTTCTTTTTGGAAAAATTCAGCGGTATCATCACGTTTTCCAGTGCCGTGAAATCCTCAACCAGTGCAAAATCCTGCATAACCATCCCGATTTTCTCGTTTCTGATTTTTGCATACTGACTTTCGGAAAGGTCTTTCACAAGCACATCATCAATGTAGTATTCGCCCTCCTGATAGTTGTCAATGCAGGCTAAAATATGCAGAAGCGTTGATTTTCCTGCACCCGATTTTCCGATAATCGCAATAAGCTCACCGTCCCGAATTTCTGCCGAAACACCGTGGAGAGCCTTGAATTCGTTGGCTTTCTTTGAATTATATATTTTTACTATGTTATTAAGTTTTACCATTACTATTCCTCCGATAATATTATTGCTTTTTTTATAGCCTTTGATGTAAGGATAATGCAGAAAATGATACAGGATACCAAGATATATACAGCACACACAATCAGGCAAATGGTGATCTGTTTCCAGCCCAATGTAATTACTGTTTTGCTGAACAATCCTGCCTTGTAGAAAATCAACGATCCTGCTATTGAAATTATCAAAGACACAATGCAAATCAGCCCATTGTAAATTACATTGATTGTAAGCAACTGTTTTCTTTTTGCACCACCCAAATACAGTATGGCTTCGTTTCTCATATTATTTTTGCAGTTAATCGCATTAACGCTCACTGACGCAATCAGTACAAGCAGGTATATTGCACACATTATTGGCATCAATGTGTACAACTCTCTATAAACAATGGTCTGACTGTTGTTGTTCAACTGAGAAAACTGTATCGCAAATGATAATACAGAAAGATTCTCGTTGATATATTTTCTGTTGTAAAGCTTTTCATCATCGGAAATATTCCGGTTGTACTTTATAAAAAGGGAGTCTGACATTACTGAATCCAAATCGGTTTTATTCCACTCCTTATCTGTAAAAAACAATACAGGTTCATTATATACAATGCTGTCCGCTGAATACCCAAGAGATTCGAGTTTCAAAGCAATCTCCTCGTTTGTAAAGCCTTTGTTTTTAAGCTGGTCATTCAGACAGTTGAAATGTGTAGAAAGCATTAACTGATAGGATGGTTCATTTGATTCATATTCCGAGTTTGCTCCAAGGTATTTTTCATTATCACCAATTACACCGATTATTCTGACCTTCAACGTTCCATTTTCAGTTTCAAATTCAGCAATATCATTAACATTATAGCCTTGATAATTTCGGGTAATTACAGCCTGCGGTATATCATCGGATTGCTTGGAATCAGTTATCCACGAACCTTTTTCTATTGTCGGGCGAAAAAGATTTGCAGAATAATCATCATATACAAGTGCATATGCGGTCTTAACCTCGTTAGTTTGTGTATCAACGCCTGTTTGCAGGGACGCAAAGTTTACAGACGAGATAAAATCAACATCTTTCAGCTGAGTTTTGATTTCATCTGTGTTTTCCAAAAGTCCGCCATTTTCATTATCTTTCAAAAAATATCCACCACAATACAATCCCTCGCCATTAAGCAGCGGTTTGACAGCCTCATATGAGGAAGCCTTTTCGTCTATTATCGATGTCATAATTATTCCGATAACAAAAACAGCAATCAGCTGGAGGCTTATTAAAACATTGATAAACGAGTGCTTTTTCAGGAAGATACCGATAACCCTGCCGTATAACTTAATTCTCATTTCAATCCCTCCTTAATTTTTTTGCCGAGATTATGATGAAGCAAAAACAGATTAAGAAGATACGATATTGCAGAGTAAATCAAAATTATTTCTGCGTAAACATATGGATTATATGCAGCTTTCATAAGCGGAAATTTAGCTGAAAGTACAGTAAGAATAAATTTATCATAGCACAAAGCTGAAATAATGCTTACAGGAAGCATAATAAGAATAATCTCATTTGCGGTTGATATGCTCAGATTTGAGGTTAACCCTCCGCAGATACGCATAATGGTCAGTTGTCTTGTTCTGCTGATAATGATGTAATTATACAGAATGGAAATGTTCAATGCCGAAAGAATGGCAATGATTACCGAAATCAGTACAACTGTTATGTAGTAGGAAGTGTTTGATGCCAAGTCGAATGCCGGTTCATAAAGAGTGATTTTATCTTTGAAAAATTCGCTGATATATGCGGTAAAATCATCATATTCAGATTTAGTGATTTTATTGTTGAGTGCAAGATAAACCCCGTCGTTCATAATTGTATCGTCGGGGACTGAGCTGAACGGAACATAGATACTGTAAAAAAAATAGCTGCTGTTAGCAGGGTTTATTGTGCCGATAACATCATAGCTCTGACCGAATGCTGTAACCGAATTTGTATATTCGGGTGCTGAAGTCGGCTGATTTACATTTCCGCTGCCCATTACAACAGCCTTTTTTTCTCCGTTTGAATATTGCTCCTGCGTGAAAAAACTGCCGTCCTTAATTACAAGGTCATCAATCATTGGCTGAAATACGTTATCGGAATATTCAAATTTTCCTTCAGAATACTGAAGATAGAATGCGACAGGTATTTCCTCATCAATTCCGCTTACCTGCGTGGACGAAAAACAGGTAATATATGAAACATCACCCATAAGCTTATTCGGCATATTCTTCACAAACTCACAAAAATTTTTTTTTGTAATAATGTCATTTATGGAAAAACCGACAGCATAGCTGTCAATTTCGCCGTCCTCAATATTTTTGCTGTACTGATAGTACAATCCAACACCGAAAAACAAAACCCCGAATGAAACAAACATAGAAATCACAAGTAGAACCAGCATACCGGTATGATTTTTCATCATATTTCTAAGATTTTTCAGCGTGTACATTCTTTCCTCCTTCAAACCCATTAAGGCAATGCATTATCTGATGTTATTCAGATAATGCATTGCCTTTGTAAAATGTTCAATTGATTTTTATTAAAATTTCTTTAATGCATATTTAATTCGGAGCAAAGCCCGATGTAAGCGTAGCTTTTCATCGGCTGCGACGAAGCAAGCTTGCCGCAGGAGCTTTAGCTCCTCAGGGTTATATATTAGTAATCAGACTGAATATCCTTAAAAACTCTATTATCTTTCATGACTAGAGTTCTGGCAGAATACTTATAACTAGTATTACGGTTATGGGTTGTTGTTGCTTTCAAAAGCTGACCTTTGGACAGCGTACCATTTTTCCATCCAGAAGGAGTATAAGAACCGATTTTTGCTGCAGAAGTCTTGTAATAAAGGGTTGACTGTACAGAGTAATTTGTTTTTGTAGTTGAAAGATTCGTTACCGTTCCCACTGAATCTGTCTCGCTTGGAGTATAAGACGTATATGCAAGTATAATTCGATAACTATCCTCATATGATGCTTGATACGCACTAGCACCTATAGCACTCATAGAAGCCATTATCATAACAGCAGCACCCATAGCCGCAATTTTCTTCTTAAGTTTCATATTGAAAACCTTTGAATCAATCTTCTTCCTGCACAAAATGATTAATTCAGCTCAAAACTATACTAGTGTAGATCGTAATAGTCGAATATGCCAATCTTTTGAATTGTGTTTTTGATGCTTATCTCTTGTAAATGTTCTTAGGTTCTCTAGTCTGATATCCGCCATAATGAGAAGCTGCTCCACAAGCCAAAATTGCAGTATGCTTTGCAATCTTCTGAATCATTTCAGCTATCGTTTTCTTGAACTTTTTCACATGAATTTCCCCCTCTCTCTTGAATTTTTGCTTCTTTAACTTTTGCTGCGATCATAAGCAAAACAATTAAAAAAGTTGTAAATATAATCATTGTGCCAAGATAACTTTCTCTGAGAATTAACCCGGCACAATTAATTATTGAAGTCATAGCTGTCCCTGTTATTTTTAACTTTATTTTTTTTGAATCATCAATTGGTTTGTTTTTATTTTCTATAGGACCCAAGATAGAAACTATCAGTTCAGTAACACAGATTAAAACAATAATAATCAATAGGGAGAATTTATTAGAAAATATACTATTGGCTAAAGCGGTTAATATGAATGTAGTACACATCAATAAATTGCACCTAAAGTATGTATCAGCGTGATAGCCTCCGGTGAATGATCTGATAAGTATAAACAATAAAAGAAAGATAATACTTTCTGCTATGTGATTAATAATTATCCCCAATAAAAGAACAAGAAAAATATTTAAAAACGACGATATACTGATTTCTATTCCATATCTATAAAAGTCTTGTACATCTGATTCGCTGCTGATTACTTCTTGCTCTGTAAGGAAAGTAACGATTTTAGATACCAAATAATTCATTTTATCACCTTGCTTTTTTATATTTTAATAAATATAAAGTCTTTCGTCAAGCGTTTTGGCACATCGTGCAGTTTTCGGGCACAAAAAATAACTCGGCGTAAGCCGAGCTATCATAAAGACTAAGTTTCCAATATTACAGAACAGCAGAAAGTATTGTCAATTTCATAAAAATCATATCTGCCGTTATATTTGCAGGCAATATCCTTTATTATCGCAGTTCCCAACCCGTGATTTTGTTTATCGCTCTTGGTGGTTTTTAACTGTGGATTGATGTTTAGTACTGAGCAATGCATTGAGTTTTTTATGAGAAATGTATAGATGTTGTTTTCTTTCCCTATTTCCAGGTATATAAATCTGTTAGCATCGATTGGCATATTCTTGCAAGCGGTTACGGCATTTTCCAAACTGTTGCTCAGCAGGTCGCATAAGTCTGTTTCACTGATGCCTGTAAAGTCGCTTACCGTAATGCAGGAAACCTTTATACCCAAAGCTGCCGCTGCAGATAGTTTAGAGTTTATAATTGAGTTTGCAACCGCACTGTCGGTTCTGACATAGGTTTCAATTCCATTTACAACGCTGCATGATTTTGATATAAGATTCATTGCCTCTTGGGTTTCATTTTTTGAGAGCATAAAATACACGGCTGAAAGCTGATTTTTTATATCGTGCCTTATTTTTCTGATCAGCTCGTATTGAGTCTCCGCATTATTAACATACTGTTCCATATACTGTTCTTTTACGGATAGTACCTTCATATTCTTTATCTGAGCATTCTTGAAGAAGAGTGAATAAATAACGTAAAACATTAGGAAATTCAGTATAATGATAACCAGGTATGATAAATTGATGTATATTCTTTGCGTATCATCCGCATTGAGTGAAAGTACATGGAGAAGTGATACTAGAATAAAGGAAGATATTAATACTGTGATAATCGGAGACCAATCTGATATTGTATAACTGTCAGAGAATTTGAACAGCTTGATTATAATTTTCAAGGAGATCCAAAGAGAAATCTGGATTACAATCAAAGTCATGAATCTTACGCTATTATCATTTGTAATCAAGTCCTTGACGCTTATTCTATTTAGAGATGATAATAAATTAAGTTCAACAGAAGTGATAAGCAGCAGAATAATATTGGGAATGATCGTTGATAGTAGTTTTTTAATAATACTGTCGTTAAAGGCAATAATGGCATATACCAACAATATAACTAAATATAAAGTACTTGTAAATTCCTCATATAAAGTGATGTGATTTAACAGGGTTATGGTTGTTCCAAATATGATACTAAAAATCGAAAGAAATGTTTTTGCCTGTTTGAGAGATTTAGGATTTAGAAATCTATACACAAACCATGTCATAATAAAGCCCTGATAATAATTAATCACAAGCTCAAAGCATTTCCATAGCAAGTTCTTCATTTTGTCTTCCTCAAATACTGTGTTAATTTCTCATCAACAGTTTGTTTGTAGTTTTTACTCATATTTAATCTAAAGCCTTGCTTAAAAATTATCTCGTCTTTATTTCTATCTATATTAAAAATGTGACGAAGATTAACTAGAAAACTCTTGTGTATCCGAGCAAAATCATATTGAGAAAAATGAATCTCCAATTCACCAATATTACCTCTGATCTTTATCGGTTCGTTATGTTCTGAATGATAGATAACATAATGTTTACTGCTCTCAATATAATAAATGCTCTTTATTTGCAGCGGAACTCTTCCGACTTCTTTATTTTCCAAAATAATAATTGTGTTTTGCTTCATTTCATTGAAGAGCTGATTAACCACACTATGTAGTTTTTCTGTGAAAAAAGAATCATTGCTTTTGGTTATAAAATTCAGTGGTCGGAAATAAAGACTATCATAAACCAGTTCAGGATGATTGGTAACAAAAATTATGTAACAGTCGTTTGAACTTGAAATCTTAGCTGCTAATTGAAAACCGTCCGGCTCCGGCATATCAATATCAAGAAAAACCAAATCAAATGGTTTTATTAAGTGGTGCTGATACATCAATTCACTTGAAATGTAAGTTTCTAACTCAATATCTTCATTATTCTGTCTTTTAAATTCGGATTTGACAGCTTGTGACATATTATTAACAAATACTTTATTATCATCACATATTGCTACTCTGATCATATGTATTTCCTCCTTATAATGTAGTATAAATCACATCAATTATATTCACAATATAAATAATCGACAAATTTCGCCGATTTGTTATAAATAATATAAACTTGTGGCTTCTAAATATATTTATACTATAATAAAAATGTTGGAATCGGAAAGGTAGGTGGATCGTATATTATGAAAAAGCGAGTTAAAAGCTCAAATGTTTTTGGCGAAAAACAAAAGCTCATTATCGCCAAAATCTTGATCAATCTGCGAGAGCTAAACTTTCTAACACAAACAGATATAGCAAAACATCTTCATCTTTCTCCTAGCACGATTTCTCACTATGAAAAAGGATTAACTGTCCCACCTACAGAAGTTGTGTATCGACTTGCCGACTTTTATAACGTTACTACAGATTATATTCTCGGCAAAAGTGCAAGCAGGACAAATCTTAATGACACTTATGCAATAAAGCTAACAAATAAAATGACTATAGGCGACGCTGTAGAAATAATGGCAAAGATGGACAACGCAGAACGTGAGCATTTAGCGTATTTCATTGAGGTTATAGGAAAGTCAAAAAAAATAATTCAATTTAGAACTCTGAATTTGTATCAGGGTTCTTTTTATTTTACCATAATAAAACAATAAGGTCAAGCATATTATGCCTGTTTTCAGAACTTTGCATTTTGTGCTAAATATCTTCACCTTGTGCCAAATTCGTTGACATTTATACATAAAAGTATATAATATACATAAATTAATGGATTGTCTATTTACGAGGAGAGAATGCAATGGCTTTTAGAGTATTGAGAGCGGTTGATTAAACTGATACAAATCAATACATATATTATATCATAATACGACAATGGAAAAGTATATAGTATTCTTTGTTCAGATAAAATATGGTTCTCTAATATTGTTTTCTAAGCAGGTTTTGATAAATGACGTTTTTGAACATAAAAAAACACAGTGAATTAGAGTCAATGATTTAATAGGAAACACTTAGTATCGGAATAAAATTTTTTAAATGGAGATGTTATTATGACATATGAAGAAGTAATTGAAAAAATCAGATCAACCACTAAAGTGTCTGTTGTATCCGTAAAAGATATTCAGCACGGAAAAAGTATAACGTTGTCAAACGGAAGTATTATAAACTGTTTTAATACAGGCAAACATAATGTTCAAGGAAGAAACACTGATGAAACTAAAGCTATTCTTGGTGAAACTGCTAAGCTTGGAAACAGAAAAATATTTGTTGTTTACGGTCATGATGATATTGCACGTACACAGCTTGAAGCATTGCTTCGCCGCTGGGATCTTGAGCCGATTATTCTTGATCAGCAGGCTTCAGGGGGACAAACCATAATCGAAAAGCTTGAAGAATACAGTCAAGAGGTTGGATATGCAATAGTTTTGGCAACTCCTGATGACGAAGGAAAATCCAAAAGCGAAGATAGTTACAAATCCCGTGTAAGGCAAAATGTAGTTCTTGAACTTGGAATGTTCCTTGCAAAATTGGGTAGAGAAAAGGTTGCAATTCTGCTTAAAGAAGATATAGAATTTGAAAAGCCTTCTGATATTCATGGTTTAATATATATTCCATTTGACAAGAAGGTGGATGAAGTTGCAATAAATCTCATAAGAGAACTTTCAAAGCAGGGCTATAATATTGACCCATTAAGGATTTGATTGACAAAGATGATTCGAAGAATGCTGACAATAATAAAAATCAACCTAAAATACATACTATCGAAATTCACAATAATCGCATCATCAGTTTTTGGATTGGCTTCAATCGTTCAACTATTTTTTGATTGGAATACAATCGGAATAGAAGACGATGATGTTAAGTGTAAGATAAAGGCTTTTACAGTGCTTTTGTTTATTTGTTTCCTTACAGCACTTGTCTGGGGACTGCATTCATCAAAAGAGGTAACAATACTATCTGAGGATGATGTTGAAATTATTGTAAGATATGATGATCTTATGAAGATAGCATTTCCCAAAAAACCTCAGACTGAAAGAATAGTCGTCATAGCAGTTAATTGTTGTTATGATACTGTTGTAAATGATGACATTATTCACGAAGGCTCTGTGCATGGTCAGTTTCTAAAAAGATTTGCTTATTCGGACGAAAAACGACAAGCTCTTGATGCTGAAATAGAAAGTTCCCTTAAAGCATTTGGCTATGAATATGAGGATATCTCTCTTAACGAAAAAAGAGAAGGAAAGCGAAAAAGATATCCTATGGGTTCAGTATCCCGAATAAAAGGCGAGAATGGAGTTACTTTTTTCTTGCTTGCTCTTACAGAATTTGATGTTGACTGTGTTGCTCATTGTGATAAGCATCAATACTTTGATTGTATTCTAAAATTGTTTGAGTATTATGACAAACATGGTCAAGGGAAGGAACTCTATCTATACCCTATGGGAACAGCCATGTCACGAACAGGGTTATCGAAAAAAGAAGCATTGGAGAGTATTGTTCTTTTAACCCAAATATCTAAAAACTATTTAAAATGCAAGACAACAATAATCGTTGATAAGAAGTGTAAAAACGAAATATCGATTACGGATTTATAACATGAACGTATGTCAGTGGGGGTTAAATTTCCCTATGATATTCTAAGTGGTTATCGCCTCCCTTGTTCATAGTTGTACGGTCGGTTGCCCCTTATTTAAAGGAGAAATCAGAATGGCTTATAGAAATGGTACATATATTGCATTTGACGGTCAGGGAAAGACTGATCCGACACAAAGTGATTTAAAATATCTTGGACTTCTCAGAAGTTGGGATAAGAATTCAAACTTTGATTTTCATTTTATTGATAGTCATAAGAAGACAGCAGCTGTTTTGGATTCAAGCTTGAGAAAAACGCTTGAAAATCGGCTGATGGAGAGAATGCGCAATTCAAAAAACATGCTTCTGGTACTTTCTGGTGAAACTAACTATAATAGAGGATTGCTTAATTTTGAAATAGAGAAAGCAGTTGACTTATATGAACTTCCTCTAATAATAGCATACACGGATTGTTCTCATGTTATTAATTATGATGACTACAGCATCAGATGGCCCAAAGTACTTGTAGATAGAGTCAATGATGGATCTGCAAACGCAATACACATTCCCTTTAAAAAGAAAGCTATAATTGAAGCACTAAACAGATTCTCAGTGAATAGCACAGGAAGTGATATTTTGAGGGGTCCGAATAATGTGTTTTCAAAAGAAGCATATGCACAGTGGGGATATTATTTCTCATAAATATATGATGATATAAAATGGAGGGAGCGTTATGATACAGCATTATTTGCTTATACGTCGTGAAGTATAAGCAAATAAAAACTTCAGGAAATACTTGAAAATGAGGAGCTTCAGGGAAATGAAAAAGCCTTATTAACCTCTCTGTTGGATGCTGTTTTCTATTACTATGTTAAGTATCATAACCACGTTGACAATAGTTATAATGTCATGCAGCTGTATAAGCAATATTTTATGGGCTTTTATTCCCACTCTGATTCTTTGTTCTTCTTCAATGCTTTTAGATTCCATTTTCGAGAAACATTTATAACAGATTGAATCCGATGTACTGAACTCGTCACGTTTTTTCGTGCTCGCTGGAGAGCATCGGCAGGATAGATTCCTACACAAAAGGAGTCCATCTTGTCGGTGCTTTTTAATTTATAAATAAAATATTCAACGCCTGATATGCATTATGGCAGGGGATACAAAATATGACCGTTTTGCAGAGAATGCAAACAGCATGTTTTGTGCCCTTTCTTTAGTACGCCCATTTTTCAGGCAAACAGAGTCTGTGTACTAAGTATGCAGGCTCGTTTTTTGTGTCCTCAGAAGAAAGGACACAATATGATTTTTACAACAAAGTGGCTGTGCATTATATCCAAATATCCGTAAGCCTTCGTTTTGATTCAAAACAAAAATCAAAACGGAGGAATATTAATGAGTAAAAATACATTGCGTGTCTATGACACCATAGCAAAGAAGTATGTTGAGGTTGAAGTCAGTGAAAACGTCAGAGTGGGATACAATCGAAGTCAGTGGAATATTGACGATAATGACAAGTCGTTCTATCAACATGAGATTCAGTTCTCAGCCCTTATCGGAGGCATTGACGGAGCATTTGAGAACTTTCACGAATTTGTGACTGACAAAGATGTTACTGAACGAAATGTTATGCTGCATGCGGAATATGACAGACTGCATAGTTGTTTAGCATTGTTATCGGATGACGAGCGAAAATTAATTGAACTTATATATTTTAAAAACTTAACAATTGAAGAATGCGGAAAATATCTTGGTATTACTCACCAAGCTGTCAGCAAGAAAAGAAAGAGGATTTTGTGCAAACTCTACAAACTTTTAAAATAATCAAAAAAAATGGTTGCAAAAAGCGTTGCTTCTTCCCCTATACAAGCGGAATAAAAATCCGAAGTAGCTTGACAACCGAATATCAACTCTGCAAGTACGTTAATCACACGGTCG
>NZ_QTVE01000016.1:0-45902 GCF_003460465.1 Ruminococcus sp. AF37-20 | reverse complement strand
GTCTCCAAAACCGCGTGCCGAGGGTTCGAATCCTTCTGCCCCTGCCACGAAAAAGCTCGCAACTACGTCGGTTGCGGGCTTTTACCTTTTCTTCGAAAACTGAAAAAAGCCGTTTCATAGTACGAAAATAGTACGAATTGAAAATTTTTTTGGCTGAGTTTTTCAGACTTTCGGAAAAATAGTACGAGTATAGTACGAGTGAGCCGTCAAATGACGTAGAATAGGCATTTTCTGTACTTGTTTTTATGCAAACACGATATTTATGTGGTTTTGAGCCGCAGGATTCTTTATTTTATTTTGAAGTGTCCTGCGGCTTTTTTTGTTTGCCTATGTATATGTGAGGTGTGAAATATATGCCCAAAACAGAATTTGACTATTATTACGGTGCAGAATTGGAGCAATTCTCTTTTGTTCGTGTTCCGAGGGTGCTGTTTACCGATAAGGAGCATTTCGGTAATTTATCCAATGAAGCAAAGCTTCTGTATGGTCTGCTGCTTGAACGAATGAGCCTTAGCAGGAAAAACAACTGGATCGACAAGCACAACAGGGTGTATATCATTTTCCCCGTAGAAGAAATTGAGGAGATACTTGATGTTGGTCACGAAAAAGCTCTTAATCTTCTCAAAGAACTTGACGATCAGTCGGGTATCGGGCTTGTGAAGAAGAAGCGGAGAGGTCTGGGCTTGCCGTCTATTTTGTATGTGAAAAACTTTATTATACATTGTCAGCAGAGTTTGGATAGCACTCCGACATCAAAAAGTACGGAAAGCGGAAGTCAGGAAGTCGGAAAATCGGACTTCTGCAAATCCGAAAAACGGAATTCTTGAAGTACGAAATTCGGACACTAATTATATTGATAAGAATAATATTGAAATGAGTTATATTGAAGATCAATCCGTCAATCGTTCACGGGCAGGCTTTCAGAATTTTTCACCCAGAGCTGTTGAAAATGACGGATTGATTGACGGGATAGACAGAACTGCTGTTGAAGAAGCTGTAAATGTTCAGATCGACTATGACTGTTTTGTATATCACCCCGATGAATCGGTTGTGAAAATGGCAGAGGAGATAAAGGGCTTAATGGTTGATGTTCTCTGTGGGGAGAGAAGTGTGGTTTCCGAGGGCAGGCGTATTTCGGAAGAAACGGCAAAGTCGGCTTACGGAAAGATAACATTTGAACACGTTCAATATGTTCTGCAAAGTCTTGTGAGCTATCCCGAAAAGATAAGCAGGATTGACCGATTCCTTACAACGTCGCTGTTTAACTCGGTTTACACTCTGACAAATGCGACCTTTGCAGGCTTTGAACACGATATGGGTATGAAGCTGCTATGATGATATGGAATTTTGAAAGGAATGAGGAAAGTGGCTGAACTTTTGTTGGTGGCAGCTTTATTTGAGATTTGCCGAAGAATGACTAAGCACAGGCTTAACGGCAGAAAAAAACACAGCACCCGTTATGAGTGCTGCGATAAGTGAATTGCTTGATAAATGGAAAGTTTTCAGTTAAGTTATAATAACTTGTTTTGAAAATAATCAGAATTCAAAATTGAATAGCACACCGCATCAAAAACTTGTCCATCGTATCTTGTAGAGCCTTGTTCTATTGTAATCTCATACTCAAACCCACATTTTTCAAGGACTTTTTTGGACTTATCATTATTAGGATAATGGAAAGCGGAAAGTAAATCTATATTTAATTCTTCAAACAAATATTCAATAATCCGTTTAACCGCCTCCGTCATATATCCGTTTCCCCAATAATCTTCGGATAAAACATAGTTAATAGTTTTAGCGAATAATTTACCACGATTATTGTCAGGATAAACCCTTATACTGCCAATTACTTTTCCAGTATCCCTTAGCTCAACAGCCCATCGTTCATCACTTTCAATATACTCATTCAAAACCTCGATAGAAGTATTTATGTTTGAATGAGGTTTCCATCCGCCGATGGTGACAGAAGGATTTTTCATAATATCAAATAAATCTTCAACATCATTTTTTTGCCATTCTCGTAAAAATAATCGCTCTGTTTCTAATGCTTTCATTTACAAACCACCTCAATGGTTATCGCAAAAATTTCGATTTGTCGGGCAGTTTATCCCGACCAATTTCCAAAACCATTATACCATATCCGCACAGAAAAACAAATAGAAAATCAAAAGAAAGGACAACAAACCAATGAGAAAGAATAAGAAATCCTGTTTCATCTCCGAATTTTGCAGGAACAACAATTTCCTAACGCTGGAGTTTTACAAAATGTTAAGCAGACACCCTGAGCTTGCAAAGAAACTGAAAACCAACTCCAAGGGCGAACGTGTGCTTGATGAAAAGGCAATAACGGCGGCAGGGTAGTAATTAATGATCGATCTTACCTGATCTTTGCAAAAAAAGTCGATAAGTATGTTTTTTATGAAGTTGTATCTTCGAGCATATGAGTTTTCAACACGGATAAGCTCAAAACCGTGCTTGCGACATATCTCATTTTTAGCTCTGTCACGCCGCTTTACTATCTCGTCGTCAAAATGTTCTTTTCCATCAAACTCGATCGCAAGCAGAGGAAACTCCTGATTTTTAAATGGTTTTTCATAAACGACAAAATCAAATCAGCCTGAGTAAAACAGTTTCTCATGTGCGAGGTTTTCGTTAAACACTTGTGAAATAGCAACCTCTCGCTTTATCGTGCATTTTCCGCTTCATATGGAGCAGTGTTCTTGTAGGTCGTTGTATCGTCAGGAATTTCATAGAATACAAGCGGATTGAGATTTTTGGCGGTGGTCATTACATTAAGTCTGCCGTTATAGTACTTTTTATTATTGAAGTTAATAATGTTCTTGTCGCAGCGATAGTGATAGCTAAGAAGTATTTCATCGCTGACTGAATCACAGGCGAGAAATGTTTTGCAGATAGAGTTTTTATGTAGTCGTATTCCTTTGATACGAAATACTTTTTTCTCAAAACAGCGTTGTCCGAAGGGTCAAGAAGAATAACGGGATTAGGCTGCTGAGACGCATGATTCTCGCAGGGTCCTGATTTATTTTTAGGTAGCGGATGGTTTTACGCTTGCGTTTAATAAATGTTTAAGAAAAATACATCTATGTTTCTTGAAATTAAATGTATTTTATAGTAAAATCATAGTATAGGGAATTGTTGCAATGAAGCGCTTGAAAATCTTTCAGGTGCTTTTTTTGTTGCCTAAAAAAGTAAAGCAATGCAAGGTATGTATTGATACATTGGGAGGAACAAATATGATTATTACTAATGAAAGGCTTCATCATCTTGGCTGTTATCCTAAAGAATTGGGGAAATATGTTCTGCTGCCCGGTGACCCAAGGCGTGTTGAGATCATAGCTCAGGAGCTTGATAAGCCGAAATTTGTGGCTGACAAAAGAGAGTTTATGTCATATACAGGTGAGCTTTGTGGCGAAAGGGTCTCGGTGGTGTCAACTGGTATTGGCGGACCATCAGCGGCGATAGCTTTGGAGGAGCTTTGTGACGCTGGCGTGCATACAGTTATAAGGGTCGGAACTTGTGGCGCTCATCAACCTGAACTTGTGCCGGGTACTCTTATTATACCAAACGGTGCGGTAAGGTCTGAGGGTACTGCTGACAGCTATATGCCCAAACAGTTTCCGGCTGTGCCGAGTTATTCGGTGATGAAAGCTTTGGAAAATGCGTCAAAAAAATTAGAGTTGACTGTCGCTGTCGGAGTAGTTGACAGTAAAGATTCTTATTATGGTCAGCATCGACCCCGATCAATGCCGACCCGCGATACGCTGGAGCGCAATATGCAAATGTGGCAGGAAGCCGGAGTGCTGGCCTCCGAAATGGAGTGTGCGTCAATTTTTGTGGTGTCGGCGGTGAGAAAAATTCGCTGTGGCGCTGTGCTGAACCTTTGCCGAAATCTGCTCCGTGAAAAGGCAACAGGGCTTATGAATACGGATTTTGATACTCACAACGCTATTAAGACAGCGGTGGAGGCTTTAAAAATTCTTATCAAAGAGGATAAAGATAAGCTTTAAGAAATGATAAGGAGTGAGAAAAATGCTTGACAGCCGGGAAGCAATATGTAAAAGCTGCGAAGATAGAGGCACTGCGGAGTGGATATCTGCCCTTTATGACCTTATGGACGATAATGTCAAGGGTAATGCTGCTTTGGTGAAAAAGCATTCGGGTGATATGCTTATAAAGTCGGGGGAAAGATGCGAGGCGGTCTATTTTTTGCTAAAAGGCACGGCAAAGATATACAAGGAGCTTCCAGACGGCATTTTGTATGAGATCGCAAGTGTTCGTGCCCCTTGTTTGATGGGAGAAACGGAGGCTATCACGGACGAAGAGTTTTCACGAGGAACGGTATGTACTGAAAGTGATGACGCTCAGCTTATATATATGCCGAAGGAAGTGTTCTTACATTGGCTTCATTCAAGCAATAAGGCGCTTTTTAGCATAACACGGCTTATTAATTATATATAAAAACTTCTCTCAGCAGAACAAAGATCGTGCAATGCTCTTTTCTCACGGTTATCAACGTTTGGCATATAGGCTGCTTTCTTATTATGAGGATATGGGGGGATGTGGAAAGGTCTGTCTTAATATCCCACGTGAGCGGCTTTCAGAGGACACGGGCTTAAATATCCGATCAATAAGCCGTGCCCTTAACAGGCTGGAAGAACAGGGGCTTATTACAAGACAGGGACGGCTTATCGTGGTGGATGGTGAGCAGGCAGACAAAATGAAACTCAGCGTTTACAGCGAACTTAATGAACAGAAAAGGCAGTTATAAAATGAGATGTAGTGAACAGCGTCCTTGACGTTCCATTTATTTTGTTCGTTGTATTGATAAGATAAAATTATATAGGTTGATATGATCAAATCGTTAAAAATGCAAAATTGCACAAAAAAGCACGAAAAAAATATGCATAATTTATCTTTTAAATAGGACATTTGTCCTTTTTAAAAGATTCAAAACGAGTATAATATAAAACATAAGATACAGCAAGGCAAATGAAAAAATCATTTGACCGCAAAGTGAGGTAATAAAAATGCCCGATATCAAAAAAAGCTTTCCTTATGTTTTGATAACAGCCTTTTGCTTCGGCACAATGGAAACGGCGCTGAAGCTTGGCGGAAGTACATTCGATCCGATACAGCTCACATTTCTGAGATTTTTTATCGGTGGTGTGCTGCTGATACCGTTTGCGGCGGCAGACCTCAAAAAGCGAAATTACCGCCTGACAGCAGGTGATATAATTTATCTCGTGATACTCGGTCTTGTGTGTGTATGCTTTTCGATGACGCTGTTTCAGATCGGTGTTATGAAAACAAACGCAGCGCTTGCCGCGTTGATAATAAGTGCAAACCCGGTTTTCACAATGGTTTTTGCTCACTTCCTTACAAGCGACAAATTCAACAGAAAAAAGCTTGTTGTGCTTATCATCTGCATTGCAGGACTTGTAGTGGCAGCTGATCCGAAAAAGCTTTTTTCGGGCAACAACATTTCGGGGCTTTTCATCGTGTTTGTTGCTTCCATTGCCTTTGGACTTTATACCGCACTTGGAAAAAAGCGTATCACAAAGATCGGTGGCTGGTCTCAGAACTGTTTCAGTTTTCTATTTGGCTGTGCAGGACTTCTGATCTATCTTTTGATCTCCGGCAGACCGATAGTTAAAGGCATATCTCTTTCCTCAGCACCGCTTCTCCTCTATCTTGGGATAGTGGTCACGGGAATAGGCTATATCGCATTTCTCAAGGCGATCGCCGCAGGCGGTCCTTCGGCGGCTTCGGTATCCTTTTTTATAAAGCCTGTTATCGCAATGACGGCAGCTTATATATTTCTCCACGAAGCTGTTACCCCGCATATGATCGCAGGTGCGGTGCTTGTAATATGCGGCTCGGCAATAAATATCATACCATTCAGGTCAAAACGTTCATCACAGGCTTTGCAAGCCAAAGCATAGAACAATACATACAATACACCATATCAACATTTCAATAATACGATTTGCTACAATTCAATGAAAGGACGCTGTTTATTATGACTACAACTGCAAAGACAAATGAAAAAAAGATCGCTGAAATTATCGCAGAGCTTTCCACGGAACTTAAGTTCGAGGATCTGCCCGACTATGCGGTGGCTCACGCAAAGACGCTGACACTTGACGTGCTTGCTTCAATGGTTGGCACACGAAATATCATCACAAGCAAAATCGCAAGAGAGACCGATGAGGAGCTTGAGGGTTCCGCTGAATGTACTATTGTTGGCTCGTCAAAGAAGGTTTCTGCACCGAATGCGGCTTTCGCAAACGCTATCCAGTGCTACGGCTACGATTTCGTTGACGATCACAACGAGTCGAATGCTCATCCGTCGCCTGCTACATATCCTGCAAGCTTTTCACTTGCCGAGAAGCTCAAAAAGAGCGGCAAGGAGTTCATCGAAGCCGTTTGCTTAGGAAATGAGGTCGTTTGCCGACTTGGCAGTGCATATCTTGGCGATATGTACTATCAGGGCTTTCACCCTACAAGCACCTGCGGTTCAATGGGTGCGGCTGTCAGCGCTGCGAAGCTAATGGGCTTTGACAAGCAGAAGACGGTTTACGTTCAGGGTATTGCAGGAAGCACTGTTGCAGGTCTTATGGCTTGGAATTCTGAGGGTTCCTTCACAAAGCGTTTTCAGGCAGGTCATCCAGCAATGAACTCTATCATTGCCGCATATCTCGCTGACAAGGGCTTCAATGGCCCGCCTGATATCTATGAGGGCAAGGACGGGATCCTCCACGCTTATTCATATTACGATCATTTCGACACAAAGTTCATTACAGAGGGCTTAGGCGATAAGTGGGAATTTGCTTCATCAAGTATCAAGGTATATCCTTGCTGCCGTTATTCAGGCGGACATCTTGACGCTTGTCTGGATATCGTTGCAAAGCACCACCCAAAGGCAGAGGACATTGAAAAGATCGAGATACGCTCATCGAAGTATACAATGAGACTGCTTGCAGAAGAACGCAAGTGGCACCCTAAGAATATCGTTGATCTCCAGTTAAGTATGCCTTTCCAGGCAGCTATCGCTTTTGTGAACGGCAAGGTAACAGTTGATGAGTTCGACGTCAAGTATATTGACGATCCGCTGGTAAAGAAGCTCATTGCTTCAACAACGGTCGTTGAAGACCCGGAGTTCGAGGCAAGATACCCTGAGCATTATTCAAGCGCTGTAAAGATCACAATGAAAGACGACACCGAGTATGAGTCGGTTATCGATGACCCAAAGGGCGACTGGAGAAACCCTGTTACATTTGAGGACGTAAAGAACAAATTCAGAACTCTTGCAAACAGAGTTTACAGCGACCCTGAGAGAACTGAAAAGATAATCTCCTACGTTGAGAATTTGGAAGCTCAGAAGGATATGTCAGAGCTTATGAAGCTTGTAAACGACGCAGGCTGAACCTAAAAAATAAAGACTACGCAATGGAGCGCAGAAGGAAGATGCAGCAAAGCAGCTTTCCTCTGCGCCTTTTTTATTCAGAAGGAGTTGTTTTGTTTGAAGACGCAAATACTTATCAAGGACGTCAGTATGACCTATCTTAATGCCAAGGGCGAACCTACCGAGGCACTTAAAAATGTCAGCTTTAACATTGATAAAGGTGATTTTATCTCACTGGTCGGTCCGTCGGGCTGTGGCAAAAGCACAATGCTCAGAATAATCTGTGACCTTTTGCAGCCCACAAAGGGCGAGGTCATTATAAGCGGATACACACCGAAAGAGGAACGTCTCAGCCACTCTTTCGGAATGGTGTTCCAGAGTGCAGTATTGTTTGATTGGCGGACTGTGAGAAAAAATATCTACCTGCCGCTGGAGCTGCAAAAGATGAGCAGGAAAGAACAGAAAAAGCGTTCAGACGAGGTGCTTGAGCTTGTGGGTCTTACCGATTACGCTGACCATTATCCATATCAGCTCAGCGGCGGTATGCAGCGTGTGGGTATCGCAAGAGCGTTAGCACTCGATCCGCCTATACTTTTAATGGATGAGCCTTTCTCAGCTCTTGACGAGTTCACAAGAGAGAAGCTAAATGACGATATACTGAAAATATGGAGACAGACCCACAAAACCGTTATTTTCATTACCCATAACATTCAGGAAGCTGTCTATCTTTCTGATAAGGTGGCAGTGTTCTCGCCTCACCCAGGCAGACTTTCCGCAATGGTGGATATAACTCTTCCGAGACCGAGAAGAAAGGAAATGCGATATACCCCTGAGTGTAACGCACTTGTAGAGCATATCAGAGGCTGCTTTGAAGGAGTGTGACAAATGTGAAAGAAAAGAAAACCAACAAGACTATCTCTGTCATTGTCTGTCTTGCACTTCTTATGGGACTATGGGAGTTTGTGGCATTCTATCTTGACAAGATGCTCAAAGACCCTATGGCGGTGAAGAAGCTGCCATATCTCCATTCAGTGATAGCAAAGATATTTACCGACTTTGACAGCCTTTTTTCAGCAGTGATGTTCACATTCACAAAGGCACTACAGGGCTTTGTGATCGGTTCGGTAATAGGCATTTGCATTGCTATATTTATGAGCTTTCACAAGTCTTTTGAAAAGATGATACTTCCTTATATGATCGTCTTGCAGATGATACCTATACTGGCTCTTGCACCGATCGTTTACACGGTGGTAAGGGACTCGGGAATGTCAAGAACGGTGCTTGCGGCGTTCATAACGTTCTTTCCGGTCGCAGTGAATATGTATCAGGGTCTGAGAAGCGTTGAAAACGACAAGAAAGACCTTATGAGGATACTTGCCGCAAGGCGTATAACAGTTTACACAAAGCTTATGTTCCCATTTTCAAGACAGTATCTTTTCACAGGCTTGAAGCTTGCCGCTCCGAGCGCCGTAACAGCAGCGGTGCTGGTTGAGATGATGGGTTCAAGCGAGGGCATAGGTTTCAAGATACTCAGTTCGCTTTATTATGGTGCAACAGGTGCAATAAACTTCTGGGCTTCAGTGGTAATGGCTTCGCTTATGGGCATCTCAACATATCTGCTGGTGGTGCTTATAGAAAAGCTCACGACACCAGGCGTTATAACACTTAAAACATTCAAAAGAAAGAGAGGTGCGGAAAATGAGCAAAGCTAAACGCCTTTGGAAAAAGACGCAGGATATGATACTTTCGCTTGTGCTGGGCGTGATAATAATTTTCGCTTGGCAGCAGGGAGGACTTCATTATATACTTGGCTTGAAGCCTTATCAGCTTTCATACCCTTCCGATATCATACGCACCCTTGACGATGATCTCTCGGTAATAATGTCAAACACGGTGTGGACGCTTAAAGAAGCCGTTGTGGGAATATTAGTTGGTTCGCTTATCGGCTTTGTTATCGCAGTATTTGCAGCAGCGTTCCCGAAGCTTGGCGTGGGCGGAATAAGCATTGTCACCGCCGTGAACGCTATCCCTATGATAGCAATGGCTTCGATCATGAACAATTGGTTCGGAATGGAAATGGCTTCAAAGGTGGCGGTCGTTGCAGTATTCAGCATGGCCTCAATGACGCTGAATGCTTATAGAGGTATGACTGAGCTTCCGCCATTCTCAAAGGATCTTATGCAGATATGTGCGGCAAGAAAGATCGAGACTTTTTTCAAGCTCCGGCTTCCAAATTGTCTGCCGTATATGCTCACAGCCTTGAAGGTCAGCACCACAACAGGACTCATGTCTGCAATATGCAGCGAGTTTTTCACTTCTTACAAAGGCATAGGCTATCAGCTCACAGCTTCAATAAAGCTTTCGCAGATGTCCGTTGCCTGGGCGTATATCTTGGTCGCTACCCTCTGCGGTGTACTTATGTACGCAATTATTTCGATCATCGAGCGTGTTGCTCTTAAATGGCACGCTTCTCAAAGGTCTTAAAGCTGTAACAGATAGTTATAGTGATAGTAATAAAAAGCAAACACCCATTTTTAAATTTATAAGGAGAGTCTATTATGAAAAAAGTATTGATGAAAACATTATCGGCCCTGACAGCAGGTATCCTTCTTTCGGCAGGTCTTACTTCCTGCGGCAGTTCAGAGGGTTCAAGCAATGCCACAGTAACAAAGAACGGCAAGACGCTTACAACAGTGGATTTCCAGCTCAAGTGGCTGCCGAGCGTTCAGTTTATGGGATTTTATGTGGCTTATGAAAAGGGCTATTATGAGGACGAGGGCATTGACCTTAACATCATCTCAGGCGGAAGCGATATCGTTTCTGCACAGCAGGTATCTATCGGTGCTGCCGATATCGGTATCGCAAACCTCTACGGTCTGCTGCCATACGAGGAACAGGGGTATCCGATTGTTGAAATAGGACAGGTGTTCCAAGAGGGTTCGCTTATGCTTTGCTCAAAGGCGTCCTCTGGTATCAAGACATCTGAGGACTTAAAGGGCAAGAAGATCGGCGCTTGGGTCGGAACAGCAGATTATCCTATTTATTCGCTTCTGGATAAGGTAGGACTTGACAAGGATAAGGACTGCACTATCGTAAGTCAGGATTACACAATGGACGCACTTCTCAATGATGAGATCGACGTTGCCAGTGCAAATATCTATAACGAGTATATCGTATTGCAGGAATCGGGACTTTCAAAAGACGATATCAACGTGATAAACTTTGAAGATTATGATTGCGGAATGCTCGAGGACGCTATAATTGCAAATACAGACTGGGCTGCACAGGACGGCAGCGACAAGCTTATGGAAGGCTTTATGAGAGCCTCCATGAAGGGCTGGTCAGACGCCTGCACAGACCCTGAGGCAGCTGCCGAGATCGTATGGAACTATGTAGATCAGAGCAGTACGACACTTGAGCATCAGAAGGCTTCCGCCAAGGAAGTTGCTTCACTTGCAGCGCCTGACGGAACAGAAGCAGAGAAAATGCTCAGACTTGGCGACGATAAGATAGGTTCAACTGTTGACGCTTGCCTTAAATTCGATATCATCAAGGAAAAGCCTGCAAAGGTATATGATGACAGCTATTGGAAGGCAGCCGTTGAGGGTCTGAAGTAACCAAACAAGCTAAATTCCTCCATGATATATACAGCCCGAGCTATCTCTTCCGCTTTTGCCTATGGAAAGAGACGGCTCGCAAAAGGGGCTGGGTAAAAAATAAGCAGGAAAGAAGAATGATTTATGGCAAAGACTAAAAAGACTTTGCACAAGCAGGACAAACGCAGTAAAAGGATCGTTTTTGTTTCAAACTGTCTGCTGAACGCCAATAACAAGGTGTTTGAATTTGCGAGATACAGCGGAATGTTCTCCGATGTGGTGAAGATACTTGATAAATACGGCTTCGGTGTTATGCAAATGCCCTGTCCAGAGGTTTTGCATATGGGCAACCAGCGCTGGTGGACAAGCCGAAATCTTTACGACAACGCAGGCTACCGCCGCCTTTGCAGACAGCTTGCAGCACAAACGGCAGATTATATTGCAAATTACTACAAGGTCGGCTATGAAGTCACCGCCATTCTCGCCTGCGACGGCTCGCCAAGCTGCGGCATAACAAAGTCGAGCTTCTGCGAGGATTGGGGCGGCAGACCGAAAGAAGTCCCCAGAGTGCTTGTTGACAAGCCGGGGATATTTATGGAAGAGCTGTTGGGAGAGCTTGCAGACAGAGGCCTTGAAGCACCCCCGGTATACGGTCTTATGATGGACGACAGAGAAAAGTCAACCGATGATATCTTGCAGGAATTTGACGATTACATCAGCCACCGAACAGATGCTTTCGGCAAAATACAGACCAACGCAAAAAATAAGATATAGTATTTGGAGTTGAGATATATGTCAGCAACACTCAGAACGAATTTCGCAGGGATAGAAATGGACAGCCCATTCATTCTTGCTTCTGCACCGCCAACAACAAATTTCGATCAGATCGCAAGAGCCTTTGAAGCAGGCTGGGGCGGTGCAGTTTTAAAGACTGCTCAGTATTCCCCTAGGTTCATAAAGCGTAACGTCAACCCGAGGATAAGGGCGGTGAAAAGAAACGGAAAGGTAGAAGCTTTCACGAATTTCGAGATCGGAAGCCCAAAAACTATCGAAGAATTTGTCAAGGGTATACGTTGGCTAAAAGAAAGATTTCCCGAAAAGGTGGTGATATCCAGCCTTATCCATTCTGACGAGCTGCACGAAAGCGAGTGGAAAGAGCTGACCAAAGCCTTTGATCAGGCAGGTGCGGACGCTTTCGAGCTTAATCTGTCCTGCTCCCACGGACAGGCTGAGAGCGGCGGTGGAGCTGCTATCGGTGCAAATGACGTTATGATAGAAAAGGTGGTGGGCTGGGTAACTTCCACCACTTCAAAGCCTGTTATGCCAAAGCTTACAGCACTCACCGCTGATCTGCCTTCAAAAGGTCTTGCGGCAAAACGTGGGGGAGCGAGAGCGCTCACAGCAATAAATACCATAAGCTCTCTTCCGGGCATTGACCTTGAAACAATGGTGCCTTTCAACAGCGTTGACGGCAAAAGCGCCTTTCAAGGTCTGAGCGGACGACCTCTCAAGCCCATAGCTTTGCGAAGCGTTGCACAGCTTTCAATGGCAACGGGTCTGCCTATATCGGCAACGGGAGGCATATACGATTGGCACGATTGCGCAGAGTTTATTGCCGTAGGTGCGACCACCTTACAGGTGTGTTCGGCAGTAATGGAAAGCGGTTATGGCATTGTGAAAAAATGTCCAAAGGGCTTGTGAAGTTTATGGAAAAGTCTGGCTATGAAACTATTTCAGACTTCTGCGGAAAGGCTCTTGGAAATATCGTAAAGCACAACCAGCTCAATAGGGCATATAAAATGTGCGCCTGCGTTGACACGGAAAAGTGCATAGGCTGTGGAAGGTGTAAGATAAGCTGTGCAGACAATGGCTACAGCGCAATAGATATCACGGACAAAAAAGCCTTTTGCAGCAAGGAAAAATGTGACGGCTGCGGACTTTGCTCACAGATATGTCCTGTTGGTGCAATAAGAATGGTGAGAAAATGAAAGCTTTTAATGACCTGAATATCTTAAATGCAAAGCTTTGCGACAAAAGTGGCTTAAGAAACGCTCATATCGGCATAAAGGACGGTTTCATAACGCAAGTTGCTGAAAATAGCACAAAGCTTGGGGACGCAAAGCAAAGTGCGGATCTTTCAGGGCGGCTTATTATCCCTGCAATGATCGACACCCACACCCACATCAGGGGCGGAGGATTTTCTTATCGTGAGGACTTTCGATCGGGCTCGACCGCTGCGGCGTCCGGGGGTGTGGGAACGTTCTTTGAAATGCCGGGCGGAAAGACCCCTGTGGTAGACAAGGCTTCGTTTGAAAAACGCAGGTCGGAAATGCTTCGTGACAGTATAACAGATTTCAGATTGTATGCCGGAGCAGGCTTTGATAACCTTGATAAGCTTCCCGAACTTGCGGCTTGCGGAGCGGTGGGCTTCAAGACTTTTATGAACCCGCCGCTGAAAGGTCGAGAGCGTGAATTTGTGGGGCTTTGCGCTCCTGACGAGCAGGCACTTGAAAAAATAATGGCGGCGGTGAAGCAGACCGGCCTTTCGCTTACTATCCATTGTGAGGACTATGACATCATCACCCGTGAGACCGCAAGGCTTGAAGCAGAGGGGGCAGACGGTGCAGAAGCATATTTCCGTTCACACCCTGATATCTCCGAGATAAAGGCGGTGGAAACAGCCATAAGGTGCGCAGAGAAAACAGGCTGCAAGGTCAATGTCGCCCACGTCAGCACAGCAAAGGCTGCAAGGCTTATTACAGCCGCAAGGCAGCGAGGGGTAGATGTCTGCGGCGAAACTACTCTGCATTATCTTTTCTACTGCGATGAAGATATGGCGTGTCAAGGGGGATATGCCCGAATGAAGCCACCGTTCAGGATCCGAGAAGATCGTGACGAGCTTCTTGATATTGTGGAACACAGCGACTTTTTCTATATTGGCAGTGACCACGCACCTTTCACCGCAGAGGAAAAAGCCCCCAATGGCTCCGTATGGACTTCGGCTGATGGGTTGCCTGGAATAGAAATGTCCCTGCGGCTGCTTTTGGAGCTTGTCAAAAAGGGCAGGCTGACTATAGAAAAAGCGGCGGAGCTTAGTTCATATAATGCCTGCAAGCGTTTCGGTATAATGGATAAAGGTCTTATAAAAGAGGGCTTCAAGGCCGATCTTGCGGTGCTGGATATGAACTGTCAGCCATATGTTATGAATGAGAAAAATATGCTGACAAGAGCCTCTCACAATGGAGTGATATACGGCAGCACAAAGCTTCACAGCAGGGTCGAGGCATTATATGTAGGCGGAGAAATGGTCTGGGAATATAAGATGTATGGGTGACCTGTGGACGTCCGTAGATTGACAATTTTATTTGCGGTGTAAATTTGGCATTGTATCAAGAATAAATTAGAAAAGAGGAAATAATATGAGAAATGCTCTTTTATCAAATAAAAACAGAATGCAGCGCAGGATAGACGAGATAAGCTCATTCACGGAAATAGACGGTGAGATCACAAGGCGAACATATTCCGCCGCTTGGGCGGATGCTGTTGACTATCTCAAAAAGGAGTTTGCTCTTGCAGGAATGACTTGCCGAATGGACAGCTTTGGAAATCTTATCGGCCGTTACGACCCTTTGGGCAGCAGCGAAAAGCCTTTTGCCGTGGGCTCGCACCTTGACAGCGTGAAAAACGCAGGCAAGTATGACGGCGTTGCGGGCATTGTCTGCGGATTGGAAATGGTATCGATGCTATACGAAAACGGCATTGTGCCAAAGCACCCTATAGAAGTCATCGCCACCGCTGATGAGGAGGGCGCAATTTGTCAGAAAGGCTATTTCGGTGCAAGGTTTATGACAGGGGATATGACGGCGGAGCAATGCCTTGGATTTAGAAATGCTGAGGGCAAAAATGTCGCAGACCTGCAAGGGGATTGCAGACTTTTCAAAGACAACACATTTGGCAGCGACTGCGGCTGGGCAAAGAACTGTTACAGAAGCTGGCTGGAGATACACGTTGAGCAGGGAAACGTCCTTGAGACCGAGCATAAGCAGGCTGGGATAGTCTGCGGAGTTGTGGGCATTGGCAGGATATTTGTGAAATTCACAGGCAGCTCAGACCACGCAGGCCCTACGCTTATGAAGGGCAGACAGGACTCACTTGCGGCAGCGGCGGCGCTCATAACCCACGTCTGGGAGAAGGGTCAGAAAAAGAGCGGCGACCTTGTTTGCACAGTGGCAAGACTTCACAATAGTCCGAATATCCACAATGTTATCTCTGGAGAAACAGAGCTTGTGATAGATTATCGTTCTGCAGACGACAGCTTATCACAAGCAACGGCGGCGGAATTCAAAGCCTTTGTGAAGAGCCTTGAAGAAAGCTACGGCGTAAAGACAGAGATAACAGCCGAAACGTATACACCGGTCAAGCTATTTGACAAGGATATGATATCGGCAATAAAAGCTCTTGAAATGCCTGACACAATGGAGCTTTACAGCTGGGCAGGTCATGACGCAAAGGCTTTTGCAAATTTTATCCCAACGGCGATGATCTTTATGCCGAGCATTGGTGGAAAAAGTCATTCTCCCCTTGAATTTACTCCTATAGAAAGCTTTGAACTTGTGTGCAACAGTGCAGTGAAGCTGTTTTTATAAGGACGGTAAAACTATCCGACAGGGGTGATAAAAATGAGCAAAGTCAGAATTGCAATGGTACAAACAGCTTCAAAGCTGCTTGACAAGGAGTATAACCTTGACAGGGCGGAAAAGCTTATAAGAAGCGCAACAAAACAGGGTGCACAGATAATGTGTCTGCCTGAGCTTTTCGGATGTGGATATTTTCTTCCTGTGCTTGGTAAGCACCTTAAAGAGCTTTGTGAAGAGCGTGACGGCGAAACTGTCACAAGGCTGAAAGGGCTTTCAAGAGAGCTTGGCGTTGCCATATGCGCCGGGGTAATGCTTCGGGCTAACAACGGCGGAGTGCTCAACGGTGCAGTTCTCACTGATAAAAACGGACAGGCTTATTTTTATAGCAAACAGCATATGTTCGGCGACGAAGGAAAATATTTTACATCTGATGGCGGCTATATCACGGCGGAAACCGGCTTCGGCAAGGTGGGCGTGATAATATGTTTTGACAATAATTTTTCCGAGCCTGCGGCGGAATGTGCCAAAATGGGTGCAGAGCTGGTGCTTTGCCCCTGCGCATGGAGAGAGCAGGACAAGGCGCTTTTCAAGGAAATGACCACTTCCCACGCAAAAGAGAACGGAATTTATCTTTGTTCGGTAAATATGTTTGGTCAGTTTGAGAAACTGAAGCTTTTCGGTGGAAGCATTATCGCAGACCCTTTGGGCAATGTTATTGCAGAATGTTCAGAGGGGGAGCAGGTAGCCATTTGCGATATCTGTTTGCAGCCGGATAACCGTGCTTTGAAGGAATGATCTATTTTACACTAAGACGGCTATGAGATAGAAGAGCCTACAGAAGAACAGCTTGCGTGGATAATGCGTGATATTCCAGGGGAGGCAGGCTAGTCTGCAGTGATGACACTGCCTATATCAATGTCGTTTTCTCTGAGATATCGGTCAGCTATTTTCAACCATTTTTGTGTGCCGTCAGAGCTTTCGATCAAAACACTGCACATGAGTTCGCTGTCCTCCGGTATGCCCTCGCAGCCGTAATCCTCTTCACTTATGTCTATAACTTTGTATTTCATGCTTTCAAGACCTTTCCGGTGTGATATTGGTGATACTATAATTATAGCACAGCATTAATTTTTTTCAAGAGAAATATACTAAGCACGGCACATGACCGTGCTTTTTTGTTAGGTCGATTGTTAATAAAATGTAAAATATCTCTACAACCTGTTGACTTGGAGCTAACTCCAGGTGGTACAATATAAGTAAGCTAAAGCTAAGAAAAATTATAAGTAAAACAGGAGGAAATGAAAATGTATCTTGAAAAAATAAACTCACCTGCTGACGTTAAAAAGCTCACTGTTGATGAAATGACAGCGCTGGCTGAGGAAATGAGAAAGGCTCTGCTTTTCAGGCTCAGCAAGCATGGCGGACATTTTGGTCCTAACTTCGGCATGGTGGAAGCCACTATCGCAATGCACTATGTTTTTGAGTCCCCTAAGGACAAGATAGTTTTTGACGTTTCACATCAAAGCTATCCGCATAAAATGCTCACAGGCAGAAAGGAGTCCTATCTTGACGCTGACAAGTTCGATGATATCTCAGGCTACACAAACCCGGAGGAGAGCGAGCATGACTTTTTTACGGTTGGCCATACTTCCACTTCTGTGAGCCTTGCAAGCGGTCTTGCAAAGGCCAGAGATCTCAATGGCGAGGAGGGCAATGTTATCGCTGTTATAGGCGACGGCTCTCTCAGCGGTGGCGAAGCTCTGGAGGGTATCGACTTTGCAGGGGAAATGGATACAAACTTCATAATCGTTGTGAACGATAACGATATGTCTATCGCTGAGAACCACGGTGGTATGTACAGAAATCTCAAGCTTCTTCGTGATACCGAGGGCAAGGCTGAGTGTAACCTTTTCAAGGCAATGGGTCTTGACTATGTTTTCGTTAAGGACGGCAACGATATTCTTTCGCTTATTGAGGCTTTTGAGGGCGTAAAGGACAGCAAAAAGCCTGTTGTCGTTCACATTGTAACACAAAAGGGCAAGGGCTATGCTCCTGCGGAAAAGGATAAGGAAACATGGCACTGGCATATGCCCTTCGACCCTGAAACAGGCAAGTCCCTTTACAATTCTGAGGGCGAGGATTACGGAACTGTTACCTGCAATTATCTCCTTGAAAAAATGCAGGCTGACAAGTCCGTGTGTGCTATAACCTCCGCTACTCCGACGGTTTTCGGCTTCACTCCTGATGTCAGAAAGAAAGCAGGCAAGCAGTTTATGGACGTGGGCATTGCAGAGGAACACGCAATGGCACTTGCCTCAGGTATAGCAAAGAACGGTGGGAAGCCTTTCTACGGCGTTTACAGCTCGTTCTTACAGCGTACCTACGATCAGCTTTCTCAGGACGTTTGCATAAATAAAAGTCCTGTTACAATAGCTGTTTTTGCGGCTTCGGTTTACGGCATGAGTGACGTTACTCACCTTGGAATTTACGATATACCGATGATATCAAATATCCCTGAGCTTGTTTATCTTGCACCTGTAACAAAGGAAGAATATCTTGCAATGCTGGATTGGTCCCTTGAACAGAACGAACACCCTGTTGCAATAAGAGTTCCTGCAAGCCTTGTTTCAGACGGCAAGCCTTTCACAAAGGATCTTTCAAAGCTCAACAAGTATGAGATGACACAGAAGGGAAGTCAGGTTGCTGTTATCGCACTTGGCTCGTTCTACGGCATGGGCATTGAAGCCGCAAAGCTTATCGAGGAAAAAACAGGTGTCAAGGCTACTGTAATAAACCCTTACTACATCACAGGCATTGACAAGGAAATGCTTGAAAGCCTTAAGGCTGACCACAAGACGGTTATCACTCTTGAGGACGGTGTTCTTGAGGGCGGCTTTGGCGAGAAGATAGCAAGATTTTATGGCGACAGTAATGTAAAGACCCTTTGCTTTGGTCTTGAAAAGAAGTTCTATGACCGCTATGACCCTGCCGAGGTGCTGAAAGAAAATCATCTTACCCCTGAGCAGATAGCCGAGGACGTTATAAAGACACTTTAGTAAATTTTGTCATTAAGGAGCTTGCTTTGGCAGGCTCTTTTTTCTTGATTAATAATGCAAATCGTGATATACTATAATAAGTTTAGAAACATCAAGGAGAGAGAAAAAATGCTATTTAGTGAAGAGGCTATCGGCTTTTTGTTTGAAAATCATACGAGAGATAGTAAGGAATGGTTCAAGGAGCATAAGGCGGATTATCACAGGCTTATAGAAGAGCCTTTTGCGGAGCTTATCACTGCGCTTACGCCCATAATGAACGATATTGACAGCAGGATAGTATGCAACCCGAAAAAGATATCAAGACTTTACAAAGACGCACGTTACAACAAGGGCGGACCGATATTCAGAGAGAGCGTGTGGTGTTCTTTGAAATGCCAGCGTGACAAAAGCGAATATCACCCTATGCCTGAGTTTTATTTCTATATCTCTACCCACGGTTTCGGCTATGGCTGTGGATATTACAAAACCGACAGAGAAAGCATGGACGAAATGAGGGCGATGATACTTGCAGGGGCGCAGGAATACAGAAAGGCTTGCAAGGCGCTGAAAGACAACAGCAAGTTCGTTTTGTTCGGTGACGAGTATAAGCGTGACCATTTTCCAAATGCCAGCCGTGAGGACGCTTTGTGGCTTAATAAAAAGGATATAGGCGTAAGCTTTGACAGTGAAGACCCTAAGCTGCTTTTCAACGTGAACTTGCTGGACACAGTATGCAGTGACCTTGCTTCTCTTGGAGATGTATACAGATTTTTTATGAGGGCGGAGGATAATATTTTGCAGAAAAAAGTAAAATAACGGAGAAATTGTGTCTTGTTTGAGAATGCTTTCTGACAATTTTGTGTAAAACGCTATAAATTATCCGGCTGTTTTATTGAAATATACAATTTATATGCTATTTGTTCAAAGAAATATTGACAGTGAATTGATTATATGTTATACTTTCATTATCCGAGGCACCGATGAAGTAAGGTGTATGCTATGGGTGGATAAAAAATTATAAAGGCAAGACGTTTGAGATCTCTTGAACGGTGTTGTCATGAAGGGGATCAGTGTGTGCGGCAGGCTTTTTATAGAATTACCTGCGGTGCAGCAAAAAGAGTGATAAAAAAATGCTCTCCGAGGTTTTCGGAAAGCATTGCAGAGCGTAGCTTGTTTATCTTTTCACAGCCTGTGCAGCGAAATGCTGACAGGTCTTTTTGTTTATATGGATATGTTTGCTTAGGCTGACTTTAAATATGATATGTAATTCTGTCGGCAAAGATAGTTATAAGCGGCAGAGTTACAGCACTGAGAATAGTGGTGACTGTAAAGATCTCTGAGGCTGTTTTAGGGTCCTTGTCAAGGTTTACAGCGAACATTGTACACATGGTCGCTGCAGGGCAGGCGGCGGCTATGGTAACTGTCATAAGAACTATCGGAGGAGGATCAAGTATCCACGCTGCAAGGAAGCCTGCCACAGGGAGTATTATGAGCTTGCACAGTGAAACGTAGTAGATACGGCGGTTTTGAAGGGCTTTCAAAACGTTGGTCTGTGCGGCTGTTGCACCTGCTATCACCATGGCGATAGGCGTGTTCATATCTGCTATGTACTGCAAAGCTGTTGCAGGAACTTTCGGCAGTCTGATATTTGTAAGATAGCAAATAAGACCGACCACAACGGCTATAACTGACGGCGAGATAAGGGCTTTAACAAGAGAAGAAAAGTCACGCTCGCCTTTCATTGTCATAAGTCCGTGCGTCCAGATAAGGACGTTGAAGAACGTAAGATACGCTGTAAGATACAAAACGCCCTCTGAGCCGTAAATGCCGTTTATAAGGGGTATGCACATGAATGCACAGTTTGAATATATTGACGAAACACGCTCCACCGCAAGGTCGGGAGTCTTTTTTCTTATAAGAACATAGGTGAGCAAGATAGTCACTGCATAGGATATCGCTGACAGCAGAAAAGACCACAGCAGTCCATGCACAAGGCTTTTGTCATATTTTGACTGATAGGACATGAATATAAGCACAGGATTGATTATATTCAGTGCGAATGAGGACAACTGTTTTGTGCCGTCCTTTGTGATTATCCCTTTTAAATAGCAAAATGCACCTACAATAAGGATAATGAACATTATTATTATCTGGTTTCCGATTATCAGACCTGCTTCCATTTTTACTTCCTCTTTCACATATATTTTTCTTCTTTAGGTGTTCTTTCGTCAGAATACCCAAATAGTATATCAGACTTTTGTGAAAAAAGCATGAACTCACAGTATACATTGATGGGCGATTTTTGTATTTTTATGTGCGTAAATAAGGTAAAAAAGCAAATAATGCACCGATCTTTACACTCCGCCTTATCTCTTGACATAAAAGTTTAAGGGGTGTATAATGTTAAGAGCAGTATTGTCTTGAAAAAGAAATATAGTACATGGTCTGAAAGGATATTTACATATGGATATAAAGAAAATATGTGCGGCTCTCTGCGCTTGCGTGGTATGCTTGTGTGCAGCGGGCTGTTCAAAGGATAGTAAGGACAGCTCTTCTGTCACAGAGAGCAAGGCGAACGTTTCAACAGCCGACAATGCCGACAGCGCAAAGTCTGAGGACAGCAAGGGTGACGAGAGTGATGCAGACAGTAAGGTATTGAACGAGCAGGGTGAGCTTATTACAAAAACTGCTGCGATCTTTGACGGTGACTACACTCTGAAAACGACCTGCACAGAGGCCGACGGCTCAAAGCAGGAGGTAGTAAGAGCCAAAAAGGGCGGAAACATCTATCTGAAAGTCACATCGGATATAGGCACCAGCGGATTTATCTATGTTGACGGAGCAGGATATGATTACGATAACGTGACCGGTGTTTATCACAAGTCAGACGTGACGGAGCTTGACGGCGTTCTTGAAAGCATAGTCAAGCAAAACCTGCCGAGAACCTATGGCCATATAAACAGTGATGAGGCTGATGATTTCGATATCGAGGAGTACACTTATACAGGCGACACATACATTACTGCTATCGACCTGTATTTTGATAAATCTGACGGAAGCTTAAAAAAATACACGCAGACCTTTACTGTTGAAGGCTCAGATGATACAGTTTCAGAATACACTGTTGACGAGCTTTCGGGGGACGCTGACGACAGCCTGTTTGACGTATCTCAGGCGACAAGTCTTGTGGACTTTGACAGTATGTCAGAGGATCAGAGGCTTGGCTATTGTCAGGGTATCTTCAACAAAGCAGGCGTTACAACAGACGATCTCAGTGCAGGGGGATATCAGACGGACGATCTTAAGACCATATCCTATGACAGCTTTGTGAGCCTTGTTTACACATACGGCTACAAGTCTGCACAGCAGTAAGTCAAAATGCACAATTTCAGCGTGGAGATTTGTTGAAAACGCAGGGCGGAAAATGCCCTCTCTATGCTTTACTTGTATGCGTTTTTTTGGTATAATTATAAGTGCGGTCGTTACCGCATAAAAACGTATGCTTACAAGAGGATATATATATAAATGAATATACTAAAGTTTTTGAAGCCGAAGGCTTGCGTGGATTTTGTCTATGATGACAACACAGCAAGGCAGGCTCTTGAGAAAATGAAAAATCACGGCTTTACCGCTGTGCCTGTTATCGACCGTGAGGGCAGATATGTAAAGACCCTTGCAGAGGGCGACTTTCTGTGGTTCATGCTCAATAATGGCATTCAGGATATGCGTGAGCTGGAAAAATATAAGATAAGCGAGATAACAAGGCGTGTCAGAATGAAACCCGTCTATGTTTATTCTACTATCGAGGATCTGATACTTCTTTCGATGGATCAGAACTTTGTGCCTGTTATTGATGACAGGGAAGTTTTTATAGGTATTGTGACGAGAAGAGATATACTTAAATATTGTCACGATACTCTTAACGAATATGAAGCGAAATATGGTCATAAGGAAGAAAAAGAGGAGATAGGTGCAGTATAAGCACCGGGAAAGGAATTGTTGTAAAAATGAAGAGGACAAACAAAAAGGGCGGTGCAGCTATAGTTGCTGTGCTTATAGTTATAATGCTTGTGGCTGTTGGCTCGGCGGCACTGGTGGTGACAGGAAGATATACCATTCAGGCAAGCAAGGTGGCAGACGCAGTTGTTAGGGTGGACAGCAAACCTGAGGAAAGCTCTTCTGAGGAGGTTTCAGAGGTTGACGACCTTTCATCAGTTGCGGAAGAGCCTGTGAGCAATTATCCTGTGAAGTCTGCAAATTATCAGGATATAAATATAAAGGGTATGACAGCAAACACAGCTATACTTGTTGACGCTGACACTAATGAGATAGTTGCAGGTTATAATTACGAGAAAAAGGTATATCCTGCTTCTCTTACAAAGATGCTTACGCTTCTTGTAGCCGCAGAGAATATTCAGGATATGGACGCTACATATAAGTTCACAAGCGATGATATCGACCCTCTTATCGAGGACAACGCATCAAGAGCAGGCTTTGAAGCCGGGGAAACTGTTACAATGAAAGACCTGCTTTATTCAGCTATCCTTGTGAGCGGTGCTGACGGCACAACAGGTCTTGCAAATGCAGTTGCAGGCTCAGAGGAGAAGTTCGTTGAGCTTATGAACGCTAAGATCCGGGAGCTTGGTCTTACCGGCACGAAGTTTGTGAATGCAAGCGGTCTGCACAACAAAAATCATTATTCCACAGCGCAGGATATCGCAGTTATCACAAAGGCGGCTATGGATAACGAAACTTGCCGTGAGGTGCTTACAGCAACAAAGTACACAACTTCAAAGACAAAACAGCACAAGGACGGTATCGAGCTTACAAGCATTGTTGCACAGAGAATTGAGGGCTACTATGTGGATTGTGACGGTGACGGCAAAGCTGATGACGGCATAAGCATCGAGGGCGGAAAGACAGGCTTCACCGACGAAGCAAAGTACACCCTTTCAACTATACTTGATGATAACGGACACAAATATATTTGTGTTACAACAAAGTCTAAGGACGAGCTGAAGTCTGTTGAGGATCAGATTGCTATTTATGAAAAGTATCTGGGCGGCAAGGCTTCTGATAATAAAGACAAGGACAGCAAAACGGACACTGACACGTCTTCTGTTTCTGAGGTCGAGGATTAATTAGATAGGATAAAAAAATAAATGCGGATATCGTGGAGGTATCCGCATTTTTGTATTTTAATTTTTTTCACACAAGCTTTTGTACCACCTCAATGACCTTGGAAAGGTCATCACAGCAGGCATACAGAAGCTTTTTTGTTTCCTCGTCAGGCTGCGAAAGGTCGGGTATCATAACAGGCTTGCAGCCTGAGGTGTGGGCGGAGCGTATGCCGTTTGGAGAGTCCTCGAGGGCAATGCACTCGCCAGGGTCAAGCCCCAGCTCCTTTGCGGCGGCGAGATAAATATCAGGGGCAGGCTTGCCGTTTTCTATCATGTTTCCGCAGATAAGCTTGTCAAATCTGTCAATGATATTTATAGAGCTGAGATACAGCGTGGTGCGCTGTAAGTCGGTGGCAGTGGCAACGGCTTTTTTCAGCCCTGTGCTGTCAAGATAGTCAAGAAGCTCATCAAGCCCCTTTTTCTTTTCTATGCCGTTTTGCCTGATAAATTCGTTCATAAGCTCGATACGCTTTGCACGAACTTTGTAGTAATCAAAATCCTCTCCGAAAATGCCTTTCAGGTGTGGGATAGCATACTTCGCTGCAAGAGAGCGTATGCCCAGAACGTGTTCCTTTGTCATTGGATAGCCGTAATGATTCGCCGCCTCACACCAAAACCTTGTGAGCAGCTTTTCCGTATCTATCATTAGTCCGTCCATATCAAATATAACGCCTTTGAGCATTTTTATCACGCCTTTCCAACTTGGTATCTGTTATTATATCACACTTTTGACAAGTTTTCAATAAAACTGCACAAATTAGAGGTGCAGAACATACATTCTATTGTGCATCTATATAATTCGTAATTAAAATTATATAATCCTATTGACAAATTATTAGAATGTGGTATAATAAGTACAGTGATAAAAGGCGACGCCATATGGGAACGCCTTAAAGAAAGGAATGAGAGTAAAGTGAACAAGAGCGTGTATAGTCTGGTGCTTGCAGACGATGTGGTGGAGGCTATTGACAGACTGGCGTATTCCATGAATACAAGCCGTTCAAATCTGATAAATCAGATTTTGGCAGAGCGTGTCCAGCTTCTCACCCCTGAAAAAAGAATGCGTGAGATATTCGCTAAAATAGAACAGCTTATGGACAGCAGGTTTCAGACCCTTAATCAGCCCTCTGACGCCATGATGTCAATAAAAAGTCCTTTGAGATATAAATATAAGCCGACCATACGATACAGCATAGAGTTGAGCCGAGATTTTCACGGAAAGGTGGGAAGGCTGAAAGTATCTTTCAGAACTCAGAGCACACAGCTCATTTCAATGCTTGACAGCTTTTTTAAGCTGTGGGCAAGGCTCGAGGAAAAATATCTTTCGTATCTTTTCACTACTGGAGTGCCTTATGAAACAGCCGAGGGCAGATTTACAAGAGATTTTTACGCACCGCCTCAGTCGGAGCTGACCGATGAGGATATAGCGAACGCTATCGGTGATTATATAAGCTGTATGGACAGCTGTATTCAGCTTTACTTTGACAACGCTGCAGAACCTGAAACGGCGGCAAGAAAGGTATCTGAAATGTATGAAAGATATCTGAAAAAAGGCGTTGTCGTTCTTTAAGCGGTGGGCGGAGCATTCCGCCTGCTGTGAGCATATATCTTTTTAAGATGATAAGGGAGGTAATTTTATGAACGCTCAGAAATTGACACAGAAATCATTGGAAGCTTTGCAGGAAGCGCAGA
The DNA here is from genome assembly GCF_003460465.1 of Ruminococcus sp. AF37-20. Classification (NCBI taxonomy): domain Bacteria; kingdom Bacillati; phylum Bacillota; class Clostridia; order Eubacteriales; family Oscillospiraceae; genus Ruminococcus; species Ruminococcus sp. AF37-20. The sequence goes on along the minus strand of NZ_QTVE01000016.1, from coordinate 20,339 downwards.
GCATTGCCTCAAGAAACTCAAATCAGGCTGTTGACCAGCAGCACCTTATGCTGGCTTTGCTTTCACAGGAAAACGGTCTTGTGCCGCAGCTTTTTGTAAAAATGGATATCGCCCCTGAAAATATAGAGGCGGCTCTTACAAGAGCGGTCGATGATATACCTAAGGTGCAGGTAGGCGGACGTGCGCAGGACTCTGTATACATTTCAAGCGACCTTGACAAGGCTTTTGCGGAGGCTGAGTCGGAAGCTTCAAGAATGAAGGACGAGTATGTTTCAGTAGAGCATCTTGTTATGGGTATCATGGACAGCCCTAACAATGCTTTGAAGGAAATATTCAAGACCTTTGGGGTAACAAAAACAAAGTTTCTGAAAGTTCTTCAAGCTGTAAGAGGAAACGCTCAGGTAACGAGCCAGAATCCGGAGGAAACCTATGACGTGCTGAAAAAGTACGGTCAGGATCTTGTGGAGCTTGCAAGACAGAACAAGCTTGACCCTGTTATCGGCAGAGACAGCGAGATAAGAAACGTTATAAGGATACTTTCAAGAAAAACAAAGAACAACCCTTGCCTTATTGGTGAGCCTGGCGTTGGTAAGACCGCTATTGCAGAGGGTCTTGCTCAGCGTATCGTTAGCGGAGATGTTCCTGACAGCCTGAAAGACAGACAGGTTTTCTCACTTGATATGGGTGCGCTTATCGCAGGCGCAAAATACAGAGGTGAGTTTGAGGAGAGATTTAAGGCGGTCGTTGAGGAGATAAAGAAGTCTGAGGGCAGGATAATCCTCTTTATAGATGAGCTTCATAATATCGTTGGCGCAGGCAAGTCAGACGGCGCAATGGACGCAGGCAACCTGCTGAAACCTATGCTTGCAAGGGGCGAACTTCATTGTATCGGTGCAACGACTCTTAACGAGTACCGTCAGTACATCGAAAAGGACGCCGCTCTTGAAAGACGTTTCCAGCCTGTTATGGTTGATGAGCCGACAGTTGAGGACACTATCTCTATACTTCGTGGACTTAAAGAGAGATACGAAGTATTCCACGGCGTGAAAATTCAGGATCAGGCGCTTATTGCGGCGGCTGTTCTTTCAAACAGATATATCACAGACAGATTTCTCCCTGATAAGGCTATCGACCTTGTGGACGAGGCCTGCGCACTCATCAGAACGGAAATGGACTCAATGCCTACAGAGCTTGATGAGATAAGACGTAAGATACTCCAGCACGAGATAGAGGAAACTGTCCTTAAAAAGGAAACTGATAAGCTTGCAGTTGAACATCTCCATGAGGTGCAGAAAGAGCTTTCAGAAATGCGTGAGCAGTTCAATGAGATGAAAGCTAAATGGGAGAATGAGAAGTCTGCTATCTCTAAGGTGCAGAAGCTCCGTGAAGATATCGAGCAATGCTCAAAGGATATCGAGAGAGCAGAGCGTGAATATGACCTTAACAAGCTTGCAGAGCTGAAATACGGCAAAATGGCTGACTTGCAGAAGCAGCTTGCCGAGGAAGAAGAAAAGGCAGAGAAGTCAAAGACAAAGAACACTCTGCTGAGAGATAAGGTAACAGAGGAAGAGATCGCAAGGATAATCTGCCGCTGGACAGGTATCCCTGTTGCAAAGCTTATGGAGGGCGAGCGTGAGAAGCTTCTCCACCTGCCTGATATCCTCCACGAGAGAGTTATCGGTCAGGACGAGGCCGTTGAGCGTGTGTCTGAGGCTATCATGAGATCTCGTGCCGGTATCGCAAATCCAAATCAGCCGATAGGTTCGTTCCTTTTCCTCGGTCCTACTGGCGTTGGTAAAACAGAGCTTGCAAAAACTCTTGCGCAGGCATTGTTTGACGACGAGAACAATATCGTTCGTATAGATATGTCGGAGTACATGGAGAAATTCAGCGTAAGCCGTCTTATCGGAGCGCCTCCGGGATATGTAGGCTATGAGGAGGGCGGTCAGCTCACCGAGGCTGTAAGAAGAAAGCCTTATTCAGTAGTTCTTCTTGACGAGATCGAAAAGGCTCATCCTGACGTTTTCAATATCCTTTTGCAGGTGCTTGACGACGGACGTATCACAGACTCACAGGGCAGAACGGTTGACTTCAAGAACACTATCATAATCCTTACTTCAAACCTTGGTTCTCCTTATATCCTTGAGGGCATCACACCTGAGGGCGAGATATCTCAGGAAGCAAGGGACAAGGTGGACGCTCTGCTGAAACAGCAGTTCAGACCTGAGTTTCTTAACAGACTTGACGATATAATCTACTACAAGCCTCTTATGAAGACGGAGATATACAAGATAGTTGACCTTATGCTTGCAGAGCTTGGCAAGCGTCTTGAAGACAAGAGGCTAAGCATAGAGGTAACAGACGCCGCTAAGGAAGCTATCGTAAATCAGGGCTACGACCAGAACTTCGGTGCAAGACCTCTCAAGAGGTTTATCCAAAGACGTATCGAAACTCTTATTGCAAAGAAGATCATTGCAGACGAGCTTGAGCCTGATTCTATCTTGCAGGTAGATTATGACAAGGACTTCGTTGTGAACGTTATTTATAATACTGTTACAGAAGAGTGATAGTATTATGCCAAAGGGCAGCTCCGAGAGGGGCTGCCTTTTTTTGTGGAAAAAGAAGGTTTTAATTTATTTTAGGTTAATAATAAAAGAATTATCTTGTTAATGTTTTGGTAAGATATACTGTTTGTAAACAAAAAAGAACAGTTTATTTTGTGAATTATTCTAGGCTATTTTGCTTGCAAATGAGTTACATATATGCTAAAATATTAATATCGTGAAATATGTGATCTGATAAGGGGAATTAATATTTATGAAAGCAAATTTTTCTGATACGAATGATTTTGTTCAGAGCATGAACAGAGGAAAGCGCAAAAAGAAGATAGCGTTGCTGGTGCTGTGTATAGTGCTTGCGTTCCTTGTGGCTGCCTGTGTTGTCGTGGGTCTGAAAATAAGGGAAAATAACCGTATCGCCATGGCGAAATCGGTCATAACAAAGCTTGATATAAGCACTACCTTCAAGGAGTCGGAGTTTTCTGACGATCAGGACTGGGACGGTGACGGCATAAAGAATGCCGATGAGGTACGTCATGGCACTAACCTTCAAAGCGAGGATACTGATAATGACGGAATAAGCGACGGCGATGAGATAAAGCTAGGCACGAACCCTATTGAAGCCGATACTGACGGCGACGGTCTTCTTGACGGCTATGAGCTTATGGCAGGCACAAATCCGAGAGAGTCAAAGTCTGACGGAAAGACCAATGACGCTGAAAGAGAGCTTACAGTGGAAAAAAATGCAGGGGACTGCCGCCTTGAAATAAAGGGCGACGCAAACGCTGCCAGTGCGACCCTCGTTGAGCTTGACCTCTTTGGTATCTCATCAAATGCAAGTATCGTCACAAAGGCTTATGACGCTTATTCTGACTATAAGTTCAACTCGGCAAAGATAACTTTTGATATCGACTCTGCAAAGCTGAGTAAAATGGGATATTCATTTGATGACCTTACAGTGCTGAGATTTGATTCACGCTCCACCCTTTACACAAAGGTGGATTCAAAGGCAGACAAGAGCAAAAAGACAGTTTCTGCTTCTCTTACAGAGCTTGGCACTTATGTGGTAGGCGTTGAGAAAACTGTAAACGATGAAGCCACAACAAGGATCTGCTTCCTCGTTGATAACTCCGGCTCTATGTATCCAAAGGAGCAGTGTGTAACTTCTTCTGAGAATGATGTTGACTTCAAGCGCCTTGAATTTGCAAAGAATCTTATCGACAAGTTTGAGAGCCACTATCAGGTCGGCATTTGCAAGTTCACAGGAAGCTACAAAAAGATGGTAGACTTCACTAATGATAAGACAAAGCTTACGGAAGCTCTCGATAAGATAAAGTCTGAGGAAGAGATATTTAACGGCACTCACAGCCAGACGGCTCTTAAAAAGTGCATGGACGAGTTCAGGACAACTTCCGGTGGAAAATACAGGAATATCATTGTAATGCTCACCGACGGCGAGTCTGACGAGCCAAATCCTGCAAGCGTTTCAAGCCTTGCAAATACCGCAAAGGATAAGGACATAATCGTTCTCACAGTCGGCCTTGGCAGAGATGTTGACAGAGATTGGCTTCAGCAGCTTGCTTATTCCACAGGCGGAAAATATTACTCGGCTTCCGACGCAAACGCCCTCAATGACGTTTACAAGCAGATAGTTACTACACTGAACTATGATATCGTTACATACACAAACGCTGACGATAATGTAAGAGGTTATTCGCTCTACAACACAGGCTTTGACCCAAAGGTGAACGGCTTCTCATTCAAGAATTTCAGAACAACAACTACCGCAAGCGTTGACTTCGGCATGGCTGTTATGGCAAGAGATTGGTATCTCGGAAATGTAAAAACTTCTCTTGGGGATATCGCTCCGTCAGATAAGAGCGACATAAAGGTGAATGCTGCGGGCTATGACATAAGCGGAACAGATTTCGGCAAACAGTATGACGAAAGAGTGCCGCTTAGCAAGATAACCTCAGACCTTTTCGCAGGCACATATTCAGACGTTACAAAGTATCTCGATTACTCCTGCACAGGGGATACTCTCACCCTTAATGATGATTATAAGTATGACAGCAAGAACAAGGGCTGGGTAAAGGACGTTACAAAAATATCAGGCGGCAATCTCCGCTGGAAAAAGGTCGAGCTGCTTGATATGGATATAGCAAACGGCATTGACAAGATAAAGGGCGGTTACTCCGCAAATGACGCAGAGTTCGCAAAGGCACTTTACAGACTTAACGCCCTCCAGTGGGATGATTCTTCCTCAGAGTATAACCTTAACAACGACAGTAAGGGCTTTGAAAAGCTTGAAGACCAGCTCAGCCTTGGCATACCGGTTGTTACAACTATAGACGATACTCATACAGTGAACGCTATCGGACTTATTCAGGATTCTGATTGCCACAGAAAATATATCCTTCAGATATATGACAACAACTATCCCGGTGAAACAAAACAGCTTTATATCCAGAAGCTTCCGAAGTGCAAGCTCAAGATAGACAGCAATGGCAAGGCGACAGTTGTTGGCACAACGTTCGAGTATTCCGCAACATATGAGGGCAAGCAGGTCGGCATAGAATTTTCTGACGTGACAGCTCATTAATAAGAACAAAAAAACGGAACGGCTTTGACCGCTCCGTTTTTTGTTAAGATAGTTTGCAGGATTATTTGATATAGTATACCCAATTGTCTTTTCTCTCGTGATCCTCGGGATATTCACCCTCAGTGTAGCCGAGTGCGCAGTGACCGATGCCCTCGTATTCGCCCTCGATGCCAAGGCTGCGGAGGATCTCCTTGCCCTCTTCAGACTCAAATTCTTCCTTTGCACGATGTATCCAGCAGCTTCCAACGCCCTCGTTGTGAGCGGCAAGCATAAGATTGCCCATAACAAGACTTCCGTCATAAATGTAAGTCGGGCATGACTTGTCAGCTAGTACAATAAGAATAACAGGCGCACCATAGAACGGGTCGAAGCCCTCAGCCCAGCCGCCTATCTTTCTGTTCATCTCAGAAATTTTGTCACGCATTTCCTTGTTGGTGACAGCAATGATAATAGGCGACTGCAAGTTTCTTCCTGTGGCGGAATAAGTTCCTGCTATTATGATGCGGTCGAGAACATCCTGCGGTATCATGTCAGGCTTGTATTTTCGTACACTTCTTCTGGTTTTCATAAGTTCGAGCAGATCTTTCATAAAACAGCCTCCTTTGTAGGTTTGATAGTTGATTGCTTATAATTTGATTTTAGCATAGTTTGTGGAGAATGTCAACGGCTGTTTAAGTGAGGAACGAAGTTAAGTGAGGAGTGAGGAGCGGTTTAAGTGAGGAGTGAGGAGTGAGGAGTGAGGAATGACATAGCCGCACCGAGTTTTGAAGCCAACACCGAGCGAAGCGATTTTGCGGCAGTAGAACTTGAAGCCAAATATGGGGGATAACGCAAGTTTGGCAAACAAGAAGCAGGCGAACAGCGTTCGCCCCTATCAAAAAATTTATCGCCGACAGGCGATACCATAATTCCTCATTCCTCACTACTCATTCTACAAACGCCGCTTTCTTCATAAAAAATCTCTTGCAATTTAAGCGATACTGTGCTATACTAACAAGGTATGTTTAAAAATGCAATGAAATATGGAGGAATAATTTTGGGTAAGCTTGAAGATGAGATCAAACGCCGCCGTACTTTTGCGATAATTTCCCACCCTGACGCAGGTAAAACAACTCTTACGGAAAAATTTCTGCTCTATGGTGGTGCGATAGCACAGGCAGGTGCTGTAAAAGGTAAAAAGAACTCCCGCCATGCTGTTTCAGACTGGATGGAAATAGAAAAACAAAGAGGTATCTCTGTTACTTCTTCTGTTATGCAGTTTCAGTATAAAAATTATTGTATAAATATCCTGGATACTCCCGGACATCAGGACTTCTCTGAGGATACCTACCGTACACTTATGGCTGCCGATTCTGCCGTAATGGTAATAGACGCATCAAAGGGTGTGGAAAATCAGACCAGAAAGCTTTTCAAGGTCTGCGTTATGCGCCATATCCCTATATTTACTTTCGTAAATAAAATGGACCGTGAGTCCAGAAATCCTTTCGATCTTATGGAGCAGATAGAGTCTGAGCTTGGTATCCAGACCTATCCTGTGAACTGGCCTATCGGCTCAGGCAAAGAGTTTAAAGGCGTTTATGACAGAGATAAAAAGCATATAATCTCTTTTGAGGCAAGCGGTGGACAGCATCAGGTTGCAGCCACAGAAGTCGACCTCTCCGACCCGTCACTTGACAGCCTTATCGGCGAGGATCTCCACTCAACTCTCTGCGATGATATAGAGCTTCTCGATGGCGCAAGCTATGAGTTCGATATTGAAAAGGTGAGAAAGGGTGAGCTTTCGCCTGTGTTCTTTGGCTCTGCTCTTACAAATTTCGGCGTTGAGCCGTTTTTGGAAAACTTCCTTGAAATGACAACTTCTCCTACTCCGAGAAATTCTTCTGCCGGTATCATAGACCCGTTTGACCCTGAGTTCTCGGCTTTCGTGTTCAAAATTCAGGCGAATATGAACAAGGCTCACCGTGACCGTATCACTTTCCTGCGTATCTGCTCAGGCAAGTTCGATAAGGATATGGAAGTTCTCCACGTTCAGGGCAATAAAAAGCTCAGACTTTCTCAGCCTCAGCAGATAATGGCTCAGGAAAGAGAGATAATCGACGAAGCCTATGCAGGAGATATAATCGGTGTGTTTGACCCGGGTATCTTCGCTATCGGTGATACGATCTGCTCGCCAAAGAAAAAGTTCGAGTTCGAGTCTATCCCGACCTTTGCACCTGAGCATTTTATGAGAGTCCGTCAGAAGGATACCCTCAAAAGAAAGCAGTTCGTAAAGGGTACAACGCAGATCGCACAAGAGGGCGCGATACAGATATTCCATGAGCCTGACAGCGGTATGGAAGAAGTTATCGTGGGTGTTGTGGGCGTTCTTCAGCTTGAAGTTTTTGAATACAGAATGAAAAATGAGTACAACGTTGACCTCTTCAAAGAGGGTCTGCCTTATTCTTATATCCGCTGGATAGATAACAAGGATATCGACCCTAAGACATTGAAGCTTTCAAGTGACACAAAGCTTGTCAAGGACTTCCGTGACAACTATCTGCTTCTTTTCACAAGCGAGTGGAATATCCGCTGGGCGCTTGAAAGAAACGAGGGTCTTGAGCTTTCAGAATTTAACAGAGGCGACCTGCAATAATACAACATTGCTAAATACCCTTTCCAAAAAAGTGATAAACTGACTAAAGTGTGTGCTTTGGTCAGTTTTTTTCTTGACTTTTTATTTGATATATGTTATATATTAAGTAGATATATGTATGAAATATTAAGTAGGTATATGTATGAAAACTATTTTTTGGGGTGATATGTATGATAAAAAAGATAAGTGCGGCGGCAATTGCGGTCATTATGTCAGCTAGCATGATGTTCACTACAGCTTCGGCAGACGCTTCCTATGTTCTTGATAAGGACGCAGGAGAAGACTTCGTCAATTTCATAGACAGCAAGCTGCCTGATATTTTAAAGAGTATGGACAGCGTTGCAGACGGCGATAAGATTTATTTCGACTATGGCTCATGGTTCATGGATCTGGATTTTGACGGTGTGCCTGAGTTTATAATAGGCGGTGAAATGGCTGACGGCGACAGACATTATTCTATTCTTACCAAGGACGGCAAGGAGATAAAGATAGATGACACTGTTGCAAACGGACAGTATTTTCCGGGATTTATGGGCTTTGATTATATGCCTTACAGAGATCTTTATACAGGGGAGGTATCATATTTTTCAAGTAACGATAAGATAAAAACTATGACCTTTGACCCTGAAAAAGGTGTTACTGAAAAGGAGCTTTGCTCGGAAGAATACGATTTGGAAACTGACAGCACTGTTTACAAAACAGACGGCAAAGAGGTCAGCGAGAGCGAGTATTATAACTATAAATCCACCCTCAGCAGATTTATCCCTCTTGAAGTGGAAAATACAGAGCTGACATCAGATGAAACTGCAAAGGCTGACGCTGATAAGCTTCTGGAAATGTATAACGATTATAACTGCGTTGTCATGACGGCGGAGAACAAAAAGGACGATATGGTAAGCGTAATAGTCGAGGTGTTCGATCTTCTTAAAGAGATAATGGCTGACGCTCCTTATGAAATTGCTAGTGATGTTGATTGGAGCTATAACAGTTGGTTTGAGGATTTAAACTTTGACGGCGTTCCTGACTTTGTTATCGGCGGTATTGCAGACCTCTTAGATGAAGGTACTGCTTTAAGGCTTTATGACGTTATCGGTATGGGCAATGCAGGCTTTTTGGCGGATACCAATGTGTCGAACGACCATGGCGACGGTGAGAACGGCTTCGGCTTCAAGCCTTATGTAAACAAGCAGACTGGCGAAAAAACATATCTCTCAGAAGATAGATATTCAGAGGACGGCAAGGAGCATTACGCAGTGAGAAAGCTTTTTGGCTGTCTTGGTGAATGTCTCACCGCTGATATCTGCACCGCAGAATATGACAGCAAAAAAGGCGTGACTTCATACACCATCGAGGGAAAGAAAGCCACATCAGAGGAGTTTCAGGCGTATCTTGCAAAGCTTAACAGCGACTATGATGAGCTTTCTGTAACAATAAGCACCATGGGCGAAAACAAAGTCCCTAATGATGAAGGCACCCTTGCAGAGTCATATGACGATTATAAGCTTGGTGACGTTGTGGGCGGAGCAAACTTTACATATGTAGAAAAGAAGAACACTTCAAATGATATTTCTAACCCTGACAAAACAGCAGGCTCTCAGGCTTCAAAGAATTATAATACCGATTCGTCAACAAATCCGTCAACAGGTGCGGCGGCAGGCGTTACAGCCGCAATAATAGCCGCTGGAGCAGGTTTGGCGATATGTGCAAAGCGTAAAAAGAAATAGTCTTTTCAGCCTAATATATGCAGAGGTGAACAGCGTTCACCCGTATATTGGCATATTATCTGTGTGCTGAATATTTTATCACCGTACCCTCTCATGGTGCGGTGATTTTTTTGCATAAGCCGTCCTTTGTCCGCATAACTTGTACAAAGGACAAAAACTAGGAGGGCGGATATATGTTCAGAAGATTGCAGAATATTTTGTGCTGTGTGGTGATAGCAGGCTTTGCGGCAGTGTGCTGGTATGGTAAAAACAACGGTGAAGCCGTCATGACAGGAGGGGCGGTGAAAACGACCATGGATAAGCCTGTGGTGGTCATCGACCCAGGTCACGGTGGTGTGGACGGAGGCTGTGTATCCGTTGACGGCACGCCTGAAAAGGGGATAAACCTTGCAGTGGCGGAAAGCCTCCGTGACGGTCTGAAGCTTCTCGGCTATGATGTTGTTTGCACCCGTGAAAGCGATATCTCTATCTATGACAAAGGCACAGAGGGGCTTGGGGAGCAGAAAAAGTCCGATATGAAAAACCGCCTTGCCATATTCTCGAAATATTCCGAGGGCATATCAGTTTCCATACACCAAAATCAGTTTACCGACAGCCGCTACAGCGGTGCGCAGATGTTCTATTCTAAAGACAATGCCGAGGGTGAAAAGCTTGCGGGAGTGATGCAAAAGCAGTTCGTTTCCCTTTTACAGCCTGACAATACCAGAGAAACTAAGCCGGTAGGCGACGAGCTTTATCTACTTAATAATACCAAAAATCCTGCGGTTATGATAGAGTGCGGTTTTCTTTCAAACCCTGAGGAGGCTCAGAAATTGGAGAATGAGGACTATCAGCGTCAGGTGGCATTTACAGTGCTGACGGGTATCAGCGAATACAGGCTAATGCAGAAATAGCATATTGGTGCGGCGGCAGTGAGAAAACACTGTCCGTCGTTTTTTGTTTGTAAAACGTTACATAAATTGCTTGACTTTTAAAAGGGGATATTGTATAATATAATAGTGTATTTATAACATAGTATATTTTTTAACTTTTTCCTGCCATAAATTCTGGCAGGAGAATAAATAAAGGTGGATTGAAACATGGGATTATTTGATAAAATATTCGGCAACTATTCTAAAAAAGAGCTTGCCAAGATCGAGCCTATAAAGAATAAGGTACTCGAGCTTGAAAGTAAGTATGCCGATATGTCTGACGAGGAGCTGGGCGGACAGACTGCCATTCTGAGGGGCAAGCTGGACGAGCTTTCAACTCTTGATGACGTTCTTCCTGACGCTCTTGCGGTTTGCCGTGAAGCTGCGTTCAGAGTGCTTGGCAAAAAGCCTTATCCTGTTCAGATAATCGGTGCTATCGTTCTTCATCAGGGACGTATCGCTGAAATGAAAACAGGTGAAGGTAAAACTCTCGTTGCCTGTCTGGCGGCTTACGCTAACTCCCTTACAGGAAAGGGCGTTCACGTTGTAACAGTAAATGACTATCTTGCTAAGTTCCAGTCTGAGGAAATGGGCAAGGTGTTCCACTTCCTGAACACTTCTATCGGTGTTGTGCTTACGGGCATGAACAAGGAGCAGAAGAGGGAAGCTTATAACGCTGATATTACATATGGTACAAATAACGAGTTCGGATTTGATTACCTCCGTGACAACATGGTTATCTATAAGAAAGATAAGGTTCAGAGAGAGCACGCTTTCGCTATCGTGGACGAGGTGGACTCTATCCTCATAGACGAAGCAAGAACTCCGCTTATCATTTCAGGTCAGGGCGACAAGTCAACAAAGCTTTATTCACTTGCCGACAGATTTGCAAAGACCCTGAAGCCTGTTACAGTTGTTGAAATGGACGATAAGGCAGATAACGACCTTCTGGACGGCGACTATATCATCGACGAAAAGGCTAAGACCGCAACTCTTACAAAGAGCGGTGTTAAGAAAGCAGAAAAGGCGTTCAACGTTATAAACCTTATGGACGCTGATAATATGACCCTTGCCCACCACATCAATCAGGCTATCAAGGCAAACGGCGTTATGAAAAAGGATATCGACTACGTTGTTAAGGACGGAGAAGTTCTTATCGTAGACGAGTTCACAGGCCGTATCATGCAGGGCAGACGTTTCAATGACGGTCTGCATCAGGCTATCGAAGCAAAAGAGGGCGTTGAGATAGCAAGAGAGTCAAAGACTATCGCTACTATCACATATCAGAACTACTTCCGTCTTTATGGCAAGCTGTCAGGTATGACAGGTACTGCCATTACTGAGGAGGACGAGTTCAGAGAGATCTATAAGCTTGACGTTATCGAGATACCGACAAACAAGCCTGTTATCAGAGTTGACCATCCGGACGTTGTTTTCAAAACGGAAAAGGGCAAGTTCAACGCTGTTATCGAGCAGGTGATAGAGTGCCATAAAAAGGGACAGCCTGTCCTCGTTGGTACTGTTTCCGTTGAGAAGTCAGAGTATCTTTCAAGACTTCTGAAAAATAAGGGAATCAAGCATGAAGTGCTTAACGCCAAGCACCATGACCGTGAGGCTATGATAGTTGCACAGGCAGGTAAATACGGTGCTGTTACTATCGCTACCAACATGGCAGGACGTGGTACTGATATCATGCTGGGCGGTAATGCTGAGTATAAATCACTTGCAGACCTCCAGAAAATGGGCTATTCTGAGGAAGTGGCTGTCGAGGCAGCAGGCTTCTCAAATACTCAGGACGAGGAAGTTCTGGCTGCAAGAGCAGAGTATAAGAAGCTCTATGCAAAGTATTCTGACGAGGTAAAGGAGCTTGCAGAAAAGGTTAGAGAAGCAGGCGGACTTTATATCATCGGTACAGAAAGACACGAGTCAAGACGTATCGATAACCAGCTGAGAGGACGTTCAGGCCGTCAGGGCGACCCGGGCGAAAGCACATTCTTCCTCTCACTTGAAGACGACCTTATGAGAATTTTCGGCGGTGAGAGAATAACAGCCATGATGGATACTCTCAAAGTTGACGAGAATACTCCAATACAGTCAAAAATGCTCACAGGTGTTATCGAGTCCTCACAGAAGAAGATAGAGGGCAGAAACTTCAACATCAGAAAGAACGTCCTTAATTACGACGACGTTATGAACACACAGCGTGAGATAATCTATAAGCAAAGACAGCAGGTTCTCGACGGAGAAGATCTCCATGACAACATTCTCGGCATGATAAAGGAGTTTGTTGAGGATTCTGTAAATATGTATATCACTGACGAGGACGTTCAGGATAATTGGAATTTGCAGGGTCTTAAAGAAAGACTTATGGGTATAATCACCGTTGAGGACGACTTCAACTATACCCCACAGGAGCTTGACGAGATAACAAAGAAGGATATAATCGACCTGCTTGAAGACAGAGCTTTGAAGATATACGCAAAGCGTGAGGAAGACTTGGGTCAGGAGCTTCTTCATGAGATAGAGAGAGTCGTTTTGCTTAAAGTTGTCGATACAAAGTGGATGGCTCATATCGACGATATGGACGAGCTGAAAAAGGGTATCGGTCTGCGTTCATACGGTCAAAAGAACCCAGTAGTCGAGTATCGTATGGAAGGTATGGATATGTTCGACGATATGGTAGCTTCTATCCGTGAGGACACTGTAAGAATGTTGTTCACCATTCAGGTAAGGAAGAACAGCGCCACTCCAAAGAGAGAGGACGTTCTCAAGCCGGGCGAGCATCATAACATGACTGTAAGAAAGGCTAAGAAGCCGGGCAGAAACGATCTTTGCCCATGCGGAAGCGGCAAGAAGTATAAGAACTGCTGCGGTGCCGGAAACGGTGTACAGGCTGACGAAGCCGAGCAGACAGAGAATAGCTCTGAAGAATAAAAACAATATGCAGGACGGTGAAAACAGCCGTCCTGTTTTGGATATAAGAATAATAGGAGTGTAGTGAAATGTCAACAGCATTTAAAAGCGCAGATATACTTCTGCCTAAGAACGCCGATATGTCAAAATGGGCAGTAGTTGCCTGCGACCAGTATACCTCTGAGCCTGAGTATTGGGCTGACGTGGAAAAGATAACAGAGGGTGCAAAAAGCGCACTTAACCTTATCCTGCCTGAGGTCTATCTGGAGGACGATAACGTTGATGAAAGAATAGCCGACATACATAAGAATATGGACAGCTATATCAGTGAGGGCGTTTTTGAAGAGTATAAGGACGCTATGATATACGTTGAAAGAACACAGTCTGACGGAAAGGTCAGAGCAGGCATTGTTGGCGCTATCGACCTTGAAGAGTATGACTACCGCAAAGGCTCGAAGTCTGCCGTAAGAGCGACCGAAGCCACTGTTGTGGAGAGAATACCGCCTAGAATAAAGGTAAGACGTGGCGCACCTGTTGAGCTGCCGCATATCATGATACTCGTTGACGATACAGAAAAAAGCGTTGTTGAGCCGCTTGAAGCTCACAAGGGAGAAATGAAAAAGCTCTATGACTTTGACCTTATGAAAAAGGGTGGTCATATCGCAGGCTATCTTATTGAAAAGCCTATGCAGGAAAAGATAATCGCCGCACTTGAAAAGCTTGGTGATATCGACGCTTTCAATACAAAGTATGGTCTTAAGGAAACTTCACCGCTCGTTTACGCTATGGGTGACGGCAACCATTCTCTTGCTACTGCAAAGGAATTTTACGAGGAGCAGAAGAGAGAGAACCCTCATAAGGACATGAGCAATGCTCTTTGCAGATATGCCCTTGTGGAGATAGTGAACCTTCATTCGCCTGCACTTGAATTTGAAGCTATCCATAGAATAGTTACAGATGTTGACACAAAGGCTCTTATGAGCGAAATGACAGCGGCTCTTGAGTTTTCTGAGGAAAAGTCAGAGCAGGCAATAGTTGTCTGCGACAATGGCGAGGAAAAGACTCTCTATATACATAAGCCGACTTCAAAGCTCACTGTCGGCTCATTGCAGAATTTCCTTGACAGCTATATCAAGGAAAAAGGCGGCAAGGTGGACTATATCCACGGTGCGGAGGTCATAAGAGAGCTTTCCGCAAAGGAAAATTCCATAGGCTTTATGCTCCCTGACATGGGCAAGGAAGAGCTTTTCCCTACAGTTATCGTTGACGGCGCACTGCCAAGAAAAACGTTCTCCATGGGTCATGCCGAGGATAAGAGATTTTATGTTGAGGCAAGGAAAATATTGAAATAGAAAAATTAAAGAAATGTTGAAATAGAAAAATCGTAGACAATATATTTTAAAAGGAGTTTTTACGATGATAATTGAAGAAGTCAAAAAGGAACTTACAGGACATATCATTCCCTTCTGGAACAAGCTGAGAGATGATGAGAACGGTGGATTTTACGGCTTTATGAGCTATGACCTCAAGCTGGATAAGCAGGCTGATAAGGGCGTTATCCTCCACGCAAGAATACTTTGGTTCTATTCAAAAGCGTATATCACTCTGGGCGATAAGACACTTCTTGACAACGCACGCCACGCTTACGAGTTTATCAAAAACCACTGTATCGACTATGAGTACGGCGGAGTTTATTGGATGATGAACTATAAGGGCGAGCCTGCCGACACTATGAAGCATACATACAACATCGCATTTGCTATCTATGCACTGTCATGCTACTATAACGCAAGCGGCGACAAAGAGGCTCTTGAGCTTGCCTATAAGCTTTTCCACGATATCGAGAACAACACTCTCGATGAGTACGGCTACAGAGAAGCTTTTGACAGACAGTGGAATTTGGTATCAAATGACGCTCTTTCTGAGAATGGCTTGCAGGCTGATAAGACCATGAACGCTATCCTCCACCTTATCGAGGCTTATACCGAGCTTTATAAGGCAGACCACAACGAGGAAGTTGCTAAAAGGCTTAAATTCCAGCTTGGTCAGATGAGAGATATTGTTTATACTCCTGAAACAAACGCTCTGAAAGTTTTCTTTGACACAAAGTTCGACCTTGTGGGAGATATCCATTCATTTGGTCACGATATCGAAGCAACATGGCTTATGGATCTTGCCTGCGATACTCTTGGGGACGAGGAGCTTAAAAAGCAGTTTGCCGAAATGGATCTTAAGATCTCTCATAACATTCAGAATATCGCTCTGGATAACGGCGCACTTAATAACGAGCGTGAGAACGATAAGATAGACAAGAAGCGTGTATGGTGGGTAGAGGCAGAGTCTGTTGTTGGCTTCATCAACGCTTATCAGCACAGCGGAGAAAAGAAGTTCCTTGAAAGTGCAAGAAGTGTGTGGGAGTATATCAAGGCTGAGATAATCGACAAGAGAGAAGGCTCAGAGTGGTATGCCGAGGTTTCCTATGACCATAAACCACACGATTGGAAAGAGATAGTAGGCCCATGGAAGTGCCCATATCATAACGGCAGAATGTGCATGGAGGTCATAAACAGAGGCGTGGACTTCTGATGTTCAGGTATGAAACACATCTGCATACCGCCGAGGGAAGTGGTTGTGCCTCTGCCAGCGGAGCAGAGCAGGCAAGGCGTTATAAAGCCCTTGGCTATGACGGGATCATCGTCACCGATCACTTTTTCAACGGAAACTGTGCTGTCACCAACTTTGACAGTTGGGAGGACAGAGTGAACAAGTTCTGCAAGGGCTATGAGAACGCCAAAGAAGTGGGTGACGAGATAGGTCTGAAAGTCTTTTTTGGTCTGGAGTATTCTTACTTTGGCGCAGACCTTTTGACCTATGGTATCGACAAGGACTTTCTTCTTGCCAATGATAACATCAGTGATATAAGCTTTTATCAGTTTGCCGACAGAGTGCATAAAGCAGGGGGCGTGCTTGTCCACGCCCACCCTTTCCGTGAAGCAGATTGGTATATCCATGAAATAAAGCTCCTGCCGAAATGGATAGACGGCGTTGAGGTATACAACAGCGGCAATGGCAAGGAAGTTTTCAATGAGCGTGCCAAGTGGTATGCCGAACAGTTTAGCTTCAAGCAAACAGGCGGCACGGATAATCACCACCTGTGGGTGGAGGACAGCCGTATCAGCGGCGTTGCAACTGACGAGCCTATCAATTCCATAGAAGATTATATAGAATTTCTCCGTGACGGAAAGCTTACCCCGATAATTCCGGAAAAGCCGGTTGAAACATAAAACATAAATAAAAACTTCAATGACGTTTTTTCGCCATTGAAGTTTTTTTACTATGAAATTTTGCTTTCATTTACCGAAACATCGTCGGAATAAGATTCCGATTCAGCGGCAGAATCGTCGGGAACACGAATGTAAGTTTCATCGGCGACAAATGTGTTTTCATCAACATACTTAAACGGGTGGTCAAAAGCTTCTTTATATTTTTCGTGCTGTAAATCGTTTCCGATTGTAAATTCGACGTATACTTTATCTGTTGCTTCGTGATAGGTTTTAATAGTATATGTTCTGGTTTCAGACCACATTTTTATCGTATCCTGCTTTGCGGTCTCGTCATAAAACGTAAACAGCTTATTGCAAAGATATTCCGAATCTCCGCTGTATTTCAGAGTGTTGTTTTCTCCTATTATAAAATAATCTTTGCTTGTATCTCCGTTTGGATAATATTTTCCCATATTCAGCGTTGGTTCCTGATAGGTATCGTCATGGGGACAGCTGTAGTTAAAGGTATTTATTCCGCTTTCATCATCTTCAGGTTCATCAGAAGAAACTATGTTCTTTAAGCCAAAATACCAAAAGCAAAATATAAAAGCGGCAGCAACGATTATCCATATTATTATGCCAACGTGTTTAGCTTTCATAGTTGTACCCCCCATATAATTTTCAAATTAAATACTCTATGTTTAAATTATACAGTTTATGATTATAATTGTCAATGGGCAAAATAAATAACAAAAAACAAATTTTGTATATATAGTCACATTTCAACAGAACTTTGTGCGTTTATCTAATTTTATTATTCCTATTGACAAATCCACATTAATGAGCTAAAATATAAATATTATTATTCTACATGGTGAGAAAGGAAAACCAAAATATGAAAATCAAAAGATTACTTGCGGCAGTGCTTTCCCTTGCAATGGGCGTATCAATGATGACAGCCTGCGGCAGTTCGGACAGCTCTTCAAAGGCTGAAAACGATTCCTCAGCTACAGAAAATACTCAGAAGCATACCAATGACCCTATGACAGTGACCACTGCAAAAGACCTTGTGGCTCAGATGAAAGTGGGCTGGAATCTTGGCAATACCATGGACGCCACAGGCTCAGGTCTTGACGCCGAAACCTCATGGGGAAATGTGGAAACCACAAAATTGATGATAGACCAGGTCAAGGACGCAGGCTTCAACGTGTTCAGACTTCCTGTTTCATGGGGTACTCACATGGACGAGAACTATACAGTTGACGAAGCATGGATGAACAGAGTTCAGGAAATTGTCGATTACGGTATCGACAACGGAATGTTCGTTATCCTCAACACCCACCACGAGGAGTGGTATATGCCTAAGAAAGACCGTGCCGATAAGGATATAGAGCAGCTCAAAGCCCTCTGGAAGCAGATATGCGACAGATTTCAGGGCTATGACGAGCACCTCATTTTCGAGGGCGTGAATGAACCTAGACTTAGAGGCGAGGGCAACGAGTGGATAGGCGACGCTGAGTCAAGAGAGGTCGTAAATCAGTACGCAAAGGCGTTCGTTGAAACTGTCCGTGCTTCCGGTGGAAACAACCCTAACAGATGTATAATGGTAACGCCATATGCCGCTTCATCATCAAAGCAGAACATGGAAGCTTTGGAAGTTCCGCAGGGCGACGATAAGATAATAGTTTCTATCCATGCTTATCTTCCATATTCATTCGCTCTCGATACCGCAGGCACAGACCAGTATACAAGCATTGATTCTTCTATCACAACACTTTTCACTGATATCGACAGCGTTTTTCTAAGCAAGGGTATTCCTGTAATAATCGGTGAGTTCGGCTCTGTAAACAAGGATAATACAGAAGCAAGAGTTCAGTGTGTAAAGGATTATCTCAGCACCGCAAAGCAGTATGGCGTACCATGCTGTTGGTGGGATAACGGCACAAGAATAGGAAACGGTGAGAACTTCGGACTGCTCAACAGATCCGAGGGCGGCTGGTATTTCCCTGAAATAGTTGACGCTATCATGGAAACAGTAAATAGCTAAAAAAATCAAGGACGGAATCGCTTCCGTCCTTTTTTTGTGCGCAAATTCTATTTTTTCTGTAATGGCAAATGTCACTCGTTCCAGACAATCTGTTTATAAAACCAAAAAAGGACGACACACCAAGTCGTCCTTTTTCATATCTATTCCCCTGAAAGGGTCTTTTTCATTGCAATGTGCGGACAGTATTCGTCCTTGTAAACATCACCATATGCCCTGTAGCCAAGCTTCTCATAAAATTGCTGTACTCTCGTTTGCGCCGATAAGCCGACTTCCTTGTAGCCCACTTTTTCAGCCTGCTTTTCAAGGGCTTCCACTATCATTCTGCCAAGATCTCTGCCGCGATATGCCTTTCTCACGCAGATACGTCCAATGTGCGCTTCGCCATTTTCGTCAAACAGCCTGCCTGTTGCAATGGGATATCCTCCTGTGTAGATAACAGCATGATAAGCCTCATGGTCGATATCGTCAAATTCGTTCACAAAGCCCTGCTCCTCAACGAATACCTGCTGTCTTATGAGCCTGGCGTCTGCGTTGTTTGCAAGCCCTTTTGCGATCTTTATGGTGTAATTATCCATTATATCAGCCCCCAAGACGTATCATTTCGTCGATACATTTTCTTGCAGAGGTTATCTCCTCGTCTGTCATTTTTATCTCAAAACCGCCGCCGTTGCCTATGCCCTCGCAGGTCTTGTAAACGTCCATAAGAGTGGTGAGCTTCATGTTAGGACAAAGTATCTTCTTTGAGAGTATGTAAAACTCCTTCTCAGGGAATCTGTACTGCAAATGCTCCGCAATGGAAATCTCAGTGCCTATGATGAACCCCTTTGCGTCAGACTCAGCCGCAAAATTCATTATGCCAGAAGTCGAACCAACATAATCAGCCATTTCGCTTACAGCAGGGATACACTCAGGGTGACAAAGCACCAGTGCATCAGGGTGAGCCGTCTTAGCCGCTATCATGTCAGCCTTTGTTACCGACGCATGAACAGGACATCCGCCCTGCAAAAGCATTATATCCTTTTCAGGACAGGCTTTTTTTACGAATGCACCAAGATTGCAGTCAGGAATGAACAGTATCTTGTCAGCGTCCATGTTCTTTACTATTTTAACCGCAGACGAGGAAGTAACGCAAACGTCGCAAACCCTCTTGAGTGCGGCTGTGGTGTTTATGTAGCATACTACCTTTCTGTCAGGCTCCTGCGCCTTTATCATTTCTATCATCTCAGGTTCCATTTGCTCTGCCATTGGACAGCCTGCCGATGGATTTGCAAGATATACGTTCTTGTCAGGGTTGAGCATTTTTGCCGCCTCAGCCATAAAATGCACTCCGCACATAAGTATGTTTTTGTTTGAGACCTTCTGCGCCTCAACGCTTAGCTTGTATGAATCACCCGTAATATCTGCTATCTCTACTATCTCCTTAGCCTGATAGCTGTGCGCAAGTATACAAATATCGTTTTCTTTCTTTAACTGAAGAATTTTTTCCTGTACGTCCTTTATCATATCCAGATCATGCCTTTCGACCTTTGAAAAGCATATCCTCCTTTCGGTGTTTCGGCGTTTGCCGAAAGATTTATACCATATTATTATAGTATGATATAGACATTTTGTCAAGGGCATTTGTACCATACCGCCCATAGCACTGTAGTGCTACAATAGATATTGGACAAAATTAAGAAAAAAGAAAAG
>NZ_QTVE01000015.1:0-48492 GCF_003460465.1 Ruminococcus sp. AF37-20 | reverse complement strand
TACACCATTTTATTATTTCATGTGTCTACTCTAAGGGGATTATATCAACTGAGAGTACCGCTACATATTATTCTTCCTCGCGGATAGTCTTAACGCCAAAAACAAAATATACCACATGGCAGACCCAAACCACTGCCAATATGACCCTTGCCACGGGCACACGACTCATCATCACAAAGCCGAAGCCCATAAGAAATGTGACAGTTGTGAGGATAGTGAGCTTTGTTTTCATAAGCATACCACGCTTTTCAACGAAAGACTGCAAATGCTTTTTGTACATATTGCTCGATACAAACCAACTGTGAAGCCGCTCAGAACTTTTTGCAAAGCAAAAAGCCGTCGCCATAAAAAACGGCACTGTTGGCAGGATTGGGAGAATTATCCCCACTGTGCCAAGTGCTAAACATATACAGCCCACCGTAATAAATATCACTTTACTTATTTTCACTTGCCTGCCTCCGTTTCTCTTTTGAGCTTTCTATAACGTGCCTGAACGCCGAAATAGGGTGATAAAACATCATTCTCGGTCCTGAAAACCGCATTACCTCTTTAATTTTCTGACGCATTTGTGGTTTGTAGCAATGCATCTTGCAGTTTGAACAGAACGTCTTGTTTTCCATGAATGGACACCTGTTGCTGCGCTGTCTTGCATACGCCGCAAGCTCTCTGCACTCCGGGCAAAGCTCCCTGCCACCATGCTTTTTGCGGCAGTAAAGCTCTATCATCTGGGTAACGATACGCTTTTCACGCTCTCTTTTTTCATTGATATCTTTCATTAACTGAGCCTGCCGTTCTCAACTGAATATACCTTATTGCAGATACACATTGTTGACTTTCTGTGTGAAACGAGCGCAACAGTCCTGCCTGCGCCATCGTCACGAAGTGCTTTGAGTATCACAGCTTCGTTAAGGCTGTCAAGGTTACTGGTCGGCTCGTCAAGAAGCATAAAAGGTGCGTCATGCAAAAACGCCCTTGCAAGACCGATCCTCTGCCTTTCGCCCCCTGACAATGTGCTTCCAAGCTCGCCCACATTGGTGTCATAGCCCTCTGGAAGCGTCATGATAAAATCATGTATGGAAGCCTTTTTGCAGGCTGAAATCACCTCATCATGGGTCGCATCAAGCTTTGCAATACGGATATTGTTTTCGATACTGTCATGGAAAAGCTCTGTTTCCTGAGTGACAAAGCTTTCAGCATTTCGCAGGCTTGCAGTATTGATGCTGTCGATATCCTCGTCAGATACCGCTATCCTGCCGCCCTGCGTTTTCCAAAAGCGCATGAAAAGCTTCAAAAGCGTTGATTTTCCTGAGCCGCTTCTGCCTATGATACCTGTAATTTTGCCCTTTTCAATATCAAGGCTCAGCCCGTCAAGTATTTTCTCCTCACCGTATGAGAAAGTCACATTCTCTGCCTTTGCACCGCTGAATGTGATATCTCTGCCATCTGTTATCTCCTCAGTAACTGGGCTTTCATCAAGGATATCAAGCACTCTGCCACCTGAAGCAAGGGTATTCTGCAATGTTGTGCCAAGATTTGCAAGTGCAACAACAGGTCCAAAGCTTGACATAAGGGCAACGAGAGGTATTATGACACCCTCAAGACCCACAGTGCCGTTTCTGTAGAGAGATACAGAAGTCACAAGCATGATAATGTCAAAAATAAGTATCACAGAATTTGTGATAGCAGTATTAAAGCCCACATTTACGCTCATTTTCTCCTGCTTCAAGGACAGGGAATCAGTGCGAAGCTTTAGATCGTCAAGGCGTTTTTCGCCGTAGGAATACTGTATCTCCTCGTCAAGTCCTCTGAGGCTTTCAAGAACATAGCCCGAAAGCTGTCCCGATTGTCTGCGGAAATCCTCGCCAAGAGTACCGCTTTTTTTTGATATCATCACAGGCACAAAAACGCCCACCGCAATGTAAGCCAATGCCGCTATCACGCCAAGCACGACGCTGTAGCTTCCGATAAAAATGCTCATTATCACCGACATTATAAACGCAATGCACACAGGGGAAATTGTGTGGGCATAAAAGACTTCAAGAAGCTCGATATCCGAGGTTATAACGGAAATAAGATCGCCTTTATCTCTGCCCTCAAGCTTTGCAGGACAAAGCTTTCTCAGCGCCTTAAAAACGTGATCTCTTATTATTGCAAGAAGCTTGAACGCAATAAAATGGTTGCAGGACTGCTCGCCATATTTAAGCACCGCTCTCAGCACCGCAAGCACAAGCACCAAAACAAATATTGCAGAAATGCTTATTCCGGTGTGCGGTTTCAGCACGTCAAGCATTGCATAACCCCCAAGTATGGTTATGAACTGCGCACACAAAAAGCCTGCCACGCCCATTGCCACTGCCGCCATCATGTAGCCTGCCAGTGGCTTCACAAGGGTTATGAGCCTTAGCATTACAGATAGATTACTGCGCTTTTTCACTGACAGACACCTCCGTTTCTTACAGCTTCAAGGCTTTGCTGAGCGTTCCATAGCTTTGCATAAAGTCCGTTTTTCTGTACTAATTTATCATGTGTGCCGCACTCTCTGACCTCGCCTTTTTCCATTGCGTATATCATATCCGCTTTCGCAGTGTTTGCAAGCCTGTGGGAAATAACGATAACAGTTTTATTTTTTGCAAGCTCAAAGATCTGCTCCATGATGTCGTTTTCGCTGTCAGCGTCGATGTTGCTTGTGGCTTCGTCGAAAATGTACACCGCAGAATCGTGGAGAAGCGCTCTTGCAAGTGCAAGCCTCTGTTTCTGTCCCCCTGAAAGATTTGCGGCATTTTCTACAAGAAGCGTATTAAGCCCCTTTTCGCCCCTAAGAAAATCCGCAAGCTTAGTCTTTTCAAGCACCTGCCAAAGCTCGCTATCCTCCGCGTCGGACTTTGCCATAAGTAGATTTTCTCTCACTGTTCCCTTGAAAAGCACACTGCTGTGAGAAATATATGTGATATTTTTCATAAGGCTTTCTTCTGATATGTCACAAAGCTCGGTGTTTCCTATCCTTACAGAGCCTTTATAGCCATTGTTCCTGCCCATTAGAATTGCCGCAATAGTGGATTTACCACAGCCCGACTCACCGCAGACAGCCGTAAGACAGCCTGCCTTGAACTCAATATCTGCACCATGTATGACCTCTCTGTCAGTGGTATAAGAAAAGCTCATATCAGTACATTTTATCGTACAGTTATCTCTATCCACCACGCCTGACTTTTTCTCAGGCTCAGGCAGGTCAAGGATAGCGAACATCTTGTCGCTTGCCGCCATGCCGTTCATTGCAACGTGGAAAAAGCTGCCCAATCTTCTCATTGGTATGAAGAAATCCGCCGAGAGCATTATTATCACAAAACAACCTGAAAGCCCGATAACGCCCTGTCTGAACTGTCCTGCCGCCAAGATAACGCCCAGAGCCGCTCCGCCGTATGCGATAAGATCCATTATGGTAACGGAATTTAACTGCATAGTGAGGACTTTCATTGTTATCTTTCTGAACTTTTCCGACTCCTCGTTCATCTGCTGATTTTTGTATTCGTCAGCCTGATAAATTTTCAGAGTAGTAAGTCCCTGCAAGTTTTCAAGGAATGTGTCACCAAGCTTTGTGTACTGTCCCCAATATTTATTCAGAAGCTTTTTCGCTATCTTCTGCACCGCAACTATAGCCATAGGAATAAGAGGCACGCAGATAAGAAGCACAAGTGCCGACTTGAAGCTCACAAAAGAGAGCATGACAAACAGCGTCACAGGTGCAATCATTGCATAGAAAAACTGTGGGAGATACTGTCCAAAATAAGTTTCAAGCTGGTCAATGCCCTCAACGGAAACCTGAACTACCTCTGATGTTGATACCTTTTCACGATATCCGCTTCCAAGACGCAGAAGCTTTGAGAATATCATTTCTCTAAGCCGCTTTTTCACCGACTTTGAAGCGAGGTAGCTGAACTTTTCCTGCAAAAATGAACAGACCGCCCTTACTATCAGGGATATCACCGTCGCAGCAACAGCCGCTCCTACTCCTGCGGACTTATTTTCCACAAGCTTTTGAAGCAGCGAGCCAAGTGAAAATATCATCACCGCATTTGAAAGCATTCCCACCCACTGCGCCGCAACGTTGCCTGCAATATATTTTTTACTGTCGCCAAGCTCGGCGATAAGTCTTTTTTTTATCATTTATTTTCTCCTATAATTTCAGACAGGAAGCACGAAAGGCCTTCCGTTCACCGCTGATATTCCAAGTTCAACGTCATAAACGTTCTTGATAAGCTTTGAAGTTATTATCTCCTCCGGCTTGCCCTGAGCGGTTATCCTGCCGTCTTTCATTGCCACTATCTCGTCAGAATAATATAGCGATTGATTTATATCATGAAGCACCATTATCACTGTCATGCCGTATTCTTCATTCAGCTTTCTTACAAGCTTCAAAATCTGAAGCTGATAGCGTATGTCAAGATAAGTGGTAGGCTCGTCAAGAAAAAGTATCTTTGTGTCCTGCGCCAGTGCCATTGCTATCCACACACGCTGTTTCTGTCCGCCAGAAAGCTGAGCCACCGCCTTATCTTTCAGCTTTTCTGTATTGGTTATCTCAAGGGCACGCTTTATCTTCCCCTCGTCCTCCTCAGAGTTTGAAGGGCTTCCGAAGCCGTGATAAGGCGTTCTGCCGAATGCCACAAGCTTTTCAACTGAAATATCCGCAGGAGCGGTGTTATACTGATGAACGATAGCCACCTGACGTGCAAAATCTTTCAGCTTTACCTGAGAGATATCCTTGCCCTCCAATCGTATCTCACCGCTGTTAGGTCTTAGATTTTTCGTGATAAGATTGAAAAGCGTTGACTTTCCACAGCCGTTCGCACCGATAAGTGTGGTGACTTTGCCCTGCTTTATGGAAAGGTCAAGCCCCTTTATGACTTCGTTCGTGCCGTATGAAAAGGTCAGACCCTTTATATCGAAAACATTATCCATGACGCTTGTCCGACCTCCTCAGAAGTATGATAAAGAACGGTCCGCCGATAACGGACATTATAACGCTTGCGGATATCTCATAAGGCGATGCGATAGTTCTGCCTATTGTGTCGGCAAGCAGGAACACAAATGCACCGAGTATCATTGAATATGGTATCAGCCTTTTGTGGTCTGAGCCAACAAGAAGTCTTGCGATATGTGGCACGATAAGACCTAAAAAGCTTATCGGTCCGATAACAGCAGTTGAGATAGAAGCAAGCAAAACTGCAATGCCTGATATCATTATCCTTGTGCCGTTTACATTCACTCCAAGAGAACGTGCGGTCTTATCTTCAAGGGCAAGCAAATTGCACTTTGAACAGACAAGGAGAGAAAGCACAAGACCCACTGCGGAATATATTGCAAGGGTCTGAAAATCGTCCCATGTTTTCATTGTGATGTTTGCATTCACAATGCTTGCCGCACCTGAGTATGTTGAGCCTGTGCCGCTGTTGAAAGCCGACATAAGCCCTGTAAACATTGCGTTCACTGCCACGCCTACGAGGATTATCCTCAAAGGGCTAAGTCCTCCACGCCATGAAAGTGAATACACAAGCAGACAAGCCGCTACTCCGCCGATAAAAGCAAAAAGCGGAGTGAAGAAATAAAGGGTCGGGAAAAACGCTGTTATAAGAACAGCCGTAAAGCTTGCGCCTGAGCTTATTCCTATGATTCCGGGGTCGGCAAGAGGATTTTTCATAACAGCCTGCAAAAGCACGCCTGAAACAGCCATTGCCGCTCCGCCTATCATTGCAATAAAAATTCTCGGAAAACGCAGGTCATAGATAGTCGCAACCGTCTTGTTATACTTTATAAAAAGTCCGTCAAAAAGCTCTTTTGGAGTTATTTTCAAGCTTCCCGTATTCACCGCCACAAGAAACAGTGTAAACAGCAGCACTGCTGTCACGATATATGATAAAACAACTTTCTTCCTACTTATCATGACTGGTCACCATAAAGAATAGGCTGTAATTCATCAAGCGCCTGTGGATAGTCAAATCCTGCGCTCATGCCGAAATATTCGTAAGACAGATCATAGACCTTACCCTCCTGCACCGCTCTGAAATGCTTCCAGATATCGTTTGCGGAAAACTCCTCGTTGAACATTTCCACAACTTCGTCAGGGAGAGCGTGCGCACAGCGAACGATTATATCAGGATCTTTTGTTTCCATATCCTCAGTGTTGGCGTTAAGAAATTCCTGTCCGCCGCCATCGCCGTAAACATTCGTGCCGCCTGCAAGCTTTACAAGCGAGCCTACATAGCTGTTATCTGTGGCAACGATATAAGACCCCGGCAGACCCATAAGCACAAGCACCTTGGGACTTTCCTTGCCCTTGTTTTTATTCTTGTATTTGTTCATGAAGCTTGTATACTCGTCCACAAGCTTTTGAGCCTGCTCCTGCCTGTCAAACATCTCCCCAAGCTCCTCTATGGACTTGTACATACCCTCAACGCTTTTCAGATTAAGAAAAGCCGATTTTGTCTTTATTGCCGCATATTTAGGCTGTAAGTCGCTTTCAAGGCTTGAGGGGCTGAGTATCCAATCAAGGTCGAGAGAAGCAAGTATCTCCGTGTCAGGATTCATTGCCGTGCCGAGCTGTGTTGCGTCTTTGTATCTGTCAGGGATAGTGCTTACAGTTGAGGAGCAAACGCCCACAAGGTCGATATCAAGCTTGTCGCATATATCCGCAACGGCAGGCGAAGTCGCCGCTATCCTAAGATCGTCGGCATTTGTTACACTTCCGCTTTCAGCCTTTGAGTTTTCCTCTGGGTGCTGATCTACACAGCCGCAAAGCGCTGCCGTCATCAAAGCCGCCGTAAGAACAGCCGCTATTCTCAGCTTTTTCATTTCTTACAGCCTCCTTTTCTTCCACACAACAAAGCCTGCTCCGCCTGCGATAACGACTACCGCCGCCGCTATTGCAACAGGCACTACAGCATTTCCGCTTTTACCACTGTCACCTGACTTTTCGCCATCTGAGGAGCTGTCCTTTTCCATAGGGTCGCCGTTCTCGTCAAAAAGCTCAAGACCTTTCACCCCTGACGTATCGTCGCTGTCGGCAACAGGCAAAGTAACAGTAGTTGTGGTTGTTGTCACGGCTGATGAGCTGTCTGCCAAAGATGAGCTTTCCTCTGCCTTTTTAGTGGTAGTTGTAGCTTTAGTTGTTGTTTCGGCTGGCTTTGTGGTAGTCTGAGCGGTGGTGGTCTGAGCAGGCTGTTCGTTGTTTTGATCTGGATGTTCATTGCCGCCGTTGTTGTCATTATTATCGTTATGTCTTACCTCAACGCTTGTAACAAAGTCACCGCTTCCCTCTCTGATGTTGTCAAAATCAATGTAAAAAACAACATCTCTGCCCATTGCAACAACATAGAAAGTACATCTTACAATGGCATTCTCGTTTGGTATCTCAAAGCGGAAGTCGCTTTCGTTTGCGTCATAGTTTTCTTTCATAAGGTCTGCGGAAACATCATAGAAATCGCTGTAGCCGTCTTTTTGCACCTTGAACTGCGGGTTTTCGATATTATCCATAAGTCCGAGCCTTATGGTGGCATACATTCTTCCCTCAGGGTCAACCTCAATAAGGGATTCTGTTTTCAGCGCACCCTCTGTCATGGATTGTCCCAATACCTCCGAGCCGTCTCCACCGCTGTCTTCGATGACCCCTGTAACAGGGTGTCTGTAATGTGGGTGAGCGTCTGCAAGATAAATGTTATTATCAAGCGCATATGCAGAAATAGCAGTAATGCCTGCCATATAGACAAGCATTACTATTACTGTACTGCAAAGCAAGCGCATTGAATGCTTTACAGAAATATTCAAATTTTATCTGTCCTTTCTCTTTTTAGTAACAACTGCGAAGGCTGCACCGATAGCTGCGAGCAGACCTGTCTTTGCGGCTGCACCTGTTGACGGGTTAGCTGAGCCTGCGGTGTTCGTTGCCTTGTTATCAGTCGCCTTATTATCCGTTTTGCTGTCAGCAGACTTCTTATCTTCGATAAGATACTGACCTGCTTCCTTTGCAGAGAATGTGAACATTCCGTCTGCCTTTGTGCCTGAGATAAGCGTTTTTTTGCCGTCTGCTATTCTGTATACTACAGGGTTTTCGTAATCTGACGGGATAGGAAGCGAGATAGTGAACTTGCCGTTTGGCTGAGCGTCCTTACCGTCCTCGCCCTTGAATGATACGTCATAAAGATGGAACTTATCAGCTTCGGCTGAGATAAGCTTCTTGGCGTTATCATAATCGTCGCCGCTTGTTATCTCCTTGACAACGGCTGTTGTGCCTTCGGCGAAAACGCCCTTATCAGCGTGGAGCTTTACGCCTGTTGCGCTGTCAGTATAGTCAAGAACCGGTGACTGTGCGTCAGGCTCTTCGATAACGATGTCTGCATCTGTGGCTTTGAGGGTCGTCCAATCAAGCTGCATAAGAACGTCCTGTGTGCCTGTGCCGTCGGCGATTGCTTCCATGATAGGTACGAACACCTGAAGCGGAACATACTTCTCGCTTGCCTTATCAACAAGCTTGAATTTCAGAAGCTGTGGATAAAGGTTGTCCTTATCGTTATATCTGTCGATAACATCATACTGTGTAAGAACTTCCGCCGGGATAACTGTACCCTGAGGTATGCCGTAATCATTGTATGTATAGCCTTTGTCATAGTATGAAAGCTTCTGGAGGTAGCCGAACTGATTGTATATTGCAAGTCCCTTGAACTGAACTGTGATGTAATACTCGCCGTCCTTGACTTCAAGCTGGACTGTGTGGTTGATACCCTCGTTTGACATTGAGAAGCTCTCACGGTCGGTCTTTATCATCTGAGCATAGAGCTGATATTTGCCGTCAGGGAGATTATTGATATCGAAAGTAACGTCCTTTTTCTCCTCCAAAGCGTCGATAGCTGTCTGAAGCTCCTTAACTGCGCTGTCTACCTCTTCCTGAGTTGCTCTGCTGTTGGCAAGAACTGTCTTTGCGCTTGCAAGAGCATTTTTCATTGTTGTGAATGTGGACGTTGTGTAATCATCTTCATTGTATCCCTCAGCCTTAGCAACAAGAGCCTCCAGCTTTGACATATCGGCAGGCACGAAATTCGGGTTCTCCTCAGGATCCGGATCAGGTGTTTCATCGGAGATCTTTACCGCCTCGTCGTAGTAGATAGTGAAAATTCCGTTTCTTGTTGCATCACCGCTGTTGCCCATTATTGCGTCCATTGCGGATACACGGAATTTCGTTCTGAACTGTCCTGCATTTGAAGTAAGCTCCATATATCCTGTTTTCGGATAATAGTTATTTGTGCCTGCATTCAGATCATCAGTATAATATGTGCCGTCCTCATTCTTAAAGTAAGATGTATATGTGAGCTCTTTCCAGCCTTCATTCTTTTCCTGCCACATCTGAATGAGATAGCCGTTCATTCCCTGCAGCTCAACAGGAGAAAACTCAAGCTCGATACGCTTTACACCGTTTTTGACAACAAGCTTTGCCTTCTTGCCTATGCAGGAAGATGCCATTGATGTCTGCGACTGATCGACCTCGTTAAGAACTGTTATAGGCACTTCATAGGTTCCGTCCTCAAGATCATCGGCAGTAGCAGCCGCACTCTTCTTATCAAAGAAACCCAGATAGCCACTCAAGTCACAGTCAGTTGTTATAAGTCTGTATGTATCATTGTCAAGCTGATAACCCATATAGTACAATGTATCTGCACCGCATATCTGCCAAGCCCAGTAATCATATTCAGGCATATATGTTGCCATGTAAACACTAAGACCAAGCTTATCCTGAGTATCTTTTACAGGGAAATCCATAACTGTATAACGTCCTGTATTAGTAACTATCTTGCCGTTGTCAACTATATAATACTTTTTGAAGAGCATATCATTATACAGATTTTCACAATGCTCAACCATTGTTTTATAAGCTGCATCGTCTTTCGCAACGTCTGTTGAAACAAGAACTGCATTCTTTGAAACGTATTTTGTTGTGGTATGAACTGATACACCGGTGGTCGGGTCTGTGAGTGTGACCGGTTCGTCTGCAAGATTTATTCTGAGATTTACAGTCTTTGTGCTTGTGTTAGGTATATACTCTGTAACTCCGTCAATGTTTCTCATATAAAATACGGAAACGTCAGCAGAATAATTAATACCATTCAGTATCTCGTCAACAGTGGAATAAGTGACCGTGAACGAATTATCATCGTTTAACTTAACAGCATTTCCGTTTTCGTCCTTAAAAACAGAACCGATATACAAATTGTCGGCACGCTTTTTAACTTCATCCTCATCATAATAATATGTCACATTGAGCTTGCCGTTCTCAGCCTTTGCGTGAACAGATGTATATTTGAAGCCCTGTGAAATATATCCCTTCTCCCACAGCTCATCATAATTGATAGGCACTTCTTTATCGAAATCAGTGAAAATATTGTCAGGGATAGTGTACGCGTTTTTGGTATTGAAAGCTATATAATAATCAAAACTGTTGCCTTTTAATGCACCTGCGTCATTAGTATAAGTATACAAGCAGTTTATATAGGCATTTGGATTTTCAGAGTCGATCTCAAAAGTAACATCATACTTTGATTCACCATTGGCAGTGTATTCAAGCTTTTCAAAGGTGTCATTATAGCTGTCCTTGATCTTTCTCTTCAGTGATTTTGAAAAAGGACTGCTGTTAACATCATAGTCCTCAGGGAGCAAGCCTTTGGCAAAACCCGGAGTTGATTGAGCGTCAGTGTCATATTTATCGTTTTTGACCTTTTCCAAAAGAAGAATATCGTAAGATGTGGTTATGGTCATTGTAACAAAATACTTTCCATTTTCCACCTTTAGCTTTGCATATGTAGGCAGTTCTTTAAAACTTGAAGTATTTGTTTGTTCATAGTTGTCGTAAAGGCTCAAATTCACATAATACTCTCCGTCTGAAAGTTTGTCAGAACCCTCGGCAGAAGCCGTTACGGGCTTTACAACAGGCAAAATGCCTGAAACATCTGCCGCACCAACGCTTGCGACCATTGCAAGGGCAAGGCAGGCGGCAGCAATTTTCTTTGACTTATTGTTCATAAAAATACCTCCTACAAGTTAGATTAAGCTAACTTTATTTCAAATATATTCGGCAAGATCACTGCGGCCTGCCGTTTGTTGGTTAGTATTAAATAACTAAGTAGAGTATAACATAAACAATTTTTCATGTCAACGGCATTTTTGTTGCGGCGTTTGCAACAAACGACCTTTTTTGACCCCATTTCACCTGTCAAACCACGCAGTTACGTTGGTTGCAGTTTTGCAACAAAATTGCATAATTTCGGCTTTTTGTACAAAAGCAAAGACTATTAAAAGGCGTTCCATTGTGCAATTTTACAAGCAAATATCAATGTACAAAAAGTGTAAAAATAGCAGTGCTTTCAGGCATATGCACCTGACCAACACTACAGCACATTTTCAGGCAGATACTTCCATGCAAAATTCTATTAAGACTGTCGTCACCGATACTGTGAAACTGAAAATAATCAAGAGGTATTTGAATAAAATCGCCATTCACAGCGGCTTCAATGAACTGCTTGCCGTCAAAGTATTTCAAGTGCCGCACTCTGCCTTTCATTTTCAGACCACTGAATCCCGATATCTCGTCCATATCCACCGCCTTAAGCAGAACGAAGCTTCCGCCCTCCCCAACGATGACCTCGCAAGGGTGAGCAAAGCCCTTGTTCGCCATGGAGATATTGTTGCCCTTTTTCACCTTTTCACGGTAGATAATAAAAGGAAAAGTGTAATGCCCCTCGTTGATCTCCTCACTAAACTCCATGCCCGAAAAATTCGGCTTGTCTGCAAAGATCTCTTTCATGCGCAGTGTCTCCTCCATGCGCTGGATATTCTCGAAAGTCTTGTCACCGCAGTAAAGGGTGAGCATTATCGCATCATGTCTAGCTTCTTCCTTTGGCACTCCCTCGTATATAAGGTGATTTTGTGCAAGCTCCATTCGCCTTGCATACCCCTCCGCAAGCTTTCTTCCCTTTTCGGTAAGCTTTGGACTGCGAGGGTCGCTTCTGTCCACATAGCCCTCTTTTTCAAGCTGTGCCACCTGTCGGCTCATCTCATATTTTTCCACACCAAGGGCTTGTGCCATTTTGGTTATCCTGCGGTTTTCCTCTGAAAAATTAATAAAGCACATGAATATTTTCAGCCTAAGTTCTTCATTAGTCGCCATATAGTCACTCCTAACCGTATCATGTAGTTACGCACCGCAAAGATAGCAGCACGTATTTTCACGTTTCATATTTTATCACACCATATAGCACAAGTCAACAGCCAAGCATAAAAAAAAAGCCGCACTGTGTCAAACACACAGTACAGCTTTGGCTATTTAGGAAAATACAAAGTAAATTCTGCACCCTTGTCAACCTCGCCATATGCTTCTATCCTGCCGCCATGACGCTTTATTATGCGGTCTGCCGTGGCAAGTCCAATGCCGCTGCCCTCGTATTCTTCGTCAAGATGAAGCCGCTGAAAAACGCCGAAAAGCTTGTCAGCATATGCCATGTCAAACCCTGCGCCATTATCTCTGAAAGATATTACTACATAGCTTTCGTCAGGTATCGCAGACACTGTTATAACAGCATTCTGCCTGTGTCGGGTGAATTTGAAAGCATTCGTCATAAGATTTTTCACTAGCATTCTCACCAGCACATCATCACCGCTTATTTGCGGCAAGCTGCCCTCAATAAGGGTTATATTTCTCTCAGGCTCAGCGGACTTGCACTCATCGAAGATGTCCCTTACTAATTCATTCATATCAAGCGTTTCATATTCCGGCTCTATACTGCACATTTTTGAGAAACTAAGAAGCCGTTCTATCATTGTGATAAGCTTTGCAGTCTTGCCCTCGATCATTGAAGCTATCTTCAATGCGTCCTCTGTGTTGCCTGCTCGTATGTCTTGTTTCAGCGTGTCCGCCAACATCTGCGTAACATTCAGCGGTGAACGCAGATCGTGAGATATTGCCGAACAAAACAGACTAAGCTCATTGTTTGCCGTCTCAAGCTTTCTGCGCTTGCTGTATATTTCAAGGTGAGTTTTCACTCGTGCCAAAAGCTCCTCCTTTGTAAACGGCTTCACAACATAGTCACAGCACCCAAGCTCAAAGCCCTTTTTTATCATAGCAGGGTCGGATTCAGAAGTCATGAAGATAACAGGTATCTCCTTTGTTTCTTCATCAGATTTGAAATGCCTGCAAAGCTCCAGACCGTCCATGCCCTCCATTTTGATATCCAAAAGAACAAGGTGTGGCTTGCTCTTTTCCATCATTTTTAGAGCCGCCTTTGCACTTGTCGCCCCAAGCACCCTGAAGCCCTCATTTCGAAGGATAGTGCCTGCAAAGGCGATATGCTCAGGCATATCGTCAACAATAAGTATCTCCGCTTTTTCAAACATTTCATCACCGCCTTGCCTAAAAAATGCTATTCCGTCATGAGTCTTTGTACCTCATCCTTGTCTGCAAGCTTTGTTTCGTTTGCATAGATTATCTCGCCCTTTTCCATTACATAAAGCTTGTTGGTGTTTTCAAGAACAAAGTCCAAATACTGCTCCACAAGAAGCACTGTTATGCCTTTCCACTCGTTTATTTTCTGTATCGCCGCTCCGATATCCTGAATTATTGACGGCTGTATGCCCTCTGTAGGCTCGTCAAGAATAAGTATCTTCGGTTCTGCTGCGAGGGCTCTTGCAATTGCTAACTGCTGTTGCTGA
The DNA here is from genome assembly GCF_003460465.1 of Ruminococcus sp. AF37-20. Taxonomy (NCBI): domain Bacteria; kingdom Bacillati; phylum Bacillota; class Clostridia; order Eubacteriales; family Oscillospiraceae; genus Ruminococcus; species Ruminococcus sp. AF37-20. Next base: position 34,749 of record NZ_QTVE01000015.1, on the reverse strand, counting down.
CCGCCTGAAAGGTCGCCGCCCTTACGCTTTGCAAACTTCGGCAGTATTGGAAAAAGGTCATAGATATAGTCAGACACTTTGCCCTTTCCTCCCTTTGGCTGCAATCCAAGCTCGATATTTTCCTCAACTGTCATCTGGGAAAAATATCACATCCCTGTGGAACATAGCCTATGCCAAGCTTTACACACTATCTCAAGCCACTGCTTCTGACCATGAGCAAGACTTCCTGCACGTTCTGACGCTTTATCCTCAAGTCCCACACGTTCAAGCGTGGAACGAATACTTTCCATATCCTCCTTTGAGGGCTTTTTGAAAATAGAATCAAGTATGCCCTTGTGACCCTTTAGGGAGAGTATCATGTTCTCCTCCACTGTGAGGTTTACGAACACTGACGGCACCTGAAACTTTCTTCCCACACCCTCTCGCACTATCTTATATTCTTTCATGCCTGTGAGCCTTACGGCTTCTCTGCCCTTGGGGTGGAAAATAACAGTGCCGGAGGTGGGCTTTGTCTTTGCACAGATTATGTCAAGAAGCGTGGTCTTTCCTGCGCCGTTGGGTCCGATAAAAAAGTGTATGCTGTTGCGCATGACCTTTGTTCTCGCCTCTGTGAGGGCGTAAAAGCCGTCAAAGGAAACGGAAATATTGTTTATTTCAAGAACAACATCATTTGTCTTTGTAGCTGTAGCCATTTTACGCCGCCTCCTTTGCCTTGTCTTTGCCCTTTGTTTTAAGCCTGCGGAAAAGTGCTGGGAGCTGTTCGCTGACGATTCCAACAATGCCGCTCTTGAAGAATATGATAGTCACGCAGAACACTGCGCCAATTATATACTGCCATATCTCAACCATGCTTCCTGAGCTGAGGTTATACTCGCAAAGATTGATAAGAAATGCACCGATAACAGCACCTATTATCGTTCCTCTGCCGCCAACAGCTACCCATATGACCATTGTGATAGAATATGAAATAGTCATTTGTGACGGAGTAATGCTTCCGTTGAAGTTTACAAAAACTGCACCTGCGATACCAGCCAGTGCCGCAGACAGAACATAGATAAAGTTCTTATATGCGCTTACCTTATAGCCTGAGAAATATGTTCTGTTCTCGCCATCTCTGATAGCGATAAGAAGCTTGCCGAACTTGCGGCTAACAAGAAATCTTGACAGTGCAAAGATAAGGGTCATAAGAATAAGCGCAAGATAATAAAGCTTGAACATCTCGTTTCGGTGAAGATTGCCCTTTATGCTTCCGAAAATGGTCTTTATCTCTGTGATACCCACGTTTCCGTTCGTATAGGAAGAAAGTGCGATAAAGATAGAATAAGCCGCCCATGTGAGTGCCTGTGAGATGATAGAGAAATAAACGCCCTTTACTCTGTTTTTAAAGATAAAATATCCGATAATAAACGCCACCAAAGATAAACTGCGTCATATGCGGCTTCCGCAGGGTCAGATGTCACTCTGTTCTCACCGTATGCGTCTTTATATGCATTAACAAATTCCTTATTCTTTTCTGTGTCTGTTGTCTGATAATAGTTCCATGATACCATGTGACCCTTGAGGATATCAGCGCCGATAGTAGCGACCTCTTCCTCTGCAATAGAGAATGACATTGTCATGTAATCCTTGCTTGTATAGTTCTTTTCAGACATCTGCTTGAAGAATGAAACGTTGCCTGTTCCGTTAAGAGTGTTGATGATAACATCAGGCTTTGCAGCTTCGATCTTTGAGATGATAGCGGCAAAATCCGTCTGATCCATATCTGCATACTCTTCGCCAACGGCTTCCGCACCCTTTGCTTCAAGCTGTGCATTGATTATCATGTTCGCTGTTCTTGGAAAAACGTAGTCAGAGCCGAGAAGGAAGAATTTCTTATAGCCCTGATCAAGCAGATAGTCGATAGCAGGAACGATCTGCTGGTTTGGTGCTGCACCTGTGTATACGATATTTGATGAGCTTTCCATGCCCTCATACTGAACAGGATACCAAAGAAGTGAGCCGTATTCCTCAACGATAGGCTTAACAGCCTTTCTTGATGATGAAGTCCAGCAACCGAAGATAGTTGAAACGCCCTCGCTGTCAATAAGCTTTTCAGCCTTTGTTGCGAATGTTGACGGCTCGGAAGCTCCGTCCTCTTCAACGTATTCTATCTGCTTGCCATTTACACCGCCTGCGGCATTTATCTCCTTGATAGCAAGCACCTCAGCGTCACGAACTGACTTTTCACTGATAGCCATTGAGCCTGTGAGGGAGTGAAGAAGTCCCACCTTAACTGTGTCGCCGTCGCCACTGCTTGAGCCTCCTCCTGAACCGCAGGCTGTGAGCATTGTTGCCGCCAGAGCCGCTGCTGAAAGCACCGCTAAAAATCTCTTCATTCTTGTCTTTTTCATAGTGTTTTCCTCCAATTCATTTTACTGTTTTCTTTTACTTTCCTATAAAAACCTTTCATAAGCGGGCGACCAAAGGTCGCCCCTACAACTTGCAAAGCAATAAAAAATTGGCTCTCTGCTCTAAAGGGTATTTTCCCTTGACAGATAAACCAACTTCATTGTTGTAATATTAAGTTTTTTACCTAAAACAGACCAAGCTGCTTAAGCGCCTTATCATTTTCCGCAGTACCTTTTTTACCGAGTATATCCTCACCAAGCTTTATCTTCAGATACTGAATGATAAGCTCCGTGCATTTATCCATTCCCATACGGTCAGAATTAAGGGTCATATCATAAAGCACCGGATTTGTCCACGTTTCACCGCCTGTGTAATACTTGTAGTAATCGGCACGATAGCGGTCGGTCTGATAGATCATTCTGTGGGCTTCTTCCTCGGTGACACCAAGGCGTTCAATAACATTTTTTACGCAGAAAGCTCTTGGCGCTTCTATATACACGCTTACGGTGTTGTCATAGTCACGCAGCAGGTGATTTGCACATTTTCCAATGATAATGCAGGATTGCTGCTTGGCAAGCTCCTTGATTATCTTCGCCTGAATATTGTAAAGATTAACGTCAGAAATGAAGCTCTTGTCCGTCGGCTCAACGATATCGTCCTTATTTGCAGACTTCATAAGCCTTTTGATAAGGTGGTAGCCCCTCAGCTTTTCGTCCACCTGAAAAAACAGATCCTTGTTTATTCCGCTGTAGTTTGAAGCCATGCTGAGTATCTGGCTTTCATAGCAAGGTATCCCAAGCTGTTTTGAAAGAGCAAGTCCGATCTGCTTTTCTCCGCTTCCAAAGCCTCTTGCTATGGTAATAACGAAATTGTCCATTCCTATCACCTCCTGTGCTTATAGTATAGCACAGGGGTCAAAAGATAAAAACACTAAAAATCAGAGAAAACCATATATTTTTCAGACAAGTCACAATGATTGTTTATATTGTGCAGGGGAAACGCCAGTTATCTCTTTGAACACCTTTGTGAAATAGTCTGCACTGGAATAACCAAGCTCCTCGCTTATCTCATAGGCTTTCATGCCGCTTTGCCGCAGAAGCTCTTTGGCGTATTCTATTTTCACAAGGGTGCTGAATTTGCTGAAGCTTTCTCCTATCTGCCGCCTGAAAAGCTTACCGAAATAGTCACGGCTGAAGCCGAAATGCTCCGCCGCCTGCTCAACTGAAATATCCCGACAGCTTGTATTTGAAAAATATGCGCAGATATCCTGAGTAAAGCTGTCGTCACTACTTTTGCCCACGGCTTCAAGTGCCGAAAGCACATAGTCGGAGCAGGTGTTTTCAGCCTTCTTCTCTGCAAGCTTTTCGCTCACACGTCTTAGCATATCCCAAAGCTTTTGCTCGTTGACGGGCTTTAAAAGATAGTCGAACGCTCCAAGCACAAGCCCTTTTCGTGCATATTCAAACTCGTCATATGAGCTTATGAAAGCCACTGCCACATCTATGCCAAGCTCGTTTATCTTTCAAAGAAGCTCTATGCCGTCAATAAATGGCATTCTTATATCCGTCAGCACAAGGTCAAAAGCTTCGGCTTTAAGCACCGCAAGAGCGTCCTTGCCGTTTGACACCTCTTTTGCTATAACAAAGCCACATTCTTTCCACACTGACATTCGTGAGTAGATAAAACGCATATCTGCGTCGTCCTCCGCCAAAAGTATCTTATACACTCTTGTCACCTCCATAGATCCTCAGACTGTGTGATACTGAGAAGATCATATCTGTTTATGTATTCTTCAAGCCGCCTGAAATTCGTTTTTTTCATAAACTCCTTGAACTCTGCCCTGTGCTGTTGGAAATATTCTGCCGCAGAGATATCAAAGGCTTTGCAACGGTTTAAAAGCCCCTTTACAAGCTGTGAGTTTTCCCGACTATCTGCATTCTGCGACCTGCTGTCATCATCAAGCTGCAAGAATCCTTCAAGCCTGCTCACCGCCTTTTGCCACTGTTCCTCAAAATCATTTGTATCAGCATTTTGCGGTGTATCAGTTTTGAGAGTATCGCTTAAATTCTTTGCGCTTTCATGAAGCCGTCTGCAACAGAGATTGCCCGAAAGCCCCATAACGTCATGGAGAATTATCCGTGCGTTCATATAGTTTCCCACTTCAATATGCTGGCAGATATATCTTTGGTCGCTTCCGTGGTCGGAAATAAAACGCTTTATTATATCAAATAGTATGCTTTTGCTTCCACCCAAAGCGTCAAGGCAGGCAACGCAATCAAACACCTCATCACCCTGCTCAACAGTTATTTCGGGCATTTCACGCCTTATGTGCAAATGCTTGTATATCATTTTTCTCAGATCATCAGGTCGGAAAGGCTTCGAGATATAGCCGTCTATGCCCGCTTCATAGGCTTTTTGCTCTATGCCCGAAACAACGTCGGCAGTAAGAGCGATTATTGGCGTAAGCCCGAAATCAGGAAGCTCTCTTATGTGTCTTGCTGTTTCATAGCCGTCCATATCAGGCATATGAAGGTCAAGAATTATCATATCAGGGCTGTGGCTATGGTAATATTCTATAGCCTTTGACCCGCTGTCAGCGGTATCCACCTGCAAGCCGTATGTACCTAATATCTCGCTTTCGATATCCAGATTCACACTGTTATCGTCCACCAACAAAATGACCGCTTTTTCAACAGGCACGCCCTGAGAAGTATCATTTTCGCTCTGCACCTGTGACGACTCTGCAACATCAAAGGGCATAAGGAAGCTAAAGCACGAGCCTTTTCCAAGCTGAGATGTAATCTCGATGCTATATTTACCACCGCTTGCCGCCTTGACGATAGATTGTGAGATAGGAAGCACCAGACCTGTTCCGCCGTGACGTCTAGTACGTTATTTGTCACATATCAAACTATTTATAATTCAACAAACGGCACTTATAGTGCCGTAATAATGATCACGGTATAATCAAAACAAGCGTATACCAAATCGGTATACGCTCGTTTTGTCAAAAAGCTATTACTCTGAAATATATTTTTCAGCCTTTTCCTTGAACCTCTCGTGGATTTCTTGATTTCTTTCTTCGACAACTTCGTCAATAAGCTGTGAAAATGTATTATTGATATTTACCTTGAGAAGTTCCTGCGTCTTTGTTGACAGAAAATAATCAAAGCATATCTCGGAAATGCATTTGAAAAGATGTTCGTATTTTCCTTCAGGCTTCATACTATCCCAGCCTTTTTCCGCACACTGCGAAATCATAGCTCATATCGTCCCTGTCAGGAGAACTGTAGCCAAGCTCCTCCGGAACATCAGGCACGCCCTGCTGTGCTTCGCTTTCAAAAGGGGGTGGAACAAACTCTGCTTTGGGCTTTGTCTGCGGTCTGCAAAGTGCATATATCATAACAAGCAGCGTCACCGCAAAGCAAACCGCCAGCACAGATACTATCAATTTGCCGTCATCTTTTTTGCTTATTCATCATGAGACCCCTGAATCGTCAAAACTTATTATCTTCTCTGCGATTTTTCCGCAACTATCCAGTTTTCACCGCTCTGAGTTATAGTAAACTTCTCGCTGTCAACAAAGTCGGTCGGGTCAAAATTATATGTGCCTGCAAGAACGTGAGGCAGATATTTGCTGTTTGGATTTTTGTAGATCGTACTTGAAATATTTGTAGTACCGCTGATATTTACTGTACCTGTATTATTGATAACTACGCTTTTATTCGCATCTTCATTTGTAAGAGTGCAGTCAGTTATATTTGCAGTACCCCTCGAAACATAAACAGGAGTATATTTTGTGGATATCTTACAGCCTATAAGATTTGTTGTGCCGCCCTGCACCATTATCGGACCTTCGTCGCCGTTAAGAGTGCCGTTTTTGATAGTACAATCTGCGCCATTATTCATTATCTGTCCTGTGATAGTGTGACCGTTAAGGTCGAGTTCGATAACAGTATTCTTTTTGCAGTTTATGCGGCTTTTCAGTGTGATATCGTCATCAAGCTTTATCTTTCCGCCTGCTGCCACTGCGCTAACAAGGTCGTTATATGATGAAACTGTTTTTACATCTGTATCTGCATTTTCCGAAGCTTCTGCAATATTTACCGCTACGTTTCCTACTTTTGTAAGAGCGGTAACATCTGATGAAAGCTCGCCGCTTAGGGTAAGAGCCGTGCTTACTGTAAGGCTTTCATCATTAACAGCCTTGCCCTCGGCTGTGGGTATGGTAAATCCGTCATTTGTGAATGTGCCTTTTACAACGCTGTATTCATCAAGAGGCTGGTATGTAAAATCAACGTCGATTGCCGCATTGGAATGGTTTGTAACGCTTATATCATTGCCCTTTGCAGACCATTCGCACTTGGTATCAATGTCATATTCGTGGGTTTTAGCGTTCCAAGTCTTTGTTCCGTTCACGCTGTATGTGAACTCCATTTCGCCCCACACAACGTCGGCACTGATAGTTTTTGAAGTCTTGATATCCTCAACATACTTTGCATTTACGCCGATATCCTTTTTGATGTCAGCGTCATCAGCCGCCGCTGCAAACGCCGCCGTGCTGAGTGTTGCCACAAGTGCAAATGCCATTGTGATAGAAATTGTCTTTTTCATAAGTGAGTTCTCCTTTTTTATAATTGATTTTTTTACTTACATATTTGGTGTTTCGCCGTATCCATCCCACCTGCCGTCAAGTCCAATATACCGTCCGTCAATAGTGGTGTTCTTTGCTATTGAACCGTCTCAGTCAAAATAGTACCAATCATCATTCACTTTGACCCAATCTGAGTGCAATTTTCCGTCATCACCAGAATAACGCCCATCATTTCCACCGTCATTGAACCAACCTCTGACAAGCTTGCCGTCTTCATCGGCATAATACCATTCAGTTCCGCCGTCCTTAAACCAACCTGTGACCAATTTGCCGTTCTTATCATAATAGTACCAATCGCCGGTTTCCTCATCCTTATACCAGCCTGTTATCGTACTGTCGCCTGCATCTCCCGAATCATCAGTAGTGACATTCACTGTAATAGTGCCAACGGTCATGCTTTCAAAATGCTCTGTCGGTTTACCTGACAAAGTAAGTTTGCTGTTTCGGCTTTCTGAAATAGGCACTATTAGCTCACTGCTTGAAAAATAGCCTTTTATCTCGTCCATGCCCTCTGCTTGTTTGTATGAAAAATCCGCCATAACACCCACATTCCCTGTGTTTGTCAAAGTAAAATTTCCGCCGCTGTCAGACCAACCGCCGCCTTTATATGAATGGGTCTCAGGATCCCACTGCCCGTCTGTATAGGTAAACTCCAAAGAGTCCCAAGTGATGTCGATGCTCACCTGCACTTTTGAGTCAGAATTATCCGCAGATGCAGGAACAGACACTAACAACGCCGTGGCAATTCCCATAGCTGCAAAAAAAGCTTTTATCTTTTTATCCATATTTCACTCCTCTTCATCTGACATTATGACAGCCGCCATAGTGTCCGCCATTGCTTTTTCAACTGTTTTAGTATCATAGCTCATCGTCTGCAGAAACACTTTCGCTGAGTTTTCTATTATTCTCATTTTCATTGTTTAATAAGCATCTCTAATTAACAGCATAAATATTTATAATAATTATCTATGATTTTTAACAAAAAGTCAATAATATTTGCACAAACGGCAAAAAAGTTGCACAAGCGGTAGGTAATTTGGTGTACGGAAAGCAAAGCCTCCCACAGAAACAATTTCCATGGGAGGCTTGTTTATTATATCAAATACTTATTATCTTACTCATCGTCCTCTCCCACAGCCGAAAGCTTTTTATATCGGCGGTGTTCGATTATCTGCTGTTTGTGCTGTTCAAAATACTCGTCATATCTGTTTCTGCCAAACTTTGCTATCAGCTTATGATTATAATTCATAAGCTTAGCCGTAAATTCATCACTATCAGCGTAATACAAATTAAGAAAATCACTATGATCATATCTTTGACCCTTTCGGTCAAAATCAAGCAGGTCAAGAAGCATAGCGGCATTAAAATCTATTTTCAGATCTTTATGGCTAAGGTTTTCTGCTGTTTCATCACCCACCATATAAACATGATACAATTCCGGTTCGGCAATAAATCTGTATTCATAGCCACCCTCTTTGTTCTTTAATGAAGCGGTGATAATTGCTTTTTTACTCTTGATATCATTATTGAAAAGACCCTTTATACGGCTGAGCAAACGATATGTTTCATAAAACTTCTTCTCTTTTATATCTCCACGAAGAATATTCTCCTCAGAATCCTCCTTGCTGAAAGACTTATTTCCGGCTTCGCTTTCAAACAACGCCTTTGCCGCAACAGCGTTCCAATAATTTTTCACATATACGCCCTGACCATTGTCCTGATCCTGCTCTACTCTGAAATATCCGCCCTCAGGATAAATAGAAAAGGTCGTTTTGTCAAGCTTTTGCGAGAGGCTGTGCCTTTTTGCATCGGCAGCAGCACCACGGACGCTGACGATAATAACGTTTCCAACTATTCTTATAACGCCTATGGCAAGATTTGCGGCTATCACAAAAGGCAGGATAAAGCCCCATGTAATAGCAAAGGTCGCACGCAGGGCAATAAGGATTATCCACAAAGGTCCCCATATGGTCATACCTAGATCGACCTCATATTCCTCACGGGTCATCTCATCTTCAAGGAGAACAACTTTTGAAAAGTTATTATACACAGAACCAAACACATTGAAGCCCTTTCGCCCTATCCTAAACGGAAAGCCTGCCGCAAATATCCAGCAAAGTACGCCTGAGATAAGTGCAGTGAGCCAATAGTATTCAAAATATTTTGCCTGCTTGAAGCTTATCTGCTTGTTCAGGATTTTATTCACAGGCTTTTGCAGCGGAGTCACTTTACTAAAGATATTTTTCAGGCTGTTATCAATATCAGTATATGAAGCCTTTTCACCGTCTTTGACAACGCCAAAGGCGCTTCCCACAGTGACGGTCTGCTTTGAGTTTTCAGCTATGTACTTATCATATCTGTCATCGTTTCCTGCGATCTTCGGTATAGCAAAGGTCACAATGACAAGTGCGACCACAAGTATCACAAACTGCATCAAGGCTGTAACAATGTTTTTCATTTTCCATATGTTCCTTTCAAATATGATTTTCTAAATACATTATAATATATTGAAAGGGATTTGGCAAGAAGTATCATAAGATTTTTTCGCCATTATAAAACAAACAAAATGCTCTGCGGAATCACACTCTCCGCAGAGCATTTTGTTTTAGTATAACTTTCCGTTTTTCTTGTAACCACCGTCAGCCTCAGAATATTTAAGGCACATAAACTGCCACTTGTAATTCCATTGTGGGCTGTCATAGACCTTTTCTCCGACTTCCAGCAGATAAGTCACGCCGTCTATCTTTATCTCGCCCCAGAAGTGTTGTCCTCCGCCATTGCGGTTGCCCATAACAAGGTTTGCGTCATAGCCGAGATAAACCATCATTTCCACCAGTGCGCCATTGTAATCAGAACATTGACCTTCTTTGTAAACAAAGATATTCTTGCTATGCGAGCCTGTCGGTATCCTGCCATATTTCAAATTCTTTCTTATCCAATCCGCAGTGTATTCGACCTTCTTTGCCGCCGACCAATCTTTCTTGAAATGCTTTGAGGCAAAGTTTTTAAGTATCTTCTTTTCCTCAGCCGTAAGAGTGTGCGTCGAGGTCTTTGTTTTCTTGCCCTGAACGTTGTAGATCTTATAAGTACTGTGGCTCTTCTTTGTTGCCGCATTAAGTCTTGAAACAGTGTTTATCTTGCATTGGATACCCGTCCAGCTGCTGTAAACCACCTTTCCGTTTATGGTCTTATAAGCCCTAATTTTGAAGTGATAATTCTTTGAACCTGAAAGGTCTGATTTTGTATAAGAGGTTGTGCTGTTCTTTGTTATCTTCTTGAGCTGAACATAATCGTTATAGCAATCCTTTGGCATACTATAGTAATCGTTATGTGGGATAGTCCACTCATCACCCTTGCACCAGTATATCTGATATCCATCAGCCTTTGTGTTCTTCTTCCAGCTTATGGTGACCTTCTTATTATAAGCCTTTACCGTCATTTTCGGTGTGGATAACTTCGTGTTGCCTTTTACCGTTATATAAGGGCCGGTCTTAGAGTTGTATTCAAGCTTTACGGCATAAGTATAACTCGTTGCCTCTGAAAGCTTCTTGTCAGTATAGCTTGTGGAACTCGTGACCGTCAGACGCTTGTAGGTCTTTTTCTTTGGATCATAGCGATAAACCCTGTATTTGCAATTGCCAATCTTATTCCAGCTAAGATTTACAGAAGTGGTAGATTCAGCGGTAGCCTTAAATCCCTTTGGCTTTCCAAGGACGATCTTGAATGTTGTCGAAACAGGGTACCTGCTTTCGTAGTTTCCGCCAAGAGTAACAACAGCGGTCGCTGTGCCTATATTTGTGTTATTGTAATATGTTACAGTATAGTCGGAACTCTTGATCATATTTCCGTCCGCCTTGACAAAAAGGCTCGGTCTGACAGCATTACCGGTATAATCTACATCAGCTATCTTTAGTATCTCGACCTCAGAAACAGCTTTCGGGCTGATAGTGAAAGGCACTGTCACATATCCTGTATAGCCGTTCATTCCTGCTATGGTCATATAGCCTGTTCCGGCATTCACATTGTTTGTGTATGATACATTATAATCAACGCCACATCTTAGCACCGCACCACTAACTGTAACAACAGGTGCAGGAGTCTGAGCGTAGCCCGTGTAGGTGCAGCTAGTATCCACAGAAATATTCTCGCTGGATATTTCAGTCTCTACAACGTTGTACTCAAAGTAATCGGTCCCATTAAAGTTGCCGATACCTTTAATATAAGCATAATGCCAGCCAAGCTCGCCACAGTCGTCCTCATATTCGATCTCATAGTCAACGCCCTCAGCAAGCACAATATCATTGTATGTAACAATAGGTTTTGGCTGAACAGGGTTACCGGCACAGTAGCTCTGCTCATACTCGCAGTCAATATCCGCACTATAAATATCAGTTGGCACGATATTGAAATTCTTTGTAAAGCTTCCTGTGTAATTACCTATACCAGTGAAAGTAGCCGTCGCAGTACCTACGTTTATGTTGTTCTCATAAGTAACAACATAGTCCTCGTCCTCAGTGAGCCGGTAATATTTGTTGCTATCCATAAGTGAATAGCCATAAAGCGTCTTTTCCGTGCCGTCATACGTCTGATCGCCTTCATACCAACTGTTATACATATCCTCCGTCAACTGAATGGCTTCATCGTTCTCCGACGTATAAAGACCGACTTCCCCTCCGCCAGCAGGAATTTGCTCCTCTGCCTCAGCTCCGAAGCATACCACTGCACTTTGCAGTGCAAGGCACACCGCCACTGCCGTCGTAAGCGTCCGCTTAAATAACTTCATATTATTTTTCCTTTCCACTATAATTTTCTCATATATTACTAATTTTATCACAAAAATGTGACAATGTCAAGAAAAAATACAGCAAATAGAAAGCCTCATGACATTCAGTTAGATCGTGAAGTGGAGGATGTAAAATACGGTGATACCACACAAGAATAAGAAGGTCTGATTATGATCTCTGAATTTGTACGAGAACAAAAAAAGATATATTCTGACGGCTTGATAAAATCAATATAAAGGAAATTTTATATCGGTATATATGTTCATCAACGCAGCGTATATACCGATTTTTGTTTCAAAAAGTTTCTTAATTTTCTGAAATTTAAAAGCAGAGTTTTGTGTACATACAACATATTATACTGCGTATGTGATAAAAATTAGTCATATTGTTCAATTAATCTACGAAAAGTTGTGCTAAAATACGAAAATTATTTGTGTAAACGTTTTACTCAAATATTTAAGTTGACTTATTTTACTTTTAATAATATAATGTTTTACGTTGACAGAGTTAAGGCAGCAACGCACGAGGATAATACAGTGCTGTCTTAGAATACCGGTATTTAAAAATTAATTGTATAAGAGGAGCTTTTTTATGGTACAGAACAAAACTTTTTCTGCAAAGGCATTACAGACTTTTGTTGCTGTAATGTTTGCCGTAATAACCTGCTTCGGTTTTATGACAACACCGACCGCAGAGGCGGCATCAGGATTTTATGTAAGCGGTACCAGTATCTATGACGCTAATGGAAACAAGTTCGTTATGCGTGGCGTGAACATTGCCCATGCATGGTACACAGAGAAGACTGAAACTTCTATCAAGGGCGCTGCAAACAACGGCGCAAATACCGTAAGAGTCGTACTTGCAAACGGCTCAAAGTACACAAAAACAAGCGCACAGGAAGTAAAGAACATCATAAGCTGGTGCAAGTCAAACAAGCTGATATGCATTCTCGAAGTACATGACGCAACAGGCAGCGACAGCACTTATGATCTTAACAAGTGCGTTGACTACTGGAAGGAAATGAAGAACGTTCTCAGCGGTACTGAGAAATATGTTATCGTAAACATCGCAAACGAGTGGTGCGGCACATGGAACGGAAGCGCATGGGCTGACGGCTACAAGTCTGCTATCCAATCTTTAAGAAACGCAGGCATTACAAATATGCTTATGGTAGACTGTGCAGGCTGGGGACAGTATCCTGACAGCATCAAGGATTACGGTAAGTCTGTTTTCAACGCAGACTCACAGAAGAACACCGTATTCTCCATTCATATGTATGAATATGCAGGCGGAAACGCGTCAACTGTAAGAAACAACATTGATAACGCACTTAACATCGGTGTGCCTGTTGTTATCGGCGAGTTCGGCGGTCAGCACACAAACGGCGACGTTGATGAGGCTACTATCATGAGCTACTGCACAAGCAAGGGCGTAGGCTATCTTGGTTGGTCATGGAAGGGCAACAACTCTGACATGAGCTACCTCGACATTGCAAACTCATGGGACGGCTCAAGCCTTTCTTCATGGGGAAATACACTTATCAACGGCTCAAACGGAATTAAGGCAACTTCTAAGACCTGCTCAGTTTACAGCGGTTCAGGAAGCTCTTCCGGCGGTTCTTCAACAGGCGGTTCTTCTTCAGGAACTTCACCAGATTCTAACGGCGGAGTTCTCGGACTTGACGGAACATATTACATCAAGAGCGCACTCAGCGGCAAGTATCTTGACGTATACAAGGCAAAGGCTGACAACGGCACAAACGTTCAGCAGTACAAAGGTACAGGCGGAAACAATCAGAAATTCAAGCTTGTAAGCGACGGAAACGGCTATTACACTATTTACACAGGTGCATCAAATTACAAAAGCTGTCTTGACGTATACAACTGGAGCAGGGACAATGGTGCTAACATCAACCAGTGGCAGTATCACGGCGGTGACTGTCAGAAATTCCAGCTTGTAAAGATCGGCGACGCTTATGCTATCAAGACAAAGATCTCAGACTGCTACTCATGCCTTGACGTTCACGGACAGAGCACAGCTGACGGAGCAAACATTAACCAGTGGAGCTACTGGGGCGGAAAGTGCCAGCTTTGGTATCTTGAATCAACATCAGGCTCTTCCTCATCTTCATCTTCTTCAAGCAGCTCAGGCAGCAATTACAAATCGATCTTCTGGGGTTCATCAACTGCTTCAGCATGGGATCAGGCTGTTTCAGCAATGACTTCAAGGAATGGCGGAAGCTTCAACGCATATGACATTCAGTCAAACGGCTACTTCTACGTTGAATACTCAGGAACACAGAATCAGGTAGAATTTGTTCTTCAGAGCTGGTCAGGCGGAGCAGAGTGGGCAAAGGTTTCACCAAGCGAAACAGGCACAGCAAACGGACACTACTACGCAAAGTATTCTTACAACAACTGCAAGTCAGCATTCGGCACTTCCGATTTCGGCGGAAAGCTGGATCAGATCCATGCGGGTGCAGCAAACGGCACAGTAACGATCTACTCTGTATGCTACTGCTGGTGATCTAAGATTTTTTTCAGACTTCATACTGTTTCACAGCGGTATGAAGTCTTTTTTTATGCAAAAAAGTTTTAACTGTACCTTTGATTTTCTTCCTTCAAAAAAAATCAGAGCTTACTGTTATTTATGAGTTGCCTGTACGGATTGTTCGCTTTAAAATATCAGATGACAGCTATGAAGTAATTGCTACAAATTTATCTGAAAATCTTTTTTCTTCTGATGACCTTAAATACACCGTGGGGCTTAGATATTTTCACGCAATTTTATTTCTTGATTTTATTAGCTTAATGATATTGATAGAAAACCATGCGAGTTTTTCTTAGATTGTTTGGATCTCTATCACGAATTTTCCTTCGGAGTTCACCTTCAGACGCAATGTCTTGACATATCTATTGCAAAAGTTCTCCATTTCTTTCATGGTAGCGGTCACTTTTGTGGCTTCATATATCTTGTGAGTAAGCTCCAGAGGGTTCTCTCCAATGAGTGAGGTCAAATGCTTTTCAAGCTCTGCAAAGAGTACGGCACGTTTCAACTCCTCCGTTCCTGCGGTGCAGAAATCATCAATGGCACAGTAGTAAATGCCGTGCTGTGCGAGGGCGTTCTTGATCGCCGTTCCACACTTCTCGTATTCGTACATAACGAGAAACTTTGCTTTCGGCAGGCTCTCGATAAGTCCCCAAAAGTCCGAATCACTTGACACAATAATAAAAGATGTTATCCCGTCACGGTAGAAGTCCGTGACTACACTTGCGGTCATTCGCACATCGACCAGTGACTTTCTGTCTGTCACTCGGTCGATCTCTATATGTTCAACGGGTATCTGCGTGAATTTAGAGAGCCAATCCCAGCCTGCGGTAGTGTTCGGATCGTCATATAGCGTGATCTTCTCGATCTTAGCAAGCTCCTCCTGATTCAAACCTTTCAGAACACTATAAAGCTTGTATGGATCAGAGTTCTCACAATCGACAGCTATAGCTGTTTTCTCAGTGCTGTCGATAAAATTATAGATATTGTTTCGTGTTTCATCATCTGCGTCCCGATATTTCGTATAATCGGTGAAGCTGTCATTATGCTGACCGTAGATGATCTTCAAAAACTTACGGTCGGAATAGATGATGCTCCCGACTTCGGCAGGTTGCCAGTGAATATACATCTGAAATGGGTAATGTTCGATATTCGCCATATATTTATTGAACTCGGCTTTCATTACACCGTTCTTATTGTATTTCGGGACAAAGAACAGATCTCGAATATACTCCCAATTCAGCCAATCGTAGAATAGTTGAGAGCATTTGTCGATATTTTCATTGATGAGCCTTGTAAACTCCTGCATATACTTCTCTGAACGGCAATTCGCTTGGATAATGGTAAATCCCCATTTTTCAAGCTGTTTGATATTATCCGTATCGTACCATTCTATATTATGCAAATTTTTGAGCTGAAACCGCATCAGATCATCGGTCTTTTTGAATTTCTGCATCAGTACGGTTCGCAGCTTACATAAATATCTTATCGTAGTGGCGTCCCTATCGGCTTGGAGCTTCTCGATAAGCTCGGAACACTCACCGTAACTCACGGTCAGTGCTGACATTCGGACGCCTATCATATAGGCTATAGTAGTAACTACCTCTTTTGTATCAACGGTCAAGTAAAACCCTCCTATTCATTTAATATGATCATCAATTGCCGTCATTATCCTGTTGAGCCGATTTTATCATGGTCTTGCTGATAGAAATTTCTGCGCTCTCCACCCGTTTGATTTTCTTGTATAATACACAGTTTACTAATTCTTCGTTTTCGTTATCCATTGCGATTCACCTCCACTCTGCCCTATATCCTGATTATAGCACAAATGGCGGTATATTGCAATGAAAAGGGCGTAAAAAAAGGGCTTACGAATTGACTTTTTCGGGGCTGTTTGGTATAATAAGAATAATTGAGGGGCAATGCGGCTTCCTCGCTTAAATCGGAATTTAGAGGTATAAAATGATTGTTTTAATAACAGGTGCTTCCCATACTGGCAAAACATTGCTAGCGCAAAAGCTGCTTGAAAAGTATCAATACCCATATTTGTCAATAGACCACCTGAAAATGGGACTTATCAGAAGCGGACAGACAGACCTAACACCTTATGATGATGATAAGTTAACAGACTATCTATGGGAAATTATAAAAGAAATGATAAAGACTGCAATTAAGAACGAGCAAAACATGATCGTAGAGGGGTGCTATATCCCGTTCAACTGGAAAGATAGCTTTGATGAAGAATATATACCTCAAATCAGATTTATATGTCTGATTATGAGCGATAATTACATCAGCTGTCATTTTGATGATATTATCAAAAACGAGAATGTAATAGAAAATAGAATGCATGATGCTGACTTCACGATTGAATCTATTAAAGAAGCTAATCAGTATAACCTTCAGCAATGCAGGATGTTCGGACTTGATTATGTTCTCATTGATGGTGAGTATGATATAGACCAGTATTGCAAATTCTGATTTAGCTTAGTAACTGAATACACTCAAACACGGATAAACCGTCCTAAATAGACGGCTATCCGTTTCTTATTCCGCATTTTCACAAAAAAAGAATGCAAAAACATTACAGCAAATAATGTTTATTCTACTGTATTTCCCCTCTCTCCCACACAAACTCCACCAAACACATATCCTCCACAGCTATCCTAGTCTTGTCCATAAAAACAAGCTCATTAGTATAGCTGTCATAAATTCTCACTATGCCTGTCTTGGTCTGATAACTGCCACCACTTTTTCTCTTATCGGGAACAAAATATGTCACCCTTATCTCAGGGCGTTCGTCAAGCATATCAAGCAGGCGGTTGAGATCGTCATTGAGCTTGTTTACCTCGTCCTCGGTCAGCTCCTCCCTGATTTCGGTGTATCTTGCGGTTTCATCAACAGCAGCGTCATAGCCTGTCAAAGCTGCAAAAGGGCTGAACTGCGCCGCCCTGTCCGATATAGACATTTGCGGATGATCGTCATAGTGCGGACGTGAAAACTGCTTTATATCATAATAATTGTCGTACATTGTAAGCCCCCCTTTCATGCCTTGTGACCGCCTATACTGCGGTTGCGCACCCTTGCCGTAGCTCCCTCGGTATAGTTCGTGCCTTTCAAAATGGCATTTTTCCCATATTTGTGCTTTATCAAGAGCATTGCTTCCTGCAATGCCCTTTCTTTTTCTTCTGCGTTGTTATCAGCATTTGCCGCTTCCGCCATATCAAACAAGCTTATCTGTTCATAGCTCTCAGCTTCGGGGATATCCTCTTCTCTTATGACATTACAGGCGGTCAGATTAAGCCGTCTTGCAAGCAAAGTCTTGTCGATAATCCTGTCAAAAAGCGCCATGGTTGCGTCTATTATTTTTCTGGTCGAGGAAGTGTGCCTGCCTAGATTTTGAGTGCCATGGGCGTGCTTTGGTATCTTCCTGCCATAGTGGTCGCAAACCACCTCGCCCGTATAGTGACCGTCCGCCAAGCTTTCTTTATCATACCCCACAGTGAGAACGATCTGATTTGTTACAACGCCCTTATCCACAAGATCAAGGGACAGCATATCAGCCATTTCCCACAGAATAAGCCTTGTGCGCTCATAATTACACGGCTCTTGCAAGACCTGCCCAGAGGAAATGCTGTTGTTTGAGGGACGGTATGACTTCACGTCAGGTATGGCGGTAGGCTCGATACCCCATGCGTGGTCGATAAGAAGCTCGGTATTTTTGCCGAAAACCTTGTAAAGCTTCCCTATAAGATAATGGTCCAGCGACCAGCGTGAGATATCCCCCATGGTGTAAATACCAAGCTTTTCAAGGCGGCTTGCTGTGCCTGCGCCCACACGCCAAAAGTCCGTGATAGGGGTATGCCCCCACAGCGTTTCTTTGTAAAGCTGTTCGTTCAGCTCTGCGATACGGACTCCGTTTTTATCCGCAGGGATATGCTTTGCCACAATATCCATTGCCACCTTGCACAGATACATATTCGTTCCAACGCCTGCTGTGGCGGTTATACCTGTAGTTTTCAGCACGTCCAAAATGAGCATTTGTGCAAAGCCACGTCCGTCAACGTTATAAAGCCCGAGATAGCCCGTTGCGTCAATAAAGACCTCGTCGATAGAATAGGCGAAAATATCCTCTGGTGACACATATTTCAGATAAATCCCGTATATTTTTGCGCTCACAGCCAAATATTTCGCCATTTGCGGAGTTGCCACGATATAATCAAGCTCACAGGCAGGGTCGGATAGCTCCGAATAGATATAGCTTTTCTTTGCAAACTGTCTTTTAGGAGCTTTCTGCAAACGCTCCTTATTGACCTGCTCCACACGCTGAATGACCTCAAAAAGCCTTGCCCTGCCTGAAATACCAAAGCTTTTCAGTGACGGTGACACTGCAAGACATATAGTTTTCTCCGTTCGGCTCTCATCAGCCACCACAAGGTTTGTATTCAATGGATCAAGCTGCCTTTCCACGCACTCAACCGAAGCATAAAAAGATTTCAGGTCTATTGCAACATAGGTCTTTTCCATAGCATCACCGCCTTTTTCCTTTATGTATAATAGTATACCACGAAACTTTCTGTTTTACAATAGAAAATCGAACAAAAGTTCTGAATTTTTAATTAACTCTTTTCATGGCAGTTGACAAAGTAAAAAACGTCCCCGAGGAAAACTTGGGGACGTTAGTGTTATATTTGGTTTTAAGACGGCATACAATAATCTACCAAGCTTCACTGTCATAAGGCTCAATAGGAATATTGTAATTCTCTGTTACTTTATAATACTTATCAGTGTCAGTGTCTACCATAAGAACATTTATATCTCCTGTGCTGAGCACATCTCCGTCAATGTAGTAGTGACTCGCTCCGTCATAGTAGATATCGTTAAATCTGCGGTCGCCTGAAATCGTGTTGGTATGGACATGCCCTGCCACCACCTTTTTGTCAAGTCCGTGTATCTTGCCAAGCCGGTGAGGATACTGCTCTGTAAAAATATAATCCTCGGTGCAGTATTCCCAAGCATTGCCAGAATCCTCGTCAATGCCTGCATGGACAAAGATAGTGTTGCCCTCAACATGGTATCTCGGCAGACGTTCAAACCAATATCTATACGAGTCATCAGAGTCATCATATTCGCCGCTGCCTAGCATTTCATTGACCGAAGAAAAACCACTCATCACCATTTCCTCGTGATTGCCAAGAAGCGCCACCACCTTCCTATGACCATATATATTCTGCAAGCCCATTATCTTTTTAAGCACAGCTATATTGTCCTCGCCGCCGTGGATATAATCTCCCAGAAAGATAAGCTTTGTGTCAGGCTCGTCAAGGTGGTCAATGACAAGCTCCAAAGCGTCGCAAAGTGCTGAATAACAGCCGTGGATATCACTCATGCAGTATATTTTCATGCTTTTCTCCTTTTGTATCATTAGTTTGGTTGTATTTAGCTATCAGTTTTTCCATGTCCTCAGATCTTGTTTTGACCTTACGCATAACTAGGTCGAGCATTTTTCAGGTTTTCAAGCTTATCTTTTATATTTTCCTTTTCTGCCATAGTTTGCCCTCCTATAACAATTATCTCTATAATTATATTGTATCACAGGGAATATATCCCTGTCAATCAGCTACGCCACACGAATTATGGTATTTGAAATTATCTTGAAAAAAATATCTCCTTTCTCGCTTGTTTCAGGGGTGATACTGTTATACACAAAGGCTGAAACACAGCCGTCTATGCCGTCGCCTTTCATATCCAGGCACTCACGCTCGGCTTTCCAATCGTTTTTGTTAGGGATAAACGCCTCCGCACATACACAATCTGTCATACTTTCTGCCGTCCGTCCTGTTATATGCCTCTACTCTCCACTTTCTTGCGTCAGCGTCACAGTACATAGAATAATCATCATATATCACCGTCTTTTTGCCCTCCTCGATCATGATGACCTGTGTACCCTTTCTTTGCTCGTCAAATGGCGGAATGTTATCTGACAATGCCAATCTCTCAATTACCTCTGTGTTAAAAATCTTTGTGTTTTTTTTCATAGCCTTACCTCCGTATCAACTCTGTCTTGACCTTATGTGCTTATTATAGCACCTTTAAGGTTCTGTTTACTGTTCCAAAATGGTCTGTGGTGTGTTTTTTGATTTTATTCCCTTTTCAAGCTTCTATATATATTATAGCACCCACTTAGTACAGTTTACTGAACCAATTCGGCACAATTATGATATATTCTTTTTTTCTTATATTTTTTTGCGTGATATTTGATAGTGTATTTCTCATACAATAAACTTTTTTGCACCTTGTTTTTGCTACAGAAAAATGCTATGTATGCTAAAATAAAACTAAGCCGGAAAGGTCTGAAATGATAATAAAAAGCCCACAGACCCGATCACATTGATCGCATCTGTGGGCTTTTGAAATTTTACCACACATTATATATCTTAGCCTTTTCCTCGTTGTAATCATCAGGAAGCGTTCCGATATCCCAGCCGGAGTTGGTAGTTTCTATGTAAAGATAATGGCTTCCATTATAATCATAGTACGTGCCGGGGGCATCGTCTGTCGCCTTTACTCCTATTGCAACGTGTTCAGGAAGCTCGATAAAAATGCAGCCATAGCCAAGCTCTTTGAGCAAAGCTCCCAAAAGTATGGACGAGTCCTCACAATCACCGCACTGGTCATAAAGCGTTTCCAGAGGATATTTGGGAAAATCAGTATATCCCGTTGAGGTCATGTCATCAACATACTCTATGCTCTGCACGAAATTTGCAGTTTCTCTTATAGTCTCAGATTCGCCATAACCGCATTGGTCGCAAAGGCTTTTTATTTCGTCTGCAAGCTGTTTTACGAGCTTGTGATTATTGTCGTCACTTACATAGTTATGATAATCTTTCACATATGAGTATCTCAAAAGACTATGATAGTATTCATACATATCGTCCTGAATATTCATTGATATTTCAAAGGTATATCGTTTGTCATAGCTCGTCCAGTTAAAAGTCCTTTTCGACCATGTGGGGTCTGCAGGCTGAACATAGTCAGGCTTTCGGTCATCACGAGGCTCATATCCGTCCTCATCAGTGACTATGGGTGTTTGCTGAGTAACTGCGGTAGTGGTCTGCTGTGTTGTTGTGGTGTATGTGTCGTACGTATTCAATCCCGGTCTTTTCTCTGGATACAGAAATTCATCAATTGTATTGCTAAATGCAAAATATACGCCCACTGCCACACAAATAGAGATAAGTATTTTCTTCATATATTCGTCCTGTTTTTAGTTGGTTTACGGCTTTTGTCATATGTACATTATACTACAAGATGGTATAAAATACAATACTATTAGATATACTTTACGAATTTGTTCTTATTTTTGCTATGGTTTGATATTTTGCTAAATAGTTGATATTTGTGGGGTGGATTTCATTCTCACCTTTCGTGAATTTCTGTTATATTCATAGCATCTGATCTAGCGGAACACTTTTTGTGACAATGAAGATCTATGCCATTGTCGATAAAGTCCCTTATGGCTAGTTTGTGTATGAAAAAAGCACCCGTTAAGGTGCTTAGTTCCGATATTTGGGTATAAAAATACCGCCCGACCTTAGTCAAGCGGTATTAATCTTCGTCTTGGTCTTCACAAACAAGTGGTACATCATCCCAGCTTGTAAGTTTTTTATTTTCTTCTTCTGCGGAAATGCATGCTTTTTCTCGTTCTTCGGGAGAAAGTCCACTATCTATATAATGTCCATGCTTAAAAGCCATTATCTTTCACTCCATTCTATTCCATAGTCACGTTGATATTGCTTTAGCGTTTCAACTATTGCTTCATATTCATTATATCCCCTTGAACGATTTTTGTCAACTATATTATCAAAAGAATTTGCTAAAAACGGAGTATTTCCAGCTTTGTATGTAAACACACGTCCGTTATGGGTAACAACAACTCCAAGCTTATATTTTCTGCTGCCATTTGAAACTAAATCACTACCTGTCGGCGGATTATTCGTTGGGTGATTGTGTATAGAGATTAAACTATATGGTGGATTATGTTCCACTGCCTTATTCAAACTATTATTATACTCAACTCCATTTTCAGACAAAGATTTTGACTGCCGACCCTCTATATTTCCTGTTTCAGCATTTATCAAAGTAAGATCTTCGCCGTATGTGCCATTTCTATGAGTTAGCTGTGCAACTGCCTGAGAATGCAGTTGTTTATCAACGTTTGGATTGCCTGTTATCCCGTTAAATTTTTGCTTGTACTCATCAGAGTTTATGTATTTTAAATCAACTGTATTTTCACCAGTAACAGAACTCAACTTACCTGCCTTGCCACTTTCCGCAGATTTGTCAACACCACCGCCATAATACTTCTCCCTGCTATGATCCCTATGCAGCACCTCATTATGTTCCTCAACGAACACCTTTAATTCGTGCTGTGCCTGCCTGAGTTTTCGGCGGTATTCCTTTGCGGTATCGGGGTCACAAGTGCCTGCCGCAAAGCGTTTTAGCTTGCGGACTTTCCGCTCCATTGCACGCTGTTTCTGTTCAAGCTCTCGCTGCTCTTTTATCTTATTCGCAGGTATCGGCTCAGGTATCTGCGTTCTGCCGTGTATGTATTGCGTCATTGTGTGGCGGCAGTTCGGGTGGAAAAGCCCGTTCTTTACGGCGTATGACAGCAGCCAAAACCACTCACCGCAGTAACTCAGGAACGATCTTTACAGGTGTTTGTTCAATACTTACTCTTTCCCACCCAATATCTTTTCCACATTCACTGCACCTTATCGGTTCTTCTGCCCACATTGTTAAACAATAATTGTTCATTCAAAACCCCTTTCGTTATATAATGTTTACTTCATTACATTTTGACATTTATTTGCCAAATATATTGTATCACACATCAAAACGATCTGTCAAATTTAAAAGCGAACAAATTCGGACAGTTGCACTTTTGTATAATACACATCCTTTAAAGCATACAGATTTCTGGAATATAAAAATAGAGAATTAATTAAAAAGACGCAAAAAAAGTGATATTTGAAGATAGCCAATAATTCTTGCAAAAGCTTTTTGACATAGCAAAAAAGAAAGCATATATATTTCCCAGAAAAAGATACAAGCAGCACCACGACAGATCACCATAACACTGTTTATAATTATAAATAAAATTTTATTACTTGATATATTTTTTCAACTTATAAGATAAGAAAATAAATGACATATTATATATTCAAAATAAAGAAGATATATCGTTTTTGAACTGACCCCAAAAAGTTAGACAAAGATTCAAAAGAAAATTTATGCAAAGCGACTAAGAGGAATCTTGGTCGCTTTTGTTATGCAGCTTCCTGTCTGAAATCTATAGGAGATAGACCATTAAGCTTAAGCTTGATGCGTTTGTTGTTGTACCATTCTATGTATTCATGAAGCTCTTGAATAAAATGCTCGACAGAATGAAATTCCTGCAAATAGAGAAGCTCTGTTTTCAGCAAGCCGAAGAAATTCTCGGCACAGGCATTGTCAAGACAATCTCCGTACGCGATCTTTAACTCCTGTTGAACATCATATGCACCATTTTCATAAATATCCAAAATGATAATCTTCCTTGGATTCATCTTTGCCAGTTGTCTGCAAAGTTCTGAACCAATGGAACCACCACCACCAGTGATAAGTACAACTTTGTCTTTATAGTAAGCATTTGTTCTTTCATCAGAAACCACTAATTGTTTTCTAAACAAAAGTTCCTCAATATCAAATTCTCGAAGATGCCTCTTTCCTCCTGCGGTATACATAGTCGGATAATCATAAACCTTTAATTTATATCCTGCATTTTTGTAATATTCATAAAGTGCCTTTTTCTTGTCAGCATCCATTGACGGTATTGCAAAAATAATCTCCTGTACTTCAAATTCACCCAATCTGTTAAATGTTGCCTCATTCTCTGACCAAACTGGGATTCCATGAATTTCACGACCAACTTTTTCTTTGCTAATATCTATAAAACATCTCGGAATATATGCTGTTTCTTCATTATTTATTAGTTCCTCTGCCAGACTTACACCAAAACGTCCTGCACCAATAATTGCAACTTTGATTTTCTGAACTTCTTTTTCATTTTCCGCTTCTATGCCAGAAAACATATGTAATAACGCGGAAAGAATTTTTCCTTTTGTAGTTTCCCGATTTCCGCACTTATACGCATAGCGATACATCATACGAAGCGCTAATGCTCCTAGAAGGTTCAAACTGACAATTGAAAGCATTCTAGCAAATGTAATTTTTGAATTGGAAGTAATAATTCCAGACACAGATAAGCTACAAAAGCAATAGAATCGGTAAATAGTAACCGGATATAACATTGTATTCCACCATATCTCCATACCTGCCCATATACTTTACCAATAAGACGTGCTACAAAAATACACAGTACCGAAAGGCATACTTGCTGAAGTATTCCTATAGTTGATAACTTATCAATTCCTCCATACAGTAATAACAGTATTGCTACTACCACTGCATACATAATCAAATCATACCCGATAAGCATCCACCTGATATTAGATGTGCTACTCTGCTTTATACGATCCATATTCATACTATTCTCATTTGCTCTATCCATTGTTTTCCTCGCAAAAATCGGATGGGTTCATCCTTTCATATTTTTTCTATTTTGTGGTTTACTTCTTTTCAAGCGGTGTAAATAATTTTTTTGCTCTGTTTCAATTCTTATTTCAAGTAAACTTGTTAACTTCAAAATTATTCTAGATTTTAATGTACAGCCATATTAAAAAAAGCATGCGTGGGCTAGTTCAAATCCCCTTATCATGAATTTCCAGCTTATAGTGTGATCTAAAATAAGCATCTAAGAAACCATTAGATTCTCATAGTCTTGCTGCTCACCCGACACAACCACGTAGAAAAAAATCATCATACCTAGATTCAACTAAATAAGCGAAACTCTTGTATAATCAAGGTTTCTCTCATTCACCTCTGTTGTTATACTACTATCCCCTGCCCAATATTGATAAGTGCCATTAAACTCAAAACAAAGTCAAATACCCTTTTTATGTATTTCGCATACATTACTCAAAACAACTCCTGATAACCCGAATAATTCTCTCCTGCTGTTCCTCAGTCATCTTATTATCGCTAGGCAGGCAAGCGCCTCTGTCAAAGATATCAGCGCCTACATCTTCTGCACCGCCTGCAATATAAGCATTTGTGCGGCATCTGATACTGCCGTTGCGTCCAACGCACTCGTGCATTCTGTACATAGGCTGCATGTGCATTGGTTTCCATATTGGTCTTCCCTCTGCATTTATGCTTGCTATCGCTTCCAAAATTTCAGTAGGACAAGTCTTGCCGGCTTCTTTGATGTACAAAGCCTCGCTGTCATTTCTGACCTGCTTGCACATTGCGCCCTTATCTATGATAAGTGCAGACAGCCAATAATTCGGCTCTGTACCCTCAACGATAGGATTCATTTTAACGGGAAGCCCTTTAAGACCCTCTTTGTATCTCTCGTATATTGCTTTTTTCTGCGCAATATGCTCCTCAAGATACGGATACTGACCACGAACGACTCCTGCAATAACATTCGACATACGATAGTTGTACCCGACCTCTTCATGCTGATACCATGCCGCATTCTCACGAGCCTGCGTTGACCACTTACGAGCCCTGTTTGCATCTTCAAGGCTGTTCGTCAGCAAACATCCGCCGCTAGAACCTGTTATTATCTTATTGCCATTGTAGCTTACCGCACTGTAATCGCCAAAACTTCCACACTGTCTGCCGTCAATTGTAGCACCCATAGCTTCAGCAGCGTCCTCGATCAAAAGCGCACCATGCTTCTCGCATATTCTCTTGATCTCGTCCATTCTTCCAGGAAAACCGTATAACTCAGCGCTTACTACCAGCTTGACTTCAGGATACATCTCAAAAGCCTTTTCAAGCGCCACAGGATCCATGTTCCAAGTATCTCTGTCAGTGTCGATAAAAACAGGGATACCGCCCTCGTAAACAACTGGGTTGAGAGTAGCGTCAAAGGTCATGTCGCTGCAAAAAACTCTCCTGCCCTCAAGAGCGACATGAGATATAGCAGGCTTGCCATAAAGCCTCTCGCCAGCAAGCTTACAGCACAAGTGAAGCGCAGCCGTGCAGCATGAAAGGCCAACAGCATACTTGACTTCAGACTTCTCCGCCGCTATCTTCTCGACCTCATTTATATTCTTACCGACTGTAGACATCCAGTTGGTATTATAAGCCTCAGTAACATATTCAAGCTCCTCACCATGCATTGTAGGTGACGCAAGCCATACTTTTTGTTTAAAGGGTTCCTGATCATCTTTGTTATTGTACATAAATCAAGCTCCTAGCTAATTAATCTCTTCCATACAGATCTCTAGTATAGACCTTATCCCTAACATCATCAAGACAGCTGTCATATCTGTTAGCAACAATAGACTGGCTCATTGACTTGAATTTTTCCAAGTCGTTTACCACCCTGCTGCCAAAGAACGTATCTCCGTCCTCAAGAGTCGGCTCATAAATTATAACCGTAGCACCCTTTGCCTTGATACGCTTCATAACGCCCTGGATACTGCTCTGACGGAAATTATCTGAGTTGGACTTCATTGTAAGCCTATAAACGCCTATAATAATGTCCTTTTCTCTATCCTTATCCCAATTACTGCTTCCCGTATAATAGCCTGCAAGCTCAAGCACCTTATCTGCAATGAAATCTTTTCTAGTCCTATTGCTTTCAACAATAGCAGACATCATGTTCTGTGGAACATCTTCATAGTTTGCAAGCAGCTGCTTTGTATCCTTTGGCAGACAATATCCACCATAACCAAAGCTTGGATTGTTGTAGTGACTTCCTATTCTAGGATCAAGGCAAACACCATTTATAATATCCTGTGTATTAAGTCCCTTTACCTCTGCATAAGTATCAAGCTCATTAAAATAAGAAACTCTCAACGCAAGATAAGTATTTGCAAACAGCTTAACAGCCTCCGCCTCGGTAAATCCCATAAAGAGCGTGTCGATATCTTCCTTTATCGCACCCTCCTGCAAAAGCTTTGCAAAAAGCTCTGCTTTTTCTCTTGTATCATCATCACAGCTTACGATAATTCTGCTTGGATACAGATTATCATACAAAGCCTTTGACTCACGGAGAAACTCAGGGCTGAAAATTATCTTATCAGTGCTATACTTTTCCCTTACTGACTTTGTGAAGCCAACTGGGATAGTACTTTTTATGACCATGATAGCATCAGGATTGACTTTCATAACAAACTCTATAACTGCTTCTACAGCTGAAGTATCAAAGAAATTCTTCTTGCTGTCATAGTTAGTCGGAGCTGCAATTATTACGAACTCTGCATCCTTGTACGCCGTTTCGCCGTCAAGCGTAGCTGTCAGATCAAGCTCTTTTTCAGCAAGATACTTTTCAATATAATCGTCCTGAATAGGCGACTTTTTATTATTGATAAGCTCAACCTTTTCAGGGATAATGTCAACAGCCGTTACATGATTGTGCTGTGCAAGCAATACTGCAAGCGACAACCCAACATAACCTGTTCCCGCTACTGCTATCTTTCTGTTCATTTCTTAGCCTTCCTTATACTTTATAAAACTCTTTATACCACTGAGCAAATTTTCTCAGACCTTCTCTGAGAGGTGTGCTCGGTTTAAATCCATAATCTCTTTTCAATGGCTCTGTGTCTGCATAAGTAATAGGCACATCGCCTGGCTGCATCGGAACTAACTTTTTGTGACTTTCAAAATTATAATCAGCAGGAAGAACACCTGCATTTATAAGTTCCTGCTGTAAAATATCAACAAAATCAAGAAGATTTTCTGGATTTTGATTTCCTATGTTATAAACAGCATAAGGTGGTAATGGCAAGCCGTCTTCACCATTTTTTCTTTCAGGAGCTCCTTGCATTACTCTCTTGATACCCTCAACTATGTCATCAACGTATGTAAAATCTCGTTTGCAGTTTCCGTAATTAAAGATCTGGATAGTTTCACCCTTTAGAAGCTTGTTCGTAAATCCAAAATAAGCCATATCAGGTCTGCCTGCTGGACCATATACTGTAAAGAAACGAAGTCCTGTAGCAGGGATATTATACAACTTGCAGTAAGCATGAGCCATAAGCTCGTTGCTCTTCTTGGTAGCAGCATACAGACTCACAGGATTATCTACCTTATCATCGGTACTGTAAGGAACTTTCTTGTTTGTTCCATATATAGAAGAACTTGACGCATAAACCAGATGTTCAACGCCTGTTTCACCGTTATCATAAGAATGGCGACACGCTTCCAATATATTATAAAATCCGATCAGGTTTGACTGAACATATGCATCAGGATTAGTTATGCTGTAACGCACACCTGCCTGTGCTGCAAGATTAACAACAACAGACGGCTTGTAATCACTAAAAATTTTATCTATCACATTTTTGTCTGATATGTCTCCCTTAATAAAAGTCCACTGACCACCAAGCTTTTCTATTTCCTTTAATCTCCATTCTTTTATGGACACGTCATAGTAATTGTTCATATTGTCGATACCAACGATCTTGATATCATCAATAGTCTTAAAAAGCTCAATTACCAGATTAGAACCTATAAAACCTGCTGCTCCTGTTACAAGGACAACCTTACCTTCCAAATCGATTTTCTGCATATCTTTTACTCCCAACTTCATACACGTACAGCCAATACACAAAACATATAAATAGGATAAGCACACTCATTCACGTTAATAATTTTATCACAAAATTTTAACCTAGTCAAGTATTCACCCCATATTTATGTATATTTTTTCAAGAATCGTACATTTTCAGTGTAATATACAATGCTAACCATTTACAAAAAGCTCAGTTTGTGCAGTTTTATACTAAGCTGAAAGCTATAATTTTCTTCATTTAAAATTGTTAAATCATGAAACGTTTTGAATAATATTTTTACCACAATATTTTTGATGCAGACAAAAGCTGACTTGATTTTTATCTGCATTTTACACGGCTTTTATTGATTATCAGGCAAAACCAGCATATAATCATAATAGTAATTATGGCGAAGTATGAGAAATATGATTGGAGCGGTGTTTATGATAGTAAAAATTTTCTGTGCGGTTTTGGTAGCCCTTGGAGTAAGCGTTGCAATTGTTCAAGGCGGTCTGATAATTTTGGCTTCTTGTACTAGTGGCAGAAAAAAGCCTGCTGGTGACAATACCGCTGATGACGAAGATCCCTTTATGTACACAAATTATATGCAGGGATTTTACCTATAACTTTTTCTCCCCTGTCATGCTTTTTAAATAGTATACTCGTCAAGTGGAGAGTGCTTTGCCCATAAGCATTCTCCACTTTTTGTTTACCATTTTTTATTCTATCACTCGACCCCCAAAAAACTATTGACACAGCCAGAAACTTGTGCTATACTCTCAACAAAATCAAATGAAACTACACACAGAAAGGGCGTTTTATAATGACTGAAAAAGAAAAAATGCTTGCGGGCAAGATATATGACCCCTCCGACAAGGAGCTTGCAGAATTGAGGACAAAGGCTCACAAGCTTTCACAGCAGTACAGCAGTTTGTATGAAGATGATGAGAGAAGAAGTGCTATCCTTGACGAGCTTCTGCCCGACCATGGCGAGGGATTTTTTCTCCAAGGTCCTGTGTATTTTGACTATGGCATTTTCACAAAGTTCGGCTCAGGCTGCTATGCAAACTTCAATCTGACAGTGCTTGACACCTGCCCTGTGACGATTGGCGACAACGTGTTTTTCGGTCCCAACTGCACCATTGCCACACCTGTTCACCCATTCAGATGGCAGGAGCGTAACATGAAGAAAAAGTCTGACGGCACTGTTTATGATGATGAATACGGCAAGCCTATCACCATACACTCCAACTGCTGGATAGCAAGCAATGTTGTCATCACAGGCGGAGTTACCATAGGCGAGGGCTGTGTTATCGGTGCAGGAAGCGTTGTCACCCGTGACATACCGCCAAATTCTCTTGCGGCAGGAAATCCATGCAGAGTTATCCGTGAGATAACAGAGGAGGATTCTATCAAGTACAAATCAGAACTTTTCTGAGCATAAAAAATACCCCTGACCAGAAAATGATCAGGGGCATTTTTATCGTCTGTCGGATCATTGAGTATAGACCCATTTTTTATCGGACCACGCTCCGTTATAAGTCTTTCCGCCTTTGACAGTGTAGCTTCTTACACGGACATAATATTTTTGATATCTCGCAAGCCCCGAAACTGTCTTTTTATCGGTGCGGTTGTTTGTTACCTTTACGCTTTTTGCTTCCTTAAAGTCGGAACGCTGTGAATATGATATTTCATATCCCGTGGCAGAGCCTTTCTGTGCATAATCTATAAAGAAGCCTGCATATGTACCATAAAGTTTCTGTATCACCTGCTTTGCAGGATAGATAGCAAAGCTTTTGGTGATAACTCCGCCGTAAATGCCCTTGCCTGTGATAGTCACCTTTGCGGTGCCGACCTTTGTGTTTGCAGAATATTTCACAGTGTAGTCTGTGCCGTTTTTAAGGGTCTTTGAGCCGTATTTTACTGTGATCTTCTGCGTTATCGCCTTGCCGGTAAAGCTTTTTGAAGAAATACCGCTGACCTTTGCGTTTGCAAAATTAGTCTTTGCCGTCACAATGCTTTTAGCGTCTGACCAATTGCCGTAATAGGTCTTTCCGCCCTTGACAGTATAAGAGCGAACTCTTACATAATATGTCTTTGAAGGTCCTAATCCAAGTACCGTCATCTTATCCGTCTTGTTGGTGGTGGATCTGTATGTGGAAGCATTTGAAAAATCAGATCTTGTGCCATACTGGACCTCATATCCTGTTGCAGATCCTTTCTGCACAAAATCCACAAAAAAGCCCTTGTATCTTGTTTCAAGCACCTGTATCTGCTGTTTTGCAGGATTTATAACAAAGGAAACGGTCTGCTTGCCATTATAATTGCCGTAAAATTCAACTGTTATCTTGCCCGTGCCAACATTCACGTTAGAGGAATACATCACCATATAATCAATATAACGCTCTAGGGTCTTATTGCCGTCCTTAATAAGCACATCAGGTGTTATCGCCTTGCCGGTGAACGACAGCGGTGTAGCATAATAAAGCTTGAACTTGGAAGCGTCCTTTGGCTGGATAGTAAAGCTTTTTGCAACAGAGCCTCTGTATTCGCCTTTTCCAACAAAGGTCATTTTTGCAGGTCCTGCGTTAAGATTGGTCTTATAATAAACAGTGTAATCCACGCCCTCTTTAAGCTCTTTGCCCTCATAGGTGAGCGTTACGTCAGGCTGTTCAATATTCTTTCCTGTGTATGTGAAGCTGTTCTTGAAGCCTGATATCTCGCAGTCTGCAATAAGCTTGCTGTCAGAATACTCCGCTGTTACAGTCATATCCTCCGTAACGTTTTTATAGTCCTTGTCCCAGCCTGTAAAACGCAGACCCTTTATAGCAGGGGCTTTCGGAGCTTTTGCAGACTTACCATATTCCACTGTCTGCTGACTTATCACCTTGCCGTCTTTATCCACAAACGTAACGTTATATGTATAAGGCTTCCATGCGGCATAAAGGGTCTTTGCACCGCCTGAATATGAGATGCTTTCTATTCTTTCACCTGAAAGTGCAGCGTTATCGTACCAGCCAGCAAAGTCTGCACCCTCTTTTGTCGGCTCGGAAAGCGTCACGCTTTCGTCTTTGCTGAGGTATTCTGGATTGCCTGTGCTGTTCGTGCCGCCATTTAAAACATAGTCTATAGTGACAAATTTTGCTTCAACAAGCTTTGCCTTTACTGTGCTGTCAGCAGTATAAACTGTGTTCGCATCGACAGCAATTCCGTTCTTGTACCATTTAAGAGCATAACCGCTTTGCACTTTGACAGCAGGATATTTCACCTTGCCGTCTTTATCAGTGCAGGCATAATGCTTGCCGTCAGGGGCTTCAAATGTTATCTTGTGGGAAGCCTGCTCCCCAGGACGAGTTAGCCTTGCTTTGCCGCCTGCCATTGTCCACCTGCCGCTGTCTGTCTGCTTTCCGCCAATGGTATTCAGCGAATAAGCTGCAGAGCTTGTAACGTTAGACAAAGCCGTTTTCTTTACCTTGCTGTCAGAAAAGTTGCCGTTATACCAGCAATCGGCATATTGCTGTCCATAATAAAATGCGTCATTATCAATGCTGCCCACCATAGCTTTAGCATTTGAACTGCTTGACTTTGCAAGGTCTGAAGCACACTCTGTCAGGGTCAGACCACCTGCTTTGCCCACGATTCCGCCTGCTGAGCTTGTACCCTTGACAGTTCCGCTGAACGTACAGCGTTGGATAGATACCGCATCAAATTCACCAACGATCCCACCTGCGTACTTACCGCTGACAGTTATTTTCTCAGCACTGAGATCTCTTATCTGCGCCCTGTCCTCAGCATAGCCGAACAGACCTGCATAAGAATTGTTTTGGATAACAGCGTTTTTCAGAACGTGTCCGTTGCCGTCAAAATATCCGCAAAAAGGCTTTGAAGCCGTTCCTACTGCCGATATCTTTGCACCACCGAAGTCGATGTCTTTTTCAAGCACAACACGCTTTCCTGCAAAGCTTTCACCGCCTGATACACGCTTTGCGAAGTTTTTCCAATCCGTCGCCGTCTTTATAACAAGGCTTTGTTCCTTTATCTCTTTCGCCTTTGCCTTTATAAGAAGCTTGGCATTGGTGATATCGTTCTTTGAAGCGTTTTCGTCTGCAATAACTTTCTTGCCGTTGTTGACCTCACGCTCATAACCGCTCTGCTTTTCATACTTTGCCACAAGTGTTTCAAGCTCGCTTTTATCAGACTTATCTATATCATCGGTATAGGCAAATATTATAGGCTGACCAGTATAAGCGTCCTTGTCGGTAACGTCCGTCCAACTATCGCCGTCATTGGAAATATACGCCTGACCAGGCCTCATGACCCCGTCTGAATAGCCATAAACGGTCACATAGCCTGAGCCGTCATCACCGCTGAATGTCATCACGACAGAATATCTTTCGCCCTCGTCAAGCTCAACATCAGGGATATCCACAGTATAAAAGCCGTCGCTCTGCACCTTTCCGCTGACCTCACATTCAAGTATCCCCACAGGAGTGCTGTCTGAAACAGAAGTGTATACCTGCACGGTGTAGTCAGACTTTCCGGTGTAGCCAAGATACATAAAGCCCACTTTGTCAAGAAGCTCGTCTTTTTTTGCTGTAAAAACATCAGCACCGCTCATTTTATTTTCATTGCTAACATAAAATATAGAATTATCCTTATTAGCAGGATAATGGTAATTATTATCACAGCTTTCAGTGAGGTCGAATGCCACCCAATCGGTCATTTCTGCCTCTTCATAGGATATCCAGTAATAGCCGTCCGTGCCACTGGATACTCCCCAAGAGCCTTTCACAAGCCATGCCCCGTTTTTCTTTGGCTGATAGCCTGCAAGGAAATTTGACTTGCTGTAATTATCGTCCCAGCCCACAACGCTTACGGCATGATTTATGCCGCTGTTTTTTGTAGTTTCCGGATCGTAATAGCTTTTGTTATCAAAGGTCATATACAGGTCGTCTGCATAATAGCTCACCATTACTCCGCCAAGCTCTTTTATCTTGTTTTTAATGGCGTTTCGTCCGCCTGTGATAGTGGAAGCGTAATTAAGCTGATATTCGCAAACTCCCTTTTTCTCCTCAGATACGATAGTGGCTTCCGTTGCGTCAGACACGAAAGGCTCATATTCATCATAGCAAAGTCCTCTATGAGCCGCCATTGCAAGGGACGAATCCATCCACGTTCCGCCGCAATCCCATATTGACTCGTCAAATCCGCCGTTAGCATATGTAGAGAGGACAAGGCTCGGCACAGAAAACTGCACGTTTTGATTTTCAAGCCCCTTTTGAATAAGATTGCTCTCTGTGCAGGAAAGTGCCGCAAACGCCCAGCAAGTGCCTGTCTGAAACTGATTTTTGATAGTCGTCAGCGTATTCTTAGATCTGGGGTCATATTTCGCAGGCAGCGAAGCCGTTGCCTTTTGTGCATAAGGTGAAACCCCGTCGTCCGTATCGGCCAGATCTTCATCAGCGATCTCCGATTTTTCCAGACCTTCCTTTTCGTAGCCATAACCATTATCAGTAAAAATTATCCTGCCCATCTTGAATTTCGGGCTGTCATTATCTCCGCCATGCTCCATATCCGCAAAAGCTGCGCAAGGAAACTGCACTGACAATATCGCCGCCGTCAAAATGGCGGCACATTTATAGATCACCTTCATAAAGATCTCCTTTGGTATGATATTAGCATAGTCCAAACTGCTGACTACAGT
>NZ_QTVE01000014.1:52470-53405 GCF_003460465.1 Ruminococcus sp. AF37-20 | reverse complement strand
TGTAGTGCTACAATAGATATTGGACAAAAGTTCAGAAAAAAGAAAAGAGAGATAGGCAAAAATCTGATAGAATAAAGTCACCACAACAAAATTCAAAAGAAAAGGAGCCTACCTCTCATGACAAGTATAACACAAGATATGAAGTTTCGTCAATCCTTAATGAAATATTCAAGAAAATATGGTGTGAGCCGAGCAAGCAGGAAATACAACAAGGCTCGCTCATACATATATTTTTGGCTTAACCGCTGGGACGGAACCATTCAATCACTTGCAACGCAATCTAAAAGGCCGCATCATCACCCAAATGAACACACTCCAGAGGAAATAGCACTGATCCGCCGATTTCGTAAACGCAACCCGCAGCTTGAAGTCACAGAACTCTGGCACAGGCTAAAAAAGAAAGGCTATACAAGACGTGTAGAAAGCTTGTATAGAGTAATGAGAAGGCTTGGAATGTTGCCTGAAAAGAAGGAAAAGACAAAGCCTGTATCAAAGCCATATGAGCAGATGACACATCCCGGCGAACGTGTTCAGGTCGATGTAAAGGTCGTGCCTAGGTGCTGTCTTGCAGACCCGACAATGAAGTTGTATCAATATACTGCGATAGATGAATTTACAAGGCTGAGATTTTTGTACGGCTATGAAGAACAAAGCACTTATTCATCAGCAGATTTTGCAAGGCGCTTGGTCGAGTGGTACAAGCGAAGAGGGATAAAGGTCGAATGTATCCAAACAGACAATGGATTTGAGTTCACGAATCGTTTTTCTTCCAGCAAGAAAAACAGGCAGACGCTTTTTGAGGCGACATTAGAAAAGTTGGGAGTAAGGCATAAGCTTATACGTCCATATACTCCACGGCACAATGGCAAGGTTGAAAGAAGCCACCGTGAAGATCACAACAAATTCTATTCGTGCCATAGGTTTTATTCCTGCGA
>NZ_QTVE01000014.1:0-52460 GCF_003460465.1 Ruminococcus sp. AF37-20 | reverse complement strand
GTGAAGATCACAACAAATTCTATTCGTGCCATAGGTTTTATTCCTGCGACGACTTAAACGTGCAGCTAGCTGCACGTTTAAAGAGGACAAACAATCGTCCTATGCGTCCTTTAAACTGGCTTTCGCCTATCGAATTCTTCAATAACTATCGTGTCCAATATCATTGACAAACTAACAAAATGCAAAAATTAGCGAAAAGTACTGTTAATCTTACAAAAAATATGTTATAATTAGTCTGGTAAAACTAAAACGCTAAAGCTTATCATAATATAATATTTTTACAGGAGGTCAACTATGCCAAAGGTAACAGAACTTAAAGACAAATTCGTTGAGATCTACACAGAAAACATAAAGCGCCCGGGTTCGGAAAAGCTGCTCAATTATCTGCTTTCAGAAAGCAGCGACTTCTTTGTTGCACCTGCTTCTACAAGATACCACGGAGCATACGAGGGTGGCTTGTGCGAACACAGCATACACGTTTATGAGTGTCTGAAAAGCTATCTGGAGCGTGAGCGTGTAAAGGAAGATTACAACATGGAATACTCAGACGAGAGCATTGCTATCGTTTCACTGCTTCATGACATCTGCAAGGTAAATCTTTACAGAGTAAGCTACCGCAATGCCAAGAACGAGCAGGGCGTGTGGGAGAAAGTCCCATACTATGAATTTCACGAAACACTGCCATATGGCCACGGTGAAAAGTCGGTCTACATAGTAAGCAGCTATATGCGACTGACCCGTGAGGAAGCCATGGCTATACGCTGGCACATGGGCTTTTCAGGAGAAGAAAACAAGAACAGTATCGGTCTTGCCCTTGAAATGTATCCTCTCGCACTGGCGACCCACATTGCAGATATGGAATCTACATTTTATATAGAAGGCGGCAAGGCGTGAGGATACTTATAGACGCTGACGGCTGTCCTGTTACGAACATCGCAGTTTCTATAAGCAAAAGCCATGGGCTTAAATGTATCATAGTTTGCGACAGCTCGCATATTTTCAGCTCTGACTATGCACAGGTGATAACTGTCGACAAGGGTGCAGACAGTGCAGACATGAAGCTTGTGAACATCGCTCTAAAGGGAGATATTGCCGTGACGCAGGATTATGGGCTTGCGGCAATGTGTCTTGCAAGAAACGTCCTTGCTCTGGACCAGAACGGCAGGATATATGACAGCTCCAACATTGATGCACTGCTTCTATCAAGACATACTGCAAAGAAGATACGCAGAAGCGGCGGCAGGCTCAAAGGTCCGCCAAAGCGAACCAAACAGCAGGACGAGGATTTCAGGGTGGCTCTTACCAAACTAATCGAAGATAATATTAACTTTATGTAAAATATGCACAAAATATATAGAATTTCATAGAAAATTGTGTTACAATCAAACTATAGTTTTATAGAAAAGAGGTTTTCACAATGAACATAGACAAGATTTTGAAGGAACTCACACTTGAAGAAAAAGCTTCATTGTGCTCAGGCTCTGACTTCTGGCACACTGAGGAAATAAAAAGGCTGGATATACCAAGCATAATGGTGTCTGACGGCCCTCACGGACTTAGAAAAATGCGTGATGATACAGACAATCCTAACGAAGCTATCAAGGCAGTATGCTTCCCATGTGCCTGCGCACTTGCCTGCTCTTTTGACAGAAAGCTGCTTACAACTCTCGGCAAGGCTCTGGGCGAGGAGTGTCAGGCTGAGGACGTTTCCGTTATACTTGGCCCTGGCTGTAACATAAAGCGTTCACCACTTTGCGGCAGAAACTTTGAATACTTCTCAGAAGACCCTTATCTTACTTCACAGCTTGCCACAGCACACATAAAGGGCGTCCAGAGCAAGGGCGTGGGAACTTCTCTTAAACACTTTGCCATGAACAATCAGGAAACAAGACGTATGAGCTATTCTGCCAACGTTGATGAGAGAACGTTCCATGAGATATATTTAAGTGCCTTTGAAACACCAGTCAAGGAAGCAAAGCCTTGGACAGTGATGTGTTCATACAACCGCATAAACGGCGAATATTCCTCGCAGAACAAGCTTCTGCTCACTGATATACTCAGAAACGAATGGGGCTATGATGGACTTGTAGTTAGCGATTGGGGCGCAGTTGATGACAGACCTCTTGGCGTTGCCGCAGGTCTTGACCTTGAGATGCCTACCAGCAACGGCAAAAATGACGAGCTTATCATAGAAGCCGTAAACAACGGCTCGCTTTCAATGAAAGACCTTGACAAGGCTGTGAGAAACGTGCTTACGCTTATTCAGAAAGCCGAGGACGGCTATGCCCCTGCAACAAAGTGGGATAAAGAAAAACAGCATGAACTTGCAGGCAAGATAGAGTCCGAATGTGCGGTACTGCTCAAAAATGATGATAAGATACTGCCGCTTGACAAGTCTGCAAAGATAGCTTTCATTGGCGAATTTGCCGACAAGCCACGTTATCAGGGCGGTGGAAGCTCTCACATAAATTCATTTAAGGTAACATCTGCTCTTGAAGCTGTCAAGGGCATGGATAATATCACATATGCACAGGGCTTCGTCACCGACCGTGACGAAACCGTTGACGAGCTTCTCGATGAAGCTGTGGAGCTTGCCAGAAGCAGCGATGTTGCCGTTATCTTCGCAGGTCTGCCCGAAAGCTTTGAGTCTGAGGGCTTTGACAGAAAGCATATGAGAATGCCTGATTGTCAGCTCAAGCTTATTGATGAAGTTGCTAAGGTAAATGAAAACGTTGTTATCGTTCTCCACAACGGCTCGGCTGTTGAAATGCCGTTTGCAGATAAGGTGAAGGGCATACTTGAAATGTATCTTGGCGGACAGAACATCGGCACTGCTGAAAAGGCTCTGCTTTTTGGCGAAGCTAACCCTAGCGGAAAGCTTGCGGAAACTTTCCCTGAAAAGCTTTCACATAATCCGTCTTATCTTAATTTCCCGGGAAATATGGACGATGTTGACTATGCCGAGGGAATATTCGTGGGCTACAGATATTATGACGAAAAGGGCATAAAGCCACTGTTCCCATTTGGTCACGGACTTTCATACACAACCTTTGAATACAGCAATCTTACTGTTTCAGAAAACGAGATAAAAGACGACAAGACCCTGACGGTCATGGTGGACGTAACAAACACAGGCGACAGAGACGGTATGGAGATCGTTCAGCTTTACGTTTCCGACAAGGAAAGCTCAGTGCGCAGACCTGTCCGTGAGCTTAAGGGCTTTGAAAAGCTTTTCCTTAAAGCTGGCGAGACCAAAAAGGCTGTGTTCCACCTTGATAAGCGTTCATTTGCATACTACGAGCCTGATATACACGATTGGTTCGTTGAATATGGTGAGTTTATTATCGAGGCAGGCTCTTCTTCAAGAGATATCAGGCTTTCGACTTCTGTTTATGTATCTTCCGATACAAAACTCCCAGTGCATTTCACCTTGAACACCACCTGTGGCGAGATAAATTCTATCCCAGAGGGCAGAGCTATGTTCGAGGACATTTTAAGCCAAATAAACTGCGGTTTTGGCGACGCGGCTTCCGACGATCTCGGCGCTTCTGCAAAGGAAATGATGGAAGCAATGATAAGAGATATGCCACTGAGAACCCTTGTTACATTTGCAAATGTTCCGGACATCACAAGAGCGAAGATGTCAGAAATGGTGGAAAATCTCAACGAAATGCTTGCAGAAAAATAATCAATTATGGACGGCAAGTTAGACAGCAACAAAGACGAAAAATCGAATGTGACAGAAAATGATGCTTCAAAAGTAGAAACAAGCAGGCTAAAACTTTTCGTAGGCGTGATCGCAGTTACGGTCGCCATTACTGCAGCGATCGCTTCTGCATTTGTTAACAGACCACAGCGTGATGATGTGGTGATACTCACACCGCCTGCTGACAGCTCTCAGGCTGACAAGGTGGACAATTCAGGCAGTGAAAAGGTCATTAGCAAGACTGCAAAGGCACATACCACAAAGAAAACAACGACATCAAAAGCCGTCACAAGCAGTATTGCTGAAACCAAAGAGGAATACTGCTTTCCTGCTGACATAAACAAAGCTGACAAGGAAATGCTTATGGCGGTGAGCGGTATAGGCGAGGTAACAGCCGACAGGATAATAGCATATCGTGACAGAGTTGGTGTTATCAGCAACATGGATATGCTTCTTGAAGTAAACGGCATCGGAGACTCTACACTTGCACTTCTCAAAGGCTATTTTTATGTTGACAGTGCAGACTACCATGATATGCCGCAGAAAACGAAAGTTGCAGAAACTCAGCCTGTTCAAATAGAAATCCCTGCTGATACTGTAACAGAGCCTCCGGCCACAGAGGAGCAAACTGTTACAACGGCTGAAACTACTGAAAAAGTCAGGCAGAAAGTGAACATAAACAAGGCTGACGCTCAGGAGATATCAGACAAGCTGCTAATTGATATGGACAAGGCGAATGCTGTCATAGAACTTCGTGAGCTTATATCCTATTACGAAAGCCCTAACGAGCTTCTTTTGTGCAAGGGCTTTACAGAAAAACTTGTTTCCGAGCTTTGGGATTATATTGAAATATAACTGTATTATATGTCTGCTGCATAAAAAAGAACTCGCACATTTTCGTGCGAGTTTTTTTTGCTTAATAATGCCAATGCAAACGGCGAGCCTTATGAATATCAGATCATTTATCCTTTGTTTTTTTTGACACGCTTACAGCAACGGCACCAAGCAGCAACATTGTCAATGCTGCACCTGCTCCTAAGCCTGTGTTAGGTGACTTATCACCGTCTTTGTTTACATTTTGAACTGCTGTCTGTGAACTGTTTTGTAAGCTATCATCTTTTTTACCAGTGCTATCTGGTGATATATCTGATGAACTTTCAGGTGCTTTTGTACCAAGGACATAGAAAGGTGCATCGTCTGTGACAAAGGATATTTCTGCATCAGACTCTTCACATTTAAGACTGCTTACTGTACCATCACCTTTAACGGAATTTACCTGATCTTTGTCTATGTTTATCGTTACCTTTATTCCATTTGCCGGCAGAATAGAATCTCCGTCAATGTAATAAATATGAAATGCTACGGTGTTTTCAGACTTTTTTCCCATGACGCTGTTTAACCAGTCAAGAGCTTTCTTCTCTGTGACCTGATCCACCACAAGATTTTTATCTTTATCGGCATTCTCGATCTTCACACTTGTGCCATCTGGAAAATCAATAACAGCATTTCCATCGTCGTCAACAGACACACTGTTCCATGGAACATCTTCTGTATAGACCGCATAAACATTTCCATTTGCAGTTGTATTATTATCATCAAGCTTTGCCTCGGCCGCATAAGCACCAGAAGGTATGCTTAATGCAAGCACAAGAGCAAGAAATGAAGTCATTTTTTTCATTGGTCTATTTGACCCCCTATCTGTGTATTCAAGGAAGCCGCACCTGCACTATAATAAGTGTGCGGCTCGTAACCCATGATCTTAAGCTTTATCTTTGTACCGACCTCCGGCGTCTTTGAGAGCGTAACATATTTCACATACTCGTTTGGCTTGATAAGACCCGTTTCTCCAAGCATATTTTCCTGTTCGTCAAACACTCTGAGCTTTATCCAGGCATTGTTGCCCTCGATATTTGTAAGATATACTATTGCCTTATCGCCTTCCATAGTGACGTTTCCGCACACCGCAAAATCATAGCTCATATCATCTCTGTTCGGAGAGCTATAGCCTAAATTTTCTGAAACCTCAGGCTTGCCATGCTGTGCTGTGCTTTCAAAAGGCGGTGGAGTAAATTCTGCACTTTTTTTATCATTTGGACGGCACAATGCAAATATCATCACGCCAATGGTAACTGCAAAACAGACCATAAGCACTGATACGATCAGCTTTCCGTCATTTTTTTGCTTATCCATCATAAGCCCCCTGATATGAATACTTTTTTAATTACGCTATCGGTACAATCCCAATATCATTGTTTTTTACTACCCTCCATGC
This sequence comes from Ruminococcus sp. AF37-20, assembly GCF_003460465.1. Lineage (NCBI taxonomy): Bacteria > Bacillati > Bacillota > Clostridia > Eubacteriales > Oscillospiraceae > Ruminococcus > Ruminococcus sp. AF37-20. The sequence goes on along the minus strand of NZ_QTVE01000014.1, from coordinate 46,482 downwards.
TCCATTTGATCCTGTTACATAATAAAGAGTTGTATCAACATGGGTAGAAACAACCATTGCGTCAGTTACTTACTGAATGTCTTCAGAGATCGTTACTGTGATAGTGCCAAGATCTGTATTGTTTGTTTCTATCCCTGCTCCACTTACACTGAAATGTGTTGAATCTTTAGGTGCAGCGTCAACAGCAGTGCCTTCGGCTGTTTCCAATAAAATAACATCTTCATCAAATATGCCGTTAAGTCCTTCGACCTTTGATGCAAAATTCAACTGCGCTTTAATAGCCGAATTTGAATGGTTTGTTACAGTTATCTCCTTAGGCTCATTCCACCAGCATGCAGACTCTGTGGTATAGCTATGTGTTTCAGGATCCCATACCTTATATCCGCCAAAGTAGGTAAAATTCATTTCCTCCCACTCAACGTCCACAGACATTGTCGTTGACTTGGAATCAATATAGCTTCCTGTAACCTTGATATTTGTTGGTTCGCTGCCGTCATTTTTTTCTGAATTTACCGCATATGCTGTAACCACGCTAGTGCTTGCTAGCACTAATGCGGCAATGATCGCCAATTTGTTTTTCATGATAAATTCCTCCGTTATTTATTTTTCAACAGTGACAGTTATTTTTGCCACCGTATCGACCATTGCTTTTTCACCTGATTGCGGATCATAACTTAAAACTCTGAAATTTGCGTCTGAATAAGTGCCTTCACTAAGTTTGTCCGCCTCGCCCTCAAGCAAAGGAAGCGTTTTAAGCTGATTGCCTGGTTTTATAGTACCTGAGCGTGCGATGATCTCACCATTTACTTCGATACAAAGCACGATATCCTGAGTTGAACTGCTTGGATGCTTATAACTAAAATAAGCTGTTTTATCAGAAAGCTTGATATTCACTGTATTTTCGTATTCAAGAGAAATTCCTCCGCCACCCTCAAGCACATCAAGATTTCTGCTGTTGTCCTCCAAAGGTTCAGCATACTGCTCTGTCTGCTGAGGTGCATAATCAGGTACTAGAGATTTTGTTTCTGGCTTTCTGAAAAACACAACCCAAATCGTAATACCTATGCAAAACATCATGCCCAGAATAAGTGCAGCTATTATGATCCTTTGTTTTTTTGCCTTGTTCTCATTATTCTCCATCATTTTCCTCCTGCTTGCGCATTAGCCAGACTTTCCTGCTGAATAGCATTAATGTTCATAATAATTGTACATTGTTATTAACAAAAAGTCAACAATATTTGCACAAGTGGTAAAAATAATGCACAAGCGGTAGTTTTTTTGATACATATGGCATTCATTTTTTGACAGTTCAACATCCCCGTGACCGTTAAAGCACAACAAAAACGATAGCTCTCATAATAACACCGTTACTTTTTTATTAATAGATAATACTTGAAATCTTCGGGATAATATAGTATAATAACTTTATATGTTGTTATCCTGATAGGAAAACTCAGGCAGAAGGAATGGTGATAGTATGAAAAAAGGGGTTATCTCTGTGAACTCAAATGCAGAGAAAACTATTATCGCAATGACGATATCCGTTGTTCTTGCCATTATTTTTGACGGCAAAAAGAAAAAGCCTGCAAAGCGCAAAAGCTTTGCTCAGCGTGTTTCAAAGCACTATAAAACTATCGACAATATAATGCTTATGACAGTTGCAAAGGACGTCAAGAAAAAAGAGCAGGAACGTGCGGCTCTTAAAAAGAAAAATTCATACAAGACCAAGCTCCGTGACCTTGAGATACAAGACGCTGAGTTTATTGAACTGTAGGTGATATCATGACGGAATACTTCAAGCGTTACCGCAGTTTTGTTGCAAGCTGTCTTGAGGACAAGGACTGCGACTTTGCAAAGCTTCTTGATTATCACAAAGAACATATCGCTTTTTTTCAGCACGAACGGCTGATACACCTTATCGTGACGGTGCTTTTTGCACTTTGTACTGTCATGACGTTCATTGCCATTGCAGTTTGGCAGGTCATGATACTCATACCCCTTGCCGTTGCGTTTCTCATACTGCTTGTGCCTTATATAAAGCACTACTATTTTCTTGAAAACCAAACTCAGCTTCTTTATAAGGACTATGACAAAATATACAGACGAGTACATAATTTTGGACTTGACAACGAGAAAGGCGTGAAATAATGGAGTACACAAAATACACCAAGGAGCAGTGGAAAGGCAGCGTCATAACCTCTCCCCTGCCACCTACTCTCGTTACCTGCGGCAGTATGGAAAAGCCTAACGTGTTCACAGTTGCGTGGACAGGCATTCTCTGCACTCAGCCGCCTGTTACCTACATCTCCGTCAGACCTGAGAGATATTCCCACGAGCTTATCACTCAAAGCGGTGAGTTCGTCATAAATCTGCCGACCAGAGAGCTTGTGAAAGCTGTGGATTGGTGCGGTGTGAAAACCGGCAGAAAAGTGGATAAGTTCAAGGAAATGCACCTTACCGCAGAACCGTCCGCAAAGGTATCGGCACCTTTGCTGGCCCAGTCCCCTGTGAATATCGAGTGCAAAGTAAGAGAGGTCGTGAGCCTTGGTACACATGATATGTTCATTGCAGATATCGTGGGGCTTGACGTTGCAAAAGAATTGCTTGACGAAAAAGGAAAGCTTTGCCTTGACAAAGCGGGACTTCTTGCCTACGCTCACGGAGAGTATTACGGTCTTGGCAAAAAGCTTGGCACGTTCGGCTACTCAGTAAGGAAAAAGAAAAACAACAAAAATATCAGAAAAGGAAAATAGAGTTATGAAAAAAATTCTCACAGCCGCAGTTGCGCTGGCTGTATGCTATAGGCTCAGACCTATCAAAGCGTACGCATGGAGCGGCACTACTCACGAGGACATTGTGAAAAAATCACTTGCACTTCTGGAAAAGGAGAAAAAGCAGAAGCAGGTGACATTCTATAAAGACTATCACAGCGAGATACTCAAGGGCTGCACACAGCCTGACGAGGAGAACGATATGGACAAAGGTCATGGCAAGCATTATTACTCCTGCGTTAATCCAAAGGGCAAGGAGCTTCCTGAAACTAACGGCTATTACCGCAACCGCTTTGGTGACCTTGCAGTGAGCGCAAGAACTTGCCTCGAAGAAAACTACACCGCCGCAGTATCTCTTTACAAAAGCGGTGACATAAAAAACGCCATGCGTGTTCTCGGCAGAGCCGCACATTTTATTTCAGACATGGGCTGCACTGTTCACGTTGCAAACATGAAATATCAGGACAAGGCAAACAACGTGCATTACGCTTTTGAGAAGCACGTTTCCACCACCTGCACAAGACACACAGCCGACAGCTTCGACAAGCGTCTGCTGAAATACTACGGCAAGGATAACTTTGGCGAGGCTGCAAACAAGCTTGTAAAATACGCAAGCAAGTTCGTTGACACCATTTCTCACCTTGACCCAAGAGCTTTTGATGACGTTGCAAAGAACACTCTGCCTGTTACACAGCAGAATGTCACAGCGCTTCTTCTGAAATTCTATGACGATTGCACCTCTGACGCAGGAAATTACATACTTGACGGCAAGGCTTACACATTCAAAAACGAGATATCGGGACTTGTACTCACTGTTACTCCTAAGGGATTGCAGCTTGAAAAGCCTGACAAGGAGCTTGAACAGAAGCTGACGGTCTGTCTTACAGAGGACGGCACATTCGGTTTAAAGATAGGCGACGGCGGATATGTAAACGCTTCATGCAAGGGATATGACTATCTGAAAATAGACGGCAAGCCTGTTCAGTTCAGGGTCACTGCGCTGGGAAAAAGACGTTTCAGAATATCCACTGAGTCCACAGACTATGTAAAGGTGCTTGCAAACTCAAAGGGCGGAAAGCTCTCCTTTGCTGACCTTGAGCCTGAAAACTCAGCTCAGATCTGGATACTTAACTAAAAGAATACAACAAAAAAGGCAGACACAGCGTCTGCCTTTTTTTTACTGCAAATTATGTTTGCGTGTTATTATAAAGTTTGTCAGCAGGAAATATGCCAAGATATATGCGAACTGATACATTGTCATAAATACCAGACGCAAATCCAAGTTTATATTGCTCTCGTAATACACCGCATGACCCACAAAGAACATATTCCAAAGTGAAAGACCGCCAACAAAGCTGTTTATAAAAGAGAATATTATATTGCAGCCGAACACTATGCCAAAGCCTGCAAGCACCTTATGTCTGAAACAATTTGAAAGGGAGATAACAAAGTAAAAGAATATCTGCCAGTTGGCAAAAAGCATCAGAGCATAAAGACAAATAAGAAACGACGTGAGCGGTTCTTCAACAAAGCCATTGCCAAATGCGTTTATAAAATCTCCCACAGAGTCAAGATATTCTGTTGGATCGATAAGCAAAAGCGAAAGCACAAAAACGATCATGCTTGCCGCCGACCATATAACAGAAGAGATGAACTTTGTGAAAATGTGATAATATGGCTTGACAGGTATTGTCAGCATAAGATAGCCCTCGTCAGTGAAAAGGGTCTTGTGAAAGTTCGTCAGCGATATGGTAAAGCCCACAGTGAACAACGCCCCCACGGCAATACCATAGGCAATGCACACAACAATGAATATCACCAGAAAATTAGGGCTTTTAACACTCTCGCCATAACGAAGCATCAGAGAAAATATCAGTGCAACTATCATATATCCCACAACAAGAGGGAAAAACTTTCTTGCCGAGCGTTTAAGCTCATATTTCAAAAGCTTGCCTAACATCTGTACACCTCCCTGAAAAGCTGATCCACAGACTTGCCGGTTTCGTTATGGATAGCGTCAACAGATTTATGCAACCTTAGCATACCGTTTTGTATCATTACTACGTCGTCAAGGACAGGTTCGATATCTGCAATAAGGTGGGTGGAAATTACCACAGCCGCCCGCTCGTTGTAATTTGAGATTATGGTGTTGAGGATATAATCTCTCGCCGCAGGATCAACGCCTGCAATTGGCTCATCAAGAAGATAAACGTCAGCCTCACGGCTCATAACAAGACAAAGCTGCACCTTTTCTTTTGTACCCTTTGACATTGTCTTGAACTTTGCCGCAGGGTTTATCCCCAGCCTGTTCATCATATCCTGAGCCTTTGCTACATTGAAATTACTGTAAAAATCCTGAAAAAACCTGAGCATCTCATTTACTTTCATATCGTCAGGTATAAAATTTCTGTCAGGCAGATAGGAAACCACTTTTTTAGTTTCCACGCCAATAGGCATTCCGCATATGAGTATATCCCCTGCCGTAGGTTTTATAAGTCCACAGCAAAGCTTGATAAATGTTGTTTTTCCGCTTCCGTTCGGCCCTAGCAGACCGATAATTTTACCCCTCTCCAGCGCAAGGTCAAGATTGCTCAGCGCTGTAAAGCTTCCATACTGCTTTGTAAGCCCATAAGTCTGCAAAACAGTTTCCATGCTGTCCCCTCCTTTGTAGCAAAAAGCAGCAAGACTTTAACACGCCTTGCTGCCGCATTATTATCTTTCTTCACAAATAAGCTTGATCGCAGTTCTTTCCTCACCGTCGATCAAAACGCTTGCAAATGCAGGGATACAAATAAGATCAATGCCCAATGGTGCAAGATAGCCCCTTGCGATCGCTATAGCCTTGATCGCCTGATTGGCTGCGCCTGCGCCCACTGCCTGTACCTCAACTGCACCGCTGTCACGGATAACGCCCGAAACTGCTCCTGCCACCGAATTAGGGACAGACCTTGAAGAAACCTTTAGAATTTCCACTTGAATACCTCCATAAGTAAATTCAAAGAATTTACCCCACTTATTATACACATTATATTATACTACATACATAATAAAATTTCAAGCTTTATTAATACTTTTCGTTATTATCGCTTAATAACACGCTGTATATTTGTTGCTTTTCCCGATTTTTCATCAAATTTTACCACAACTCCATTTATAAAGCAATCGTTTGTGCTTTCTGAAAACCTCACAGGGGTGCGATATTTGAACTTATTTATGACTATATCGCTGTCCACCCCAAGTACGGAAAGCTCAGGGCCTGTCATTCCAACATCGGTGATATAGGCGGTATGTCCGCCTAAGATCATTTCATCAGCCGTCTGAACATGGGTATGAGTGCCAAGCACAGCAGTGCATCGTTTTTGCAGATAAAAGCCCATAGCCTTTTTCTCAGAAGTTGCCTCCGCATGAAAATCAACGATTATATTAGGCGTATCAATGCTTTCAAGAAGCTTGTCAACATAGTTGAAAGGATTTTCCACAGCTTCCATATACATCGTTCCCATAAGATTTACCACGGCTATCTTATAAGGACACATATCGATATAAGTCACTCCATGACCCATAACGCCCTCAGGGTAATTGGCAGGTCTTAAAAGTTGCTCGTTTGTGTCATAAAGCTCCTCAGCCTCACGTCGTCTGAAAGAATGATTTCCCGTTGTTACAACGTCAGCCCCCATGTTGAGAAGCTGTCTGTAAGACTGCGGTGTGATACCATTGCCCTGAGCAGAATTTTCACCGTTCACCACGGTCACATCTATATCATATTCACGCTTCAGCTTATACATTCTGCTTTCAAGAAAATCGCAGCCGCTTTGCCCCACAACATCTCCGATAAAAAGTAAGTTCATTTGTTATCTCCGTTCTATACTGCATTTTACAGCTACACTTATTATACACTATCATTACTGCAAAATCAAGCAGACATCACAAAAAAATCAGACGCTTTTACACGTCTGATTTCCCATATCAATTATCATCAACTGAAATATCATCAACTATCTCAGGAGTATCCTGGATTTCTGGTGTTTTATCAGGTTCGCCCATGAACTCGCTCTCTGTAAGTTCGCCATTCATAAGCTTCTCAAATGTTGCACCGTCAACCTTTTCATACTTCATAAGATACTTAGCCACAACATGAAGCTTATCCATATGCTCGTTGAGTATCTTTTCAGCGTCAGTAAATGCACTTTCAATAAGAGTTCTTATCTCATTATCGATCTCAGCCGCAACGTTATCGGAATAGCTTGGCGTATTAGTGTAATCCCTGCCAAGAAATACTTCATGATCGCCCTGACCGTATACAACAGGACCAAGATTGTCACTGAAGCCGTAGCGTGTTACCATGTTTCTAGCTGTGGAAGTAGCTCTCTCAAGGTCATTGGAAGCGCCTGTTGAGATATCGTCAAGGATCAGCTTTTCAGCAACACGTCCGCCAAGAAGAACCACGATATTTTCGTACATCTCGTTCTTGCTAACATAAGATTTATCCTTGACAGGCAGGCTCATTGTGAAACCGCCAGCCTGACCTCTCGGTATGATAGATACCTGATGAACTTTATCCTGTGATTTGCTGTAGTATGTGCAGAGTGCGTGACCACCCTCGTGATAAGCGGTAAGCTTCTTTTCGTCCTCTGTGATGACCTTAGACTTTTTCTCAGGACCTGCCACAACCTTGATAGAAGCTTCCTCAAGCTCATCTTTGGTGATAGCCTTTTTATTCTTTCTTGCCGCAAGGAGCGAAGCCTCGTTCACAAGGTTTTCAAGGTCTGCACCTGTAAAGCCCACAGTTGATTTTGCGATAGTTTCAAGGTCAACGTCAGGAGCAAGCGGCTTATTTCTTGTGTGAACTTTCAGTATAGCTTCTCTGCCCTTAACGTCAGGATAGCCCACAAGTATCTGTCGGTCAAATCTGCCCGGACGAAGAAGTGCAGGGTCAAGTATATCACGTCTGTTTGTTGCAGCCATAACAATAACAGAATCGTTATCCTCAAAGCCGTCCATTTCAACAAGAAGCTGGTTAAGGGTCTGCTCACGCTCGTCATGACCGCCGCCAAGACCTGCGCCTCTCTGTCTGCCCACTGCGTCGATCTCGTCTATAAAGATGATAGCAGGAGCGTTTTTCTTAGCCTGCTCAAAAAGATCTCTTACTCTTGAAGCACCGACGCCCACAAACATCTCAACGAAGTCAGAACCTGAGATCGAGAAGAATGGAACTTTTGCTTCGCCTGCAACGGCTCTTGCGAGAAGCGTTTTACCTGTACCCGGAGGGCCGAGGAGCAGAACGCCCTTAGGTATTCTCGCACCGATCTCGGTATACTTCTTATTATCACGGAGAAAATCAACGATCTCCTTAAGCTCTTCCTTTTCCTCGTCTGCACCCGCAACATCATCAAAGGTAGCTTTCTTGCTGCTTGGCGCCATTTTGGCATTTGTTTTTCCGAAAGATGACATCTTTCCGCCGCCTGCATTCTTCATCATGAACACAAAGAAGAATATCATAACGCCCAGCATAAGCAGCGTTGGTATCAGATTGAGCCAGAAGCTGTTATCCGATATCGGTATAAGATTATACTGCAAAGGATCGTCTGGATTTTCAGTATTATATTTCTTACGATAGTTCTCAGCGTCCTCACCGCCAAGGACTTCATTTGCAAACAGTGAAACATTTGGAACTGTATAACTATATACCTTATCCTCGCCCTTGAGCTTATACTTAAGCTGTCCGGAGCCGAGGTCAAGCTCAAACTGTGACACGTTCAGGCTGTCAAACTGTTCCATTATCTCCGAATATTTTTTGTCGGAAGATTTTGTGCTCATGCTTGTTAGCATATAGACCAATCCGCAGATTATGGCAACCGATACCAGCAGATAGATCAACAGGGTCTTTCCATTATTATTGTTTTTCAATCGATCACAACCTTTTGTTCTGTATTATATTTGGCTCCTTATTCGGAAACTATACCGATAAAAGGAAGATTTCTATATCTCTCATCATAATCAAGACCACAGCCAACAACGAATTTGTCCTCGATCTCATAGCATTTGAAATCAGGTGTTATGTCTGCAACACGTCTTGACGGCTTATCAAGCATAACAGCTATCTTAACACTTGGCGCACCCATTGACGCAAACTTCTTTTTTAACTCGCAAAGCGTTCTTCCTGTGTCGAGAATATCCTCAACCAATAAAACGTCCCACTCTCTCAGGTCAAGACCCATAAAATCATGATCTCCTGAAATTGAAACATTTCCTGTTGAGCTTGTGCCAACATAACTCTTTGCAGTAATAAAAGCGATCTGCATATCGTTGTCGATACTTCTTACAAGATCGGCAGTAAACACGAACGCTCCCTTAAGAACGCACACAACAAGAAGCTTTTTTCCTTTATACTCTTCAGTTATCTCTGCTCCAAGCTTTTTCACAGACAATGCAAGCTCTTCCTCAGAATAAAGAACCGATATATTGTTCATTAACTAACAACCTCTCTGATTATATATTATCAATGTGACAGAAAAGTGAAAAAATACAAGTTCACACAAAAAACTTTTCAGCTTAGGGTGATATTCATCTCACTTTATGGTAAAAGCCAATATTTTAACGGTTTCAGAGTCTATCTTCACCCTTTCAGCCACACCGCTTCCTTCAACAAAAACAACGCCCTGACTATCTTTTAGGATAACGGCACTGCTCCTGTCCTCAAGTCTGAAGGACTTGTTCACCAGCTTTCGCACATCGCTGTCAAAATCTCTGTTCACAAGGCGTATCTTCTCGCCCTCTCTTCGATTTTCGACAACAATCTCACCCTTTATTTTATCATAATCCAGACAACAATTTGCAAACTTTTTATGAACATTTGCGATTTTTCCGTCAAAAGGATAGATTTTAAACTCTATCTCCTTATTGCCGAACTGATAAACGCCTTCGTCGCTTACCTTAACGCTCCTGAGAGTGCTGTTTTCAAGCATCTCGCCCTTTGCAAAGCTGAGCACACCTTTTGAGCAGACCGCAAAGACTCCGCCCTTGACGTTCGCCTTACCCACGTCAAGTATAAGCCTGTCGATATCCTTGATACTGTCATGGCTCACAGTAAGCCCCTCTTTCTCAAGAATGTGCATTATTGCACGTCGGCGTACACTTTCGTGGAGCTGTCTTAGACACAATGCGTCATAACCCTTTGGCAAGACCGCTTTCTCAAAGGCTTCAAGCCCCTGACTTTCAAGATAGTCGCTGTCTGTTCTAAGCCTGTCAGCTGTCATGGAATATGAGCCAAAAAGCGAACTGTTAAGCTCCGCAAGCCTTGGCACAACAAGGTGACGAATCTTATTTCTGGTATAATCGTCAGTGAGATTTGTGGAGTCAGTAACAAAGTCCTGTCCTCTCTCTTTGAGAAAGCCCTCGATTTCCTGACGAGTACAATTTATAAGCGGCCTTATGATATTTCCCCTCACAGGCGGTATTCCGCAAATACCTTTCAGACCTGTACCTCTTGCGAGGTTGAATATGGCAGTTTCAAGGCAATCCGAAAGACTGTGTGCTGTGCATATCTTGTCTGCGCCGATACTGTCGAAAAAGTCATATCTAAGCTTTCTTGCCCCCTCCTCAGTGGATACAGAATGTTCCTTGCAATAGCCCACAACATCGGCTTGAAACACCTTCAGCTCGACCCCAAGCTTCTCGCAAAGCTTTTCACAAAAATGCTGATCTCTGTCGCTTTCCTCCCCACGGAGGTGGTGATTGACATGACAAGCGCATACATCATAGCCCAGCTCATATAAACACAAAAGGAGCGTAACGCTGTCGGCGCCTCCTGAGAGGCACACAAGCAAGCGTTCGCTCTTATTTGCCATATTAAATTTCTCTATGGTAGAAGCTACCTTTACAAGAAAATTATTCATCATCTCTCCTGAAATCAAGACCTCTGAACAGAGTATATTCGCCTATCCAACCAAGCTGCACCTTATCTGTCTGTCCGTGACGGTTTTTCGCAACGATACACTCAGCCACCGACTTGTCGCCCTCATCGCTGTAGTAAGCGTCACGATAGAGGAACATGATGATATCAGCGTCCTGCTCGATAGAACCTGATTCTCGCAGGTCTGAAAGGATAGGTCTTTTATCGTCACGCTTCTCTGAGCTACGGGAAAGCTGTGAAAGTGCGATAACAGGCACATTAAGTTCCTTAGCCATAAGCTTCAAGGAACGTGTTATCTCAGACACCGCCTCAACACGGCTGGCGTTTTTATTTGCTGATTGCATAAGCTGTATGTAGTCGATGACCACAAGTCCCAGATTTCTCATTCTTCTGAGCTTTGCTTTCATCTGCGGCACTGTACAGCCTGCACCATCGTCAAAATATATAGGAAGCTGTGACAGCGTATCTGCCGCACCTGCTATCTTCTCCCAATCAGAAGGCTCAAGATTGCCCGACCTAAGCAGAGTATTATTAACAAGTGCTTCCGAAGCGAGCATACGGGACACGAGCTGTTCCTTACCCATTTCGAGAGAGAATATAACAACATCACGCTTTGTCGCCTTGCAGGTATTCACCGCAATATTAAGTGCAAATGCAGATTTTCCCATTGCAGGACGTGCAGCGATAATGATAAGGTCAGTTCTGTTAAGGCCTGTTGTGATTGCGTCAAGCTGGCCAAAGCCTGTCTTTGCACCAAGATGTTCGCCAGCGTCAGGACCTGATATCTCCTGCAAATGCTCGAATGTATCAACGATAACGTCGCTTATTCGTGTAAGGCCCTGAACATCTCTGCCCTGTCTTATTTCAAATATAGACTGCTCGGCAGCGTCAAGCTGCGTCTGAGAATCCTCACCGCCGTCATACGCCTTTTCAAGAATCTGATTAGCGGCATTTATAAGCGACCTTACCCTTGCTTTTTCCTCGATTATCTTGCAATAGCTCTCGATATTATCCGTTGACGGCACCATTTCCATAATACCAAGAAGATAATTCTTAGCCATTGCAGACGTTTCAAAAACACCCATTGTGACGGCTTCATTAATTACCGTGATAAGGTCCTCTTTGCTGCCTGTGGTGAACATTCTCATTATTATGGAGAAAAGCTGTTGATGCTGTGGACGATAAAAGCTTTCAGGCTTTAGTATCTCAATGACCTTCGGAAGCACCGAAGGATCACGAAGAACTCCTCCCAAAACGGCTTCCTCAGCCTCCTGAGAAAAAGGCAGTTCCCTGCCAAGGGTCGCTCCTGTGGTAAGCCCACGGAAATTATCAGCCATGATTACTCCTCAACGACCTTTACTTTAATGCTGCATGATACGCCATGAGTAAGCTTTATCTGTGCAGCATAGTCACCGAAAGCCTTTATCTCGGCTGTAAGATTTATCTTCTTCTTCTCGATAACAACGCCATACTGAGCCTTGAGGCAATCTGAAATAACGTTTGCTGTAACTGCGCCAAAGAGCTTTCCGCCCTGACCTGCCTTAGCCTTTACCAGAACTTCCTTATCCTTTATTTTCTCTGCGATAGCTTTATTGTCGGCTGTTTCAACATCTATCTTGTGCTGAGCGGAAGCCTTTTTGCCTGCAAGGTCATTAAGGTTTTTAGCTGTAGCTTCAAGTGCAAGGCCCTTTCCAATCAGGAAATTTCTTGCATATCCGTCTGCAACGTTGATGATATCTCCCTGCTTGCCTGAACCCTTTACATCTTTTAACAAAATAACTTTCATATTATTCACTCTGCCTTTCTTTTTTTATTCCTGCGAATTATTTTCCCAGTATTCGTCAATGGCGTCTGCAAGACGTTTTCTCGCCTCATTCATTGAACAGTTGAGCTGAGTTGCCGCCATAGTAAGATGACCGCCGCCACCCAACGACTCCATGACGATCTGCACATTACAAGCACCCATGCTTCGTGCAGAGATATTTATCACACCGTTCGTTTCATAGATAACGAACGAAGCTTTTACGCCTGTTATACCAAGCAGCTCGTCTGCCGCCTGTGAAGCCGCTATCCTTATTTCAGAGAAGCTTTCCTCTGTATAAGCCACTGCGCACTCTTTATAAAGGTGAGCGCTGTTTATAAGCGACGATTTTTGATGATAAGTCTCAATAGAGTTTGCAAAAAGCTTTTTGACAGCTATGGTATCAGCGCCCTTTTTCTTCAAAAATGCTGCCGCTTCAAAAGTGCTTACGCCTGTTTTCATAATGAAATTCTTTGTATCCAGCATTATTCCCGCAAGCAGAGCTTCCGCCGCATGGACTGTGATATTGGAATCCTCACCGAAATACTCGATAAGAGCGGTCACAAGCTCGCAGGCCGATGACGCATTCGGCTCTAAGAATGACATGATAGTCGGCTCAATACCGTTCACCATTCTTCTGTGGTGGTCGATAACTACCACATTTTTCGCCCTTGCAAGTATCTCCTTTGACTCAACCAGTGCAGGGTTATGGGTATCAGTTACCACAAGAAGCGTGTTATCGTCAAGTCTTTCAAGACCCTCCTGAGGGGTTATGTAATAATGCTCCGACTCGTTTTCATTTATATAATTTATAAGCGTTTTCGACAAATTCTGCTCAGGGTCTACCACAACGTAAGCTTCTTTTACCATGTTTCTGATAGCACAGCAGAAGCCTGTTGCAGAGCCTACGCTGTCAAGATCGCCAAATCGGTGACCCATTATAAGCACCTTATCGTGATTGCAGATAAGCTCCAGCATAGCCTTTGCCACCATACGGATACGGGTCTTATTGTTCTTGTCAGGTGCAGAAGAAATGCCGCCGAAGAACTTGAATTCACCGTCCTCCTTGACAGCCGCCTGATCTCCGCCACGTCCAAGGCACATTTCGAGAGCCTGCTTTGCAAACTTCTCGCTCTCCGCAAGGTTTGCACCATCTCTGCCCACACCTATGGACAAGGTAAGGTTAGAACGCTCGCCAACGGCTATTTTTCTTGCCTGCTCGAGTATCTTAAATCTCTGCTCGATTATAGGTGCAAGGTGGCGTTCCTCCATATAAACATAGAACTTGTCGCTTGCAACTTTCTTTGACACCGCAGTGGTATTCTCCAAAAATTCCTCTATGAGCTTTTCTATCTCAACAACAACGTGAGCCTTTTCACTCTCTCTGATATTTGACATAAGCTCGTCAAAGTTATCGATAGTTATGATTATTACCGCTTTGTGGGACATTCTGAACTCATATTCAAGCTCCACATAATCGGTAACGTCATTGAAATAGACCATTGAAAGCTCACCGTTTGTATCGGTATGTATAGCCTTTGCCTTATAGAAATGAGAATTTGTGCAAACAAGGTCACCGTCAGAGGTGTATATCTTATCCATATCGATATTCATAAGCTCTGTGAGGTCGATTCCGTAGGCTTCCTCCTCAGAGTAGACCTGTCTGCCAAAAAGTCTGTTATACCACACGATGACGTTTTCGCTGTCGATTATTATAGCAGGAGCAGGAAAATTCAGGAGAGAATCTCTCTCCGTCTTTGAGATCATCGTGGAAAGCTTTGCCACATACTTACGAGTGTGATTGTGGAAAACCACTTCTTCAAGCACCCACAATACAGCCGCCGCCACAGACACTAGGATAAGCACACTGCCCGACTCTCTGTGAGACGGAGTAGAATGCAGCATAAAAGCGCCTATAAGTGACGAAAGCATAGTAACGCACACTGTTATTCTTATTATGATCTGTAATCCGTTGTTACTTTTCATTTTAAAGCTCCTGCATTTCTATAAACAGCCGCACTGTTGACAGGCGGTCATAATTCCATTATTATCGGCAAAATCATAGGACTTCTCTTTGTCTTTGTGAAGATAAAGTCCGAAAGATTATCCTTCATTCTGCCCTTTATGGTATTCCAATCCTTCATATTTCTGTCAAGACAATCCTGAAGTGTTTCGGTAAGAAGCTTCTGAGCTTCGGTCATAAGCTCCTCGCTCTCTCTTACATACACAAAGCCTCTTGAAACCACGTCAGGCCCTGCAAGGATATCTCCCGAAGCCCTGTCGATAGTTGCCACGGCAATGATAAGTCCATCCTGAGCAAGATGTTTTCTGTCACGGAGAACTATTGCGCCAACGTCGCCAACGCCAAGGCCGTCCACAAGCACCTTGCCCGCAGGCACTTGTCCTGTTATCTTCATGTCAACGCCGTCTGTTTCGATAACGTTGCCTATATCAGCAATGATTATATTGCTCTCAGGGATTCCCACAGAAAGTGCCGTATCTCTGTGCTTCATAAGATGTTTATACTCGCCGTGTACAGGGATAAAGAACTTTGGCTTTGTGATAGAAAGCAACAATTTCTGCTCTTCCTGACAAGCGTGTCCTGAAACGTGCACCTCGTACATTGACTCATATATTACCTCTGCACCCAATCTCATAAGGTCGTTTACTACCTTTGTGACATACTTTTCATTGCCGGGGATAGGATTAGCCGAGATTATGATAAAGTCCATAGGAGTGATAGTAACGTTCCTATGCTCGTTTGCCGACATTCTTGTAAGCGCCGACATAGGCTCGCCCTGACTTCCCGTTGTGACGATGACCATTTTTTCAGGTGCATATCTCGATATAGTGTCGATATCCACAAGCACACCGTCAGGCACTTTAAGATAGCCAAGCTCGATGCCCTTTGAGATAACATTCACCATACTTCTGCCCGACACAGCCACTTTTCTGCCGTGTGTGACAGCGTTATTTATTATCTGCTGAACTCTGTGAACGTTTGAAGCGAAAGTGGCAATGATTATCCTCTTGCCCTCAGCCTTGTTGAAAAGCTTCACAAAGCTTTCGCCAACCTTGCGCTCGCTCATGGTATAGCCAGGTCTTTCAGCGTTTGTAGAATCAGCCATAAGAGCCAAAACGCCCTTGTTTCCAAGCTCTGCAAATCTAGGCAGGTCGATTATACCGCCTTCGATAGGTGTATAGTCTACCTTGAAGTCGCCAGTATGGATAAGCACACCGGCAGGGGTATGGATAGCCATTCCCACGGCATCAGGGATAGAGTGATTTACTCTTATAAACTCCACCGCCATACAGCCAAGCTTAACTGTCTGTCTTGGCGTTACAACGTTGAGTTTTACAGTTCCTAAAAGCCCATGCTCTTTCAGCTTGCCCTCAACAAGACCAAGGGTAAGCCTTGTGCCGTAAACAGGCACGTTGAATTTTTTCAGAAAATACGGCAGACCGCCTATATGATCCTCATGACCATGTGTAAGCACAACGCCCCTGAGCTTTTCCTGATTTTTCTCGACGTATGAGAAATCAGGGATAACAATATCAACGCCAGGCATTTCACTGTCAGGGAATGCCAATCCGCAGTCGATAACGAACATATCGTTTGAACACTCGATAACAGTGAAATTCTTGCCTATCTCGTTAAGACCGCCAAGAGGGATTATCTTCACAGGCGTTCTTCTTACAGGCTCTTTCACTCTGTTCGCCGCAGGTCTTGGACGTCTTTGCTGAGTATTCTGCGGTTTTCTCTGTGGAGTTTCATTTCTCGGCTGAAGCGTTTTTTTCACACTGCCCGAAGCTCTCTGACTTTTTACACGGTCAAGCTCTTTTGAAGACTGAGCCAGAGGTATCTCGCTCTTATTTTGTTTTTTTCTAAAAAAACGTTTTTGTGTAGGATTTTTTACTGTGTTGTTCTTTTCGTTCATAAAATAATGTACTTTGCCCTGCTGTACTCCGCTTTTAAGCCTTCAAAGGCACAAAATGCCGCAAAAAAGCAGCACAAACATACGGCAGGAGCAATTATCTCCTTCCTGCTGCATTTTATCATGCTCAAATAATATTCGATTTTTCCGTTTAGATTCAATATACCGCTGCGTTTGGGCTTTATTATCATGTGCTGTCAAAAACGCTTAAAGCCTCAAAGAAAGACAAAATGGTGTGATGAACGCAGTTTAAATACAGCGGCATGAGCCGCCTTTGTCCGAACAAAAATATCTGATTATATTGTACTCCATTTTCGCCTCAATGTCAATAGCAATTTATTACATTTATCTGAATATGCCCTTTATCCTGCTTGTTATATCCTCGCAAAAGGCAGCCGCCTGCTCGCAGCTCACACTTTCTGCAAACACTGTTATACCTTTTTTATCCCTCAGCGGTCTTATAACTGCGTGGGTCTTGCCCATTGTTATTTCACCCTCTGCCGAACAGCCAAGTTCTGAAAATATCTTTTCCTTGTTTTCACGGCTCATTGTTATGCCCACAAATCGGCTTGAAGTGTATGCGTCAGGCACATCACAGAGAGCTTTTTCTAGCGTTATCCCCTGCTCTGACAGATAAGACGTCACCGCTGACGCAAGGTAAAGTCCGTCATAGGCAAACATATTATGGGTCGAAACTGCAACGTCCTTTGCTATGTCAGCATTGTTTTCGTATCGGTAAAGCCTGCCACAGTGGTCTTCAGCAGTGGCATCGGCATTAGAGGGGAAATTCTCAGGCAATGCCACCGCAAGCCCCTTTTCAAAGCACACCCCTGCATACATTGCCACCAGCTTTTCCCACATGACATAGCTTGTTTTCTCACTGTAAGCTGATACTTTTGTGCCGTCTGCGGAAAGATTGAATATTATACGCTCACCGTCTATATCGTTCCTGACGTGAAAAAGTCTGTCGGCAAGGTTCGCCTTTTTAACATCATATGTGCGGATATCCACATTTACGCCTTTAAATCGGTCAGGGAGTATTTTTTCAAGCTCTGCGACGTATATTTCCCTCACCGCTGAAAAATCTGTCACACAACCCATCTGAGAAAGCCCCACACTGCGATAAGCTCTGTCGTCAGATATGCTTCCAATGCGGTCAAGAAGCTTTTCATCAGGCAACATTCCCCCAGCCGAAATAAGCCTTGCATAACCTGAAATGTTTGCGCCTATGAGTATGCCGAACTCTCCGCCAAATCTGTTCACAGCATAAGAAAGCTCTGAAATGCCTGCTCTGCCTATACTGTACACGTTCACTCCAGCCTGACATATGCCGCAGTCAAGGGCTTGTTTGAGCAAAAGGCTTTCGTCAGAGCCATAGGCTGTCACTATACTTCCGCCTTTTTTTGCGGCGCTTGCGGCATACAGTCCAAAAAGCATAGCCTTTTGCGCTGTGGCTTCACCGCCCCACAAACTGCACTCGCCGTTTTCGTCTATGACAAGTCGGCTGTCAGATGATCTTTTCACGTTTTCATAAAGCCTTGCGCCCTTTTCAACAGTTTTTCCAGACCATATGCCTACTCCTTTTTCAATTACGGCTTCGCTTGCGATATGAGCCTTTTCGCCTATGACGGAATATTCACCGCACTTCACACCGCTGTCAAGGACAGCCCCACGGCATACCACTGCACTGTTTATATCACAGCGTTCAGATATCACCGAGCCTATGCCAACATATCCGTTCACCTTGCCGCCCTTTACAACAGCGTTATTGTCTATGACGCTTCCGCTTTCTATGACCGACCCTGACATAACAGACACGTTCTCTCCTATATAAACAGGCTCACCTATTGCCGCACCGCTGAAATTATTTTCCGTCAGCCTTTGTGACATATTTTCGCTGTAAAGCATATGCCTTTGACAATCAAGAAAAGCCTCAGGCGTGGTTATCCTTTTATAATAGCCTTTTCCATCAAGCAGGACAGCTTCACTGCTTTTCACAGCCTCGGGGATAATATCCTCCGTCATATCCGTAGGCTTTTCAGGATTAAGACTTTCAAAAAGCTCTCTTTTCACTATATATATGCCAGCAGGTTTGTTTTCAGTATCATAAGTCAGAGCCGTACAAAAGGTATCGTGGCTCAAATGAACTTTTATAATCTCATCAAGAGGGTGGGTGCATATACAGTTACATTCCACGACAAGAATTTCTGTTTCATCGCACATTGCTGTTCTAACAGCCTGCTCAGTGCTTTTGCCTGCGGTGTTTATCATATGGAGCTTTATCTTACCTGAGTATTTTTCATCAAGAAGCCTTTCTACCTGTTCAGAGCCATAGCCCACCGCAAGGACAGCTTCCGAAAAGCCTGCTTTCTCCAGCATTTCAAGAGTAAAAAGCAGAATTTCTTTTCCGCATAATCTCAGAAGAGCCGCAGGTCGCCTGTCTGTCATGGGCATCAATCTTTCTCCACGTCCTCCGCATAAAACAACAGCTTTCATATATGTTCCTCCGTTCATAATATTTGATTTAATGTATTATTGGAAAACATAACCACTGTTATTCATGTGAAAAAAATTTGCCGCCGCCCTTTTCAAGATAGAAAAAATATGCTATAATGTAGGATACGGCATAAAAGAAATTTTACGGAGGTGTATATAATGGAGCAGTTTACGGCTCTTAAAAGAAAAGCACTTGAAAAATATTTTTCACGAATGAACGACCAACAGCGCAAGGCTGTGTTCAAAATAAAAGGACCTCTCCTTATACTGGCAGGAGCAGGAAGCGGCAAGACCACTGTTTTGGTAAACCGCATCGCAAACATGATATACTTCGGCAACGCATACAACACAGAGCAGACCTACGGCACGCCCTCTGAACAGGACATACAGTTTCTCAAAGACTACATTGACGGCAAGACAAACGACGCTTCTACCCTTGCAGACATTGTGGCATATGACTGCATAAAGCCGTGGAGCATACTTGCTATCACGTTCACAAACAAGGCGGCAGGCGAGCTTAAAGAACGTCTTGCAGGAATGTTGGGAGAGGCAGGTCAGGGCATAACAGCGGCGACTTTCCACTCCGCCTGCGCAAGGATACTCAGGCGTGAATGTGACAAGCTTGGGTTTTCAAGCAGT
This sequence comes from Ruminococcus sp. AF37-20, assembly GCF_003460465.1. Lineage (NCBI taxonomy): Bacteria > Bacillati > Bacillota > Clostridia > Eubacteriales > Oscillospiraceae > Ruminococcus > Ruminococcus sp. AF37-20. The sequence continues at coordinate 26,928 of NZ_QTVE01000014.1, read as the reverse complement.
TTCACCATATATGATTCAGACGACTCTCAGAGAACTGTAAAAAGCATATTGAGAGAGCTTGGCATATCCGAGAAGATGTTTCCACCGAGAACGATACTCAGCGAGATATCCCACGCTAAAGACCTGCTCCAAGAGCCTGATGAATACATCGCCTCAGCCGCAGGAGATTATCGTAATCTGACCATAGGCAAGGTATACAAGCACTATCAGAAGAAGCTCAAAGCCGCAAACGCTATGGACTTTGACGACATGATCTGCCACACAGTCAAGCTTTTTGAGCAGTTTCCTGACGTCCTCGACCACTATCAGAACTTGTATAAATATATAATGGTAGACGAGTATCAGGACACCAACAAGGCTCAGTTCAGACTTGTTTCGCTGCTGTCACAGAAGTATAACAACCTGTGCGTTGTGGGTGATGACGACCAGAGTATCTATAAGTTCCGTGGTGCGACTATCGAGAATATCCTCAACTTCGAGGAGCAGTTCGACTGCAATGCTGACACTGATGTTATAAAGCTTGAACAGAATTACCGCTCGACCCAGAACATTCTTAACTGCGCAAATCAGCTTATAAGCAACAATCAGGGCAGAAAGGGTAAAAATCTGTGGACAGCTTCGGGTGACGGTGAAAAGGTAACAGTCTACAAGGCTTCAAGCGAGCGCAGTGAAGCAAAATTCGTGGCTGACACTATTTTAGAGGACATAAACAAGGGCAGAAAATACAACGACCATGCCATTCTCTACCGAATGAACGCACAATCGAACGCTTTGGAGCAGACGTTCATACAAAGTGGAATACCATATAAAATAATAGGCGGTCTGAAATTCTATGACAGAAAGGAAATAAAGGATATCCTTGCTTATCTTTCTGTAATAAACAACCATTTCGACTTTCTCCGTCTGAGAAGAATAATCAACGAGCCGAAACGTGGTATCGGCGAAGCCACTGTAAACGCTCTTGAGCAGATAACCTCAGACCTTGGGGATTCACCTATCCACATCATGCAGGAAGCCGATATGCTTGCACCCCTTGTGAAGCGTTCAAAACAGCTTATGCCTGTGGGCGATATGCTCTCAGAGCTTACTGAGCTTTCTGACACTCTGCCACTTGCGGAGCTTTTGGACAAGCTTCTTGATATGACAGGCTACAAGCGCCATCTTGAAATGCAGGGCGACGAGGGTCTTACACGTCTTGAAAACATCAACGAGCTTAAATCCACCATGTCAAGCTACGAAGAAAATGCTGACGAGCCGTCGCTGTCGGGATTTTTGGAGGAAATATCACTTTACACTGACGTTGACAATCTCGACTCTGACGCTGACTATGTTGTGCTTATGACAATGCACTCTGCAAAAGGCCTTGAGTTCCCCATAGTTTTCGTGGTAGGCATGGAGGACAACATCTTCCCGTCATCAAGAAGTCTTGAATCAGAAGCTGACACGGAAGAGGAACGCAGACTTGCATATGTTGCAGTGACACGAGCAAAGGAAAAGCTTTATCTTACTCACGCAGAGGAACGTATGCTTTACGGTCGCACCGACAGAAACAGGATATCACGCTTTATAAAAGAGCTTCCTGCCGATTGCATAGAAAAGCAAGCCGAGGAAACAAAGGCTTCACCTTATCTCAACGGCTATGAAAAGCCTCACAGCATGAGTCTGCAACAGCAATTGGCTCAGCGAAAGGCTGATAAAAGCAATTTTTCTGTTAATACTGAAACTTTCGCCCCGGGCGACAGAGTTTTGCACAAGATATTCGGCGAAGGCACTGTTTTAAGCTCAAAACCTATGGCTAACGATACTCTTGTTGAGATAGCATTCGATAATCGTGGCACAAAGAAGATAATGGCAAATTACACGAAGATCAAAAAGATATAAGGATATAAAATAGAAAGATCCGCAGGGCGAAACAAAACGCTCTGCGGATCTTTTTGCAATATAAAAGCCGTACACCAAAAAATGTACGGCATATTTTATGTATCAGATAACATCGTCTTCCTGATTTGGAATGTTAAGCTGTTTCTTTGGAACACGCTTGATAGGATCATAGACCCACTTCTTACAGCTATAATCAGCGTCTACCAGACCCTGCTTCTCACAAAGGACCTTATTTCCTTCTCTTGATCTGTTGCCGAAAAGGCAGTAAGAACATGACGGTGAAATTCTGTTACCAAAATAGCTCTTCTTTGCCATGATTTATACAACTCCTTTAAGATAAGTTAATCTTTTTTCATTTGTTATTAATTATATCATACTGTTTTAGAAAATGCTAGTCTTTTCTTCAAAGTTAGTAATAAAATCATCATAATCAAGCAAAACGAGGGAACAAAATTGTTCACTTTGACGAATTTAACATTATTTGTAACAGAAGTCAAAACTGAATCAGGAATAAAGAAAGGATAGATAAAACGGCATATGACAGCGGACAAAAAGGCTGATGTCAAACGTGAGATAAAAAACGGCACAAGGGAGAAATCCACGCCAAGTGCAGCTATTTGTATAATCACACACAGACCACCGAAGGAGCAGACAGCGGCTATAAATGGCAGAAGATAAAATGGACTTTCCGAAAGCTCAGTGAGAGAGGTTATTTCAAGACAGCTTTTCACAAGCACAAGCTCGTTTTCTGACAGTGAAAACGCATTTTTCAGAAAGCTGAACGCTCCGCAACATTCAAGAGAGGACATAAACGCTCCGAAAAAGACTATCATAACGCAGATAGTAAAAAGCGACTTTCCTGCTGATATAACGCTGTCGGTGAACATTCTGCCGTCAAGTCTGAAAGTCGGCTTTGATGTTTTCTTATCCTCATTTATAGCTCTGCCGAGAACAAGCGCAGTGAGAAAATTTGCCGCTAGTATGGATACGAACACTGCAATGCCTGCTCCTGTACAACCAAACACTGCAAGGCCCACTGTACCAGAATAAAAAGCAGGCCCTCCACAGCAGCAAAAGCAGGACATTATCTTTGCAGTACGCTGGGATATTATCTTTCTCTGACACAGATCTGAAAGAAGCTTTACTCCCACAGGATAGCCTGCGGTATTGCCAAGAAGAAATACAAAGAAAAGCTGAGGCGGTATGCCAATTATAAATCTCGATATAGGATAAAAAGGCATTGAAACGCAGTAGTAAAGCCCACTTGAAACAAGTATCTGCGACAGCGCCATAAAAACAAACAGCGACGGGATTATGATATTCATACAGCGGTCAACTGCTTCGGAGATACCAAGCTTTACGCTCTCGCCCCCTGATATGGCGATAATACAAAACCATATGACCACCCCTGCAAGTATGTATACGCAAAGCTCCTTTGCAAGTCTTTTCAACATTTTTATTACCTCCCTGCTTTTACTTTTTAAGTATATGTCAGTCTGTCTAATAATATAATTAAGCATAAGACAATGAACGGAGGACGCAAAAATGAAGAAGATACCATTTTTAAGCTTTTTCGGCATGACAAAAGAATTGACCGCATTAAGCTCATACATAAGCATAACTGACGACAGAGCCGCCGTTATCGAAAACTGCAAGCAGATAGTTGAATGCAGTGAGATAATGGCAAAGGTGCTGACAGGCTCTTTTGAGATAGAGATATGGGGCAGCGGACTAACAATGTCAAATTTCTGCTCCGACAGCGTGGAGATAAGAGGAAAAATAGAGTCGGTCAGGCTTGTGTCAAGAAGTATCAGGGAGAGAGGATAATGATTTTCGGTTATATAGATTATGTTATCACAGGGGACAGCTTCACCAAGTTTTTCCGCAGGATAATGTCAAAAAAGCTTCCCGTAAGCAAAATGTGTGAAAAGAACGGAAAGCTCACTTTGCGTATGCCTGCGGAACACTGTAAGGCACTTGAAAGACTATGCGATGAACTTGGGCTTGAATACACCGCCACAAAACGTCACGGAAGCTTTGTTCTTGCAAAACGTTTTTTCGGAAGAGGAGGACTTGTCATAGGCACTGCGGCTGTCATGCTTTCGTGCTTCTATCTATCAAACGTGGTGGTGAGGTTTGACATACTCAGTGATGATGAAAATATCAGAAAAGGCGTTATGTCGGTGCTTAAAGAGGAGGGCATTGAAACCGGCACTTATATCCCAAGCATTGACCTCATAGTCACAGAACGTGCGTTAAAGCAAAAAGTGGAGGGCATATCATGGGCAGGCATAACACGCAAGGGGGACACGCTGATAATCGACGTTATCGAAACTGAGGGTGACACAAAGCGTGAGTCAAACCGCTATCCCTCAAATCTTGTTGCCTGCGAAAACGGAGTTATCGAAAAAATCGAGGTTTATGACGGACAGCTAAAGATACCTGTGGGAAGCGGTGTGACAAAGGGAGATATCGTTGTAGGCGGTGAGATCATCACATCAAAATTAAGCTGGATAGACGGCAAGGAAAACGTTGAAACAAAGACAAGCTATGCACGCTCAAAGGGTAAGATACTAGGCACTTTTGAGCGCACTGTCACATTCACACAGCCCTTTGAGGACAAAGCAGAAAAGACGACAGGCAAGAGAGATACAAAGCGTTTTTTCACTGTGTTTGACGCTGATATCCCTCTTTTTTTCTCAAAGCCTGAGGGTTACTGGAAAAATGAGCAGAGATATTCTCCTCTGTCGCTTTTCGGGTTTGAAATGCCTTTTGGCATAACCACCTGCGAACTTGAAGAATATAAATTTTCACAAGACACCCTGACAGAACAGCAGGCACTTGACTCCGTTCATGAAAAGGCGTATTTATATGAGGAAAATTTTCTCTCAGACTATGAGATAAAAGACCGGCAAGTGGAGGATAATGTGACAGAAAACGGAGTAACCGCTACTGTAACATACACCCTATATGGCGAGCTTTGCAGAGAGGTGGAATTTTTTATTAAGAAATGATCAAAAAGTGTGAAAAGGTGCATAAAAAAAGTGTTAAATCTTACTGAGATTGTTGCAATCAGAGGAAAAATGTGATATAATAGCTTTGTATAATAGGTATATCAGAACAAAAAAAAGAGGAAGTTGTGCTAATGGCGGAAAAACTTATCAGCGTGGACAGAATGGAAACTGTACTCAGCCTTTTCGGCAATTATGACGAGAATGTTAATCTTATCCAAAAAGAGTATAATGTTGTGATTCTCGGCAGAGGTGACGACATCAAGATAACAGGCGATGAGGAGAACGTATTTAACGCCTCGGAAGCTATAAACAGCCTTATTGCTCTTATCAACAAGGGCGAGGCTATCACTGAGCAGACTATAAGATATGTTTTCACACTTGTGCGTGAGGGCAAGCAGTATGAGATAAAGCATATGTCTGATGACGGAGTGTGCGTGACGGTGAGCGGAAAGCTCGTCAAGCCGAAAACTCTCGGTCAGAAAAGATATGTTGAAGCAATAAGGAAAAAGACTATCGTCATGGGCATTGGTCCTGCGGGAACGGGCAAGACTTATCTTGCGGTGGCAATGGCGGTAAAAGCTTTCAAGGCGCACGAGGTAGAGAAGATAATCCTCACACGTCCTGCGGTTGAAGCAGGAGAAAAGCTGGGCTTTCTTCCGGGCGACCTGCAATGTAAGGTAGACCCTTATCTCAGACCGCTTTATGACGCACTTTTTGAAATGCTCGGTCCTGACACTTTCGCTAAACAGCAGGAGCGTGGCTGTATCGAAGTCGCTCCGCTGGCATACATGAGAGGACGTACACTTGACGATTCTTTCATTATCCTTGATGAAGCGCAGAACACCACTCACGAGCAGATGAAGATGTTCCTTACACGTCTTGGATTCAACTCAAAGATAGTCATAACAGGCGATATAACGCAGATAGATCTGCCTGACCAGAGAAAGTCAGGACTTATTCAGGCAATGAACGTACTCAAAGGCATTGACGATATATCGATAAACAGATTTACCGACAAGGACGTTGTCCGTCACAAGCTTGTGCAGGACATAATCCTTGCTTATGAAAAATATAACAAAAAAGGAATGTGAAAAAGTAATGGGCAAGGTAAAAGTAATGATAACCAACAACCAGACAGAGGTAAAGATACCTGTTGGCATAAGGCTTCTTGTAAGACGCTGTTGCCATGCTGTGTTGGAATATGAGGGCCACAATGATGATTTTGAAGTTTCTGTATCTTTTGTGAATGACGAGCAGATACATGAGCTTAACAAGGAGCATAGAAACATAGACCGCTCAACAGACGTGCTGAGCTTTCCTCTTGGCGAGAACGGTGATTTTGACATGAACCACGAAACAGGCGCTTACCTGCTGGGAGATATAGTCATAAGCCTTGAAACTGCTTACCGTCAGGCTGAGATATATGGCCACTCTCTTGAAAGAGAGATAGGCTTTTTGACAGTACATTCAATGCTTCACCTTCTTGGCTATGACCATGAAGAAAGCAATCTTCAGGAGAGGATAATGCGTGAAAAGGAAGAAGCTATACTTGGCAATCTGGGCATATCCCGTGACGCCACTTTCTTAGGCGAGCATGAACACAGGTAAAACAGGGATAGGACGTTTCTTCAAGGGCTTTGTTTATGCCTTTGAGGGCGTTGTGAGCTGTATAAAAACAGAGCGCAATATGCGTTTTCACATTGGTGTTGCAGTGCTTGTGATACTGCTAATGCGATTTTATGGGCTTAGCGCCGCCGAAACTGCCGCAGTTTATATCTGCATAGGGCTTGTTATTTCACTAGAGCTTGTGAACACGGCTGTTGAAGCCGCTGTGGATATGGCGTGTAAAGATAAAAACCCCCTTGCTAAAAAGGCTAAAGACTGTGCGGCAGGGGCTGTTCTCATTGCGGCGATAGCTTCTGTGGCTGTGGGAATAAGGATATTCTGGGACTATTATGCTTTTATGGCTATAGCCTCTTATTTTGCAAGAAACATATGGCTAGGGATAGCTTTAGCCGCAGGTGTGATACTGTGGCTCGTATGGGTGTTCAAAACGCCTGCTGACAAAGATAAAAAAGATAAGGAAAAATATATATGAACAAGAAAAATGCAAATTCAAAAAATGCGTTCGTCACCATTGTTGGACGTGCGAACGCAGGCAAATCCTCATTGCTAAACGCACTTGTGGGCGAAAAGATAGCCGCAGTGAGCGACAAGCCGCAGACAACAAGAACAAAGATAACAGGTGTTCTCACAAAGGGAGAAACACAGTTCGTTTTCATGGACACACCCGGTATGCACAAGGCTAAAAACAAGCTTTCCGAGCATATGCTCAACGCTGTGAACGAGTCTGTTGCAGGGTTTGATCTTATTATCCTTATGGCTGACTGCACAAAGAAAATATCCGAAAACGAGCGTGAGCTTGTAAAGGGCTTCAAGACAGGCAAGACTAAAGTGATTCTTGTGCTCAACAAGATAGATCTTCTTGAAAACAAAGAGGATCTTATCGCAGTGATAGCAGAGTATTCAAAGCTTTTTGATTTTATAGATATCGTACCGGTGAGCGTTCTTGAAAATGACGGTCTTGATATTATTATGGAAGATCTTGAAAAGAATGCTGTGGAGGGTCCGCACTACTTCCCTGACGATAAATTCACAGACCAGCCTGAAAAGGTCATAATGGCTGAGATAATAAGAGAAAAGGCACTCAATAACCTTAATGACGAAGTTCCTCACGGCATAGCTGTGACTATCGAACATCTTAACGAGCGTGAAAACAGAAACGGTGAAGCTATACTTGACGTTACCGCTACTATTTACTGCGAGAGAGAGTCACACAAGGGTATCCTTATTGGAAAAGGCGGCTCTATGCTTAGAAAGATAGGTCAGGAAGCAAGAGCTGACCTTGAAGATTTCTTCCAGATAAAAGTAAATCTCCAGTGCTGGGTTAAGGTAAAAGAGGGCTGGAGAAACCGTGAGGGCATGATAAAGAATTTCGGTTTGGAATAAAGGCAACATATTTTTCCGCTTATAATGACCGCCAAAAAAGCTGATAATATCAGTAAGGCGGTGAATATCATGACTTTATGGGACAAGTTCTTTGAAAGCGGCAGGATAGAGGATTATCTCACATATGCCGCACACAGAAAAGAGGATACTGACAATGCTGACCTTTATGGGACTGATACTGAGGGAAAATGACAGGGGCGAAACAAGCAAATCCGTCACTGTCCTCACAGCAGAGCGTGGAGTCATAGATATATTTGTTCGTGGTGGCAGGAAAAGCACGAAAAATGCGTCATCAACGCAGCTTTTTGCATACTCTAAGCTGTGCGTTGAGGAAAAGAAGAACGCTAAAGACCAATCAATGTTTTTTCTCAACAGCAGTGAATCAGAGAAGCTTTTTTACAACATCAGGCTCGACCCCAAAAAAACGGCTCTTGCCTCTTACTTTTCTGAGCTTCTCATGTATATACGAACAGAGGAAAGCGGCTGTGACGAGATAATGCGGCTGACGCTGAACACACTTTATTTTCTCGATAAAGGCGACAGGGATAACGAACTTCTCAAATCTATATTTGAGTTTCGTCTGCTGTGCGAAGCAGGATTAAGACCTGCGCTTCTTGGCTGTTCAGTGTGCATGGCGTATGAAGCTGACATTATGCACTTCAATCTGTCAACAGGTGTCTTGGAGTGTGACAAATGCTGTTACAATCCTGACAGCATTTACGATATTGAATTAGACAGGACTATGCTATACATAGTCCGATTTATTGCACTGACGGAATATGAGCGGCTTTTTGCTTTCAAGATAAGCGAAAGATATCAGAAAAAGCTGACGGCTTTTACAGAGCGGTTTGTTAGATATAATCTGAAAGGCAAGTTTCCGTCGCTTGATTTTTACAGACTTTTGTAGGCATTGCGTAGCTTTGCCTATTGTCATATTTTGAGGTATATATAATGGACGAAAGATTTTACGATTCGCTGGAGCTGAACAAAATTCTTGAAATGCTTTCAAAAGAATGCTCCAACGAAAAAACGAAAAAAATGGCTTTGGGGATAAAGCCTTGTTCTGATCTTTACACGGTCAAGAAAGAAACAGGCAAGACCGCCGAAGCACTTGAACTCAGCGTGAGATATGGCACGCCGAATTTTTACAACATAAATGACGTATCAACTTACATCAAAAGAGCCGAGGCAGGCGGTGTGCTTTCTCTTGGAGAGCTTATCCAGATAAGACGCTTGCTTGCGCAGACCTATGAGCTTCACCACTGGTATGAGCAGTGTGAGAACAAGGACACTTCCCTTTCATATCTCTTTGAAATGCTCTATCCAAACAAGTATCTGCAGCAGCGACTTGAAACGGCTATCATAGATGACACAAAGCTTTCTGACGACGCAAGTGTGGAGCTGAGAAGCATAAGACAGAAGATAACACGTTCAGGGCTTAAGATAAGAGAGACCCTTGACAAGATGATAAAATCCCCGAGCACTCAGAAATATTTGCAGGAGAGCATAGTCACAATGCGTGACGGACGTTTCGTTCTTCCGGTAAAGACTGAGTTCAAGGGCAATGTCAGCGGTCTTGTTCATGACACCTCCGCAACAGGCTCAACCCTTTTTATCGAGCCTATGTCGGTAGTGGAAGCCAACAACGATATCCGCATTTTGCAGGGTCAGGAGCAGGACGAGATACACAGGATAATCGCTGAATTTTCCATGGAATGTGCCGAAATGAAAGACCAGCTCATTTCAAACTACAATGCGGTAACAAAGCTTAACCTTTATTTTGCAAAGGCAAACCTCGGTGCAAAAATGAGAGCAATGCTCCCTGAGATATCCAATGACGGTATTATCGTGCTGAACAAGGCACGTCACCCTCTTATCGACCCGAAAAAGGTCGTGCCTATAAACTTTTCTATTGGCACAGACTATCACTCCCTGATAATAACAGGCCCTAACACGGGCGGTAAAACAGTTGTGCTTAAAACTGTGGGTCTGCTCACGCTTATGACAATGTGCGGTCTGCTCATTCCTGCGTCAGACGGAAGCAGGATATCAGTATATAAAAACGTGCTCGTTGATATCGGCGACCAGCAGTCTATAGAAAACAATCTGTCTACCTTCTCTTCTCACATAAGCAGAGTAAAGACCATACTTGACGAAGCGGACAGCGAAAGCCTTGTGCTTCTTGACGAGCTTGGCTCAGGCACTGACCCAGTGGAGGGCGCTGCGTTGGCGGTGGCTATAATCGAACGCATAAGGATATTCGATGCAACACTTGTTACAACTACTCACTATCAGGAGCTTAAAATGTACGCTATCGACACTCCTGACGTTGAGAACGCTTCATGCGAGTTTGACGTGCAGACTTTGCACCCGACATACAGGCTTATCATAGGCTCACCCGGTAAGTCCAACGCTTTTGCTATCTCTGAAAGTCTTGGTATCGACAAGGATATAATCAAGTACGCTGAGTCGCTTATTTCTGAGGATAACAGAAAGTTTGAAACTATCATAGACAATCTTGAACGCACAAGAATACAGCTTGAAGAAAACAACAGGCTTGCGGAGAAATACCGTGCGGAAAGCGAGGCTCTCAGAAAAGAGCTTGCAGAGCAGAAAGAAAAATTCTACGATCAGAAAGAAGCCGAGCTTGAAAAGGCAAGACGTGAGGCTCAGCAGATCGTAAATCGTGTTCAGCGTGAGTCGCAGGCGCTTGTTGACGAGCTTGACAAGCTGAGAAAAGAGAAAGAAAATCCGAACTTCACTCAGAAAGCCATTGATGCAAGGCACAAGCAGAAGTCCACAATGAACAAGCTTTACAGCGAGGCTAACCCTGTTTCTGAAAGCAGGAACGAGGGATATGTGCTGCCAAGGCCGCTGAAAAAGGGTGACAGCGTGCTTATCGTTGACACAAACAGAAAGGGTATCATTATAACGCCCCCTGACAACAGCGGAATGTGCTTCATTCAGGCAGGCATAATGAAAACCAAGATAGATGTAAAGAAGCTTCAGCTTATTGAAAAACAACAGCCGCAGAAACAGTCCAAAAAGCCTGTTAAAAAAGGCGGTGTATCCAAAAGCGGCATTGAGAGCCGTATGACACGAAAGGTATCCACCGAGCTTGATATCAGGGGCTATGCCGCTGACGAGGGCGTTCATGAAATGGAGCAGTTTATTTCTGACGCTATCATGTCAGGGGTGACGATGCTTACCATAATCCACGGCAGAGGCACTGGTATTCTCCGTGATGCCATAAGGCGTGCGCTTAAACACCACCCTTCTGTAAAATCATTCAGAAAAGGCGTTTACGGAGAGGGCGAGGACGGCGTAACTATCGTTGAATTAAAGTAAAATAATCACATATCACCGCATTTTGGTATATAATAAGCCAAAGGCGGTGATTTTTTTGAGTGTTCACAAGCGTTCTTTGAAGAACAGACTTTCATATATACTGCTGACTTTTATCGTTGTTCTTGCACTGCTCACGACTGTGTTTTTTGCACAGCTTTCAAGGCACATCAGCGAAATAAGCGAGTTTGAGAGCAAGCAGGCTGCACTAGATGTGATAAATGCGGCAATAAGCCAAGAGCTTAAAAAACTGCCGCAAAGCAGTTATATAAAAATATCCGAAACAGACGGCAGGATAACCTCCATAAACAGCGACACAGCCTCAGTGAACAGGCTGCAAAGCAGCGTTTCAAAAGCTGTGAACGAAAGCCTTTCACAGCTTGAGGGTACAAAACTCAGCGTACCCATCGGCACACTTTCAGGAATAAATATCCTCACAGGCAGAGGTTTTGACATACCACTGCGGCTTCATCAGATAGGTGCGGCAAAAACAGAGCTTAAAAGCGATTTAACGGAAGCAGGGATAAATCAGACAAAATACAGCCTTTATCTCACTGTGACCATAGAAATGACAGCCATTCTTCCTGCACACTCTACGGATATCGTTGTGAGCTATGACTATCCCGTAAGCGAAACTGTTATCGTAGGGGAGATACCTGATATGTACTTAGACAAGGGAAAAGGCTGATTTTTTCGCAGTTTATAGAAAAAAGGCTTGTATTTCACCAGCAATTATGGTATAATATAAAGGGCAATACCGCATAAGGCACGCCTAACGGCTTTGCACGCAATCTGCTTGCAGATTTTCCGTTATCTCGCACAGAAACTCCTTGAAATACGAAAGTATTCCTACATCGTTTCTATACAAGCTAACGAAAAATCCGGCTACGCATCTTGCGTACAATCCTTATGTGGTATTGCCCTGCGTATGATATGCCGTAAAAAGTTGGCAGAAATGGAGTTGTGTTATTTTGAACGAACAGGACGCTAAAAAACGTATAGACGAGCTTGTGAAGCTTTTGAATTATCACTCTCAGCTTTACTATGTTGAGGACAGGAACGAGATCACAGACTATGAATACGATATGCTCCAGCAGGAACTAAAGGGTCTTGAGGAGCAGTTTCCGCAGTTTATCAGAAACGACTCCCCTACTCAGCGTGTAGGCGGCAAGGCGATATCAATATTTGAGAAAGTCACACACCGTGTGCAAATGGGTTCTTTGCAGGACGTTTTTTCCTTTGAACAGGTGAGAAGCTTTATTGAGACAGTTCAGCAGGCTGTGGATAAACCGCAATTCGTTGTTGAGCCGAAAATAGACGGACTTTCGGTATCCCTTGAATATCATAACGGCGAGCTTGCCATAGGTTCTACCCGTGGTGACGGCTTTGTGGGCGAGGACGTTACTTCTAATCTGAAAACTGTAAAGTCCATTCCTATAAAAATAAACGAGGAACTGCCTTTGATAGAAGTCAGAGGTGAAACATATATGCCGAGAAATGTTTTTCTGAAGCTTGTTAAAGAGCAGGAGGATAATGACGAGCAGCCTTTCAAAAACCCTAGAAATGCCGCCGCAGGTTCTCTTAGACAGAAAGACCCTAAGATAGCGGCAAAAAGAAAGCTTGATATCTTTGTGTTCAATGTTCAGCAGATAGAGGGCAAGGAGCTTACTTCCCACAAGGAGTCTCTTGACTATCTGAAAACACTGGGATTCAAGACTATCCCTGATTACAAGCGTGTGTCTACCGCTGATGAGGTCATAGGCTGCATAAAGGCTATCGGAGAAAAGCGTTTTGACCTGCCATTTGATATTGACGGCGTTGTTATAAAGGTCGATGATTTCAGACAGCGTGAGATACTTGGTGCGACTGCAAAAGTGCCAAAGTGGGCTGTGGCTTACAAGTTTCCGCCTGAGGAAAAGACCTCAAAGCTGCTCGATATAGAGCTTAATGTGGGCAGAACTGGTGCTATAACACCTGTGGCCGTGTTTGAGCCTGTTTTTCTTGCAGGCACGAGCGTTTCAAGGGCGACCCTACACAATCAGGATTTTATAAGAGAAAAGAATATTTCCGTTGGGGATATCATCAAGGTCCGCAAGGCTGGAGATATAATCCCTGAGGTGCTTGGCTCTGTGGAAAAGCATGGCGACGGAGTTTTCACGCTTCCTGAGTGCTGTCCTGTATGCGGAACAAAGCTTGTGAAGTCCGAGGAAGAAGCGGCGGTAAGGTGTCCGAACGTTGAATGTCCTGCGCAGATATTCAGAAGCATCGTTCACTTTGCTTCAAAGGGCGCAATGAACATTGACGGTCTTGGTCCGCAGATAGTTCACACCCTTCTTGACAACAAGCTTATCACCTCTGTGGCTGACCTTTACACTCTGAGCGAAAACAAACTTTTACAGCTTGACAACTTCAAGGAAAAATCAGTGAACAATCTGCTTAGTGCTATAGAAAAGTCAAAGTCCAATTCTTTGGACAGATTGGTTTTTGGTCTGGGCATAAGAAATATCGGACAGGCTTCTGCGAAGCTTCTGTGCGACAAGTTCGGCGACCTTGACAACATCATGAACGCCTCCGCAGAGCAGATATCCGAGATAGACGGCTTTGGCGGCGTAATGGCGCAAAGCGTTTACAACGCTTTCCATGAAGAGCATATGATAGAGCTTATCCAAAGGCTCAAAGAATGTGGGATAAACACAAAGTATGAGAAGATACAGATAGACGACCGCTTTGCAGGAAAGACTTTTGTTCTCACAGGCACTTTGCCGACGCTTAAAAGAAGTGAGGCAAAGGCACTTATTGAAAAATACGGCGGCAAGGCAAGCGGCTCGGTGTCCAAAAAAACGGACTACGTTCTTGCAGGTGAGGAAGCAGGAAGCAAGCTTGATAAAGCTCAGCAGCTCGGTATCGAGATAATCACCGAAGAACAGTTCAAGGATATGATAAAATAAGATAATATCTTTTTATATAAATAAAACAGGAGGAATGTAAAATGAACATTGACATTAAACACATTGCCAAGCTGGCAAGACTTCGCATCGAAGACGATCAGCTTGATAAGTTTGAGTCAGAAATGCAGAACATCGTGGGAATGGTTGAAAAGCTCCCCGACATTCAGGACGAAATGACCCTTGACCCTGACAACCCGATGATACTCAGAAAAGACGTGGCTGTTCAGGATAAATTCACAAGACAGGAGCTTATGCAGAACGCTCCTCATGTAAAGGCAGGCTGTCTTGTCGTGCCTAAAACAGTAGAGTAAGGAGTGTTATAATTGGAACTTTTTGAAAGAAATGCCTGCGACTTGTCAGAAATGATAAAGAACAAGGAAATAAGCTCCGCAGAGCTTACAAAGTCTGTTTTTGACAGAATAAAAGCAGTTGAGGGCAAGGTAGACGCTTATCTGACACTTGACGAAGAAAACGCTATGAAAAAAGCCGCTGAGATAGATGAAAAGCTTGCAAATGGCGAAGAGCTTTCACCTTTGGCTGGTATACCTGTTGGTATCAAGGACAATATCTCAACAAAGGGTCTGAGAACAACTTGTGCGTCAAAAATGCTTGGAAACTATGTTCCGCCTTTCAATGCAACTGTAATGAACAAGCTTGATGATATCGTTGTAACAGGCAAGCTCAACATGGACGAGTTCGCTATGGGTTCATCAACCGAGAACTCACATTTTAAGCCTACTAAAAACCCATTTGAAACAGAGAGGATACCTGGCGGTTCATCAGGCGGATCTGCTGCGGCTGTTGCAGCAAGAGAGGCTATCGTTACTCTTGGCTCTGACACTGGCGGATCTATCAGACAGCCTGCTTCATACTGCGGCGTTGTAGGTCTGAAGCCTACATACGGCAGCGTTTCAAGATACGGTCTTGTTGCTTTCGCTTCATCACTGGATCAGATCGGACCTCTCGGCAAGTGCGTAAAGGACGTTGCTATGGTACAGTCTGCTATCGTTGGTCATGACAAGTATGACGCTACTTCTTCCTATAGAGAGTATCCTGATTTTGCGGCTGACCTTAAAGCTGACGTAAAGGGTCTGAGAATCGGTATACCAAAAGAGTATTTCGGCGAGGGTATCGACCCATTCGTTAAGCAGTCTGTAATGAACGCTGTGAAAGAGCTTGAAAAGCAGGGCGCAACTGTAAAGGAGATCTCTCTGCCGTCTACAGATTATGCACTTTCATCATACTACATCATTTCTTCTGCAGAAGCTTCTTCAAACCTTGCAAGATTTGACGGTGTAAGATACGGCTTCAGAGCTGAAGAATATGACGGACTTGTTGATATGTACGAGAGAACACGTTCAGAGGGCTTCGGCGACGAAGTAAAGAGAAGAATAATGCTCGGCACATTCGTGCTTTCATCAGGTTTCTATGACGCTTACTACAAGAAAGCAAAGCTCGTTCAGAAGAGAATAATGCAGGAGTTCGCATCTCAGTTCGCTGACGTTGATGTTATCGCTACTCCTACAGTTCCGTCAACAGCATTCAAGATCGGTGAAAACACTGACGATCCCCTTAAAATGTACGCAAACGATGTCTGCACTGTTACAGTGAACATTGCAGGTCTGCCTGCAATAAGCATTCCTTGTGCATATGACGACAAGGGTCTGCCTGTTGGTATGCAGCTTATCGGCGGAAAGTTTACAGAGCAGCGTCTGCTTAACACAGCTTATGCTTATGAGCAGCTTGTTGGCGGATTCAAAATGCCTGAGCTTTAAGGAAAGGGGTCACAAAAATGGTAAAAGGCTACGAAGTTGTAATCGGTCTTGAAACTCATGCTGAGCTTAATACCGAGTCTAAAATATACTGCGACTGCAAGAACCAGTTCGGTCTTGAAGTCAATTCACAGGTTTGCCCTATCTGCATGGGTATGCCTGGCACACTGCCTACTCTTAACGAAAAGGTAGTTGATTATGCAATAAGAATGGGTCACGCACTCAACTGCGAGATAAACCGTGTCTGCAAGCAGGACAGAAAGAACTATTTCTACCCTGACCTGCCAAAGGCTTATCAGATATCACAGGCAGAAGTTCCTCTCTGCGGCAAGGGTTATGTTGATATCCTTGTTGACGGCGAGGAAAGAAGAATAGGTATCACAAGAATACACATCGAGGAGGACGCAGGTAAGCTTCTCCACTCTGACAAGTTCCATGGTGTATCACTTGTTGACCTTAACCGCTGCGGTGTTCCGCTTATCGAGATAGTTTCTGAGCCTGATATGCGTTCCTCACAGGAAGCAAAGGTTTATCTTGAAACGCTGAAATCTATCCTACAGTATCTTGGCATATGCGACTGTAAGATGCAGGAAGGCTCTATCAGATGTGATGTAAACGTATCTGTTCACAAGCCTGGCGAACCATTCGGCACACGTTCTGAGATGAAGAACGTAAACAGCTTCTCTGCCGCAGTAAGAGGTATCGACTACGAGGTAGAAAGACAGATAGCTGTTCTTGAAGCAGGCGGAAAGGTCGAGCAGGAAACTCGCCGTTGGGACGACGAAAAGGGAATGAGCATTCCAATGCGTTCAAAAGAGGACGCACAGGATTATCGTTACTTCCCTGAGCCGGACCTGCTTACTATCGTTGTTGAGCAGGAGCGTGTTGACGAGCTTAAAAAGAGTATCCCTGAGCTTCCAAACGTAAAGATACTCAGATATGTAAAGAAGTTCGGTCTGAACATAAAGGACGCAACGTTTATAGCAGAGTCTGTTTCCCTTGCAAAGCTTTTTGACGATTGCATGGCAAAGGACAAGTTCCCTGCAAAGTGCTATACAACATGGATACTCGGCGACCTTGTTAAGTACATGAACGCAACAGGCAAGACTCTCGAAGATACAAAGCTCACTGCTGACAATCTTACTGACCTCGTCGCTGCGATCGAGGCAAAGACCATTTCCAACGCTGGCGGAAAGAAAGTTTTTGCAGTTCTTCTCGAGGAGGACAAAAAGGTAAGCGACATTATCGAGGAGCAGGGTCTTGCACAGGTCTCTGATGACAGCGCACTTGAAAAGATCGCTGACGAAGTTCTTGCCGCAAACGAAAAGTCTGTAAATGACTACAAGGGCGGAAAGACAAATGCTCTGGGCTATCTGGTAGGTCAGTGCATGAAAGCATCAAAGGGCAAGGCTAACCCAGGAAAGATGAAGGAGATAATCCTTGCAAAGCTTGGATAAGCCTGAGTATATTTGGATATAACGAAAGAGGATCGCATTTGCGGCCCTCTTTTTTGTACTCATATAAGTTTTCCGTAACAAAACTCGCCATCTGACGAGGTTATCTCTATCTTTAAAAGCTGTCGCCTTAAAGAAACTTCTTCGCTCGACCTCGGTATTTTCACTGTCACATAATTTGGCGCATGACCTTGGTGCCACTGAGGGCTTGTTTCCTTTTCAAACAAAACCTCCAGCACTGTGCCAACAAGGCTTTTGAGATACAAAGCCTTTGTTTCGTTGCATACATCTGCCATTTGAGCCGCACGACTGTACTTGGTCTTGCGTTCGAGCTGACCTTTCATTTTGTCGGCAACAGTGGTAGGTCTGCGTGAATACGGGAAAATATGCGTTTCTGCAAAGGATATCTTCTTTGCAAATGCCAACGACTTTTCAAATTCCTCGTCAGTTTCCTGTGGAAAGCCCACCATTATGTCGGTGGTTATAGCGCAGTTTGGAAAATGCCTGCGAAGCTTCTCGCAAAGCTCTGCATACTCCGCCGTATCATAATGACGGTTCATGCGCTTCAAAGTTTCGTCACAGCCACTTTGCAGGGAAAGATGAAAATGCGGACAGAGCTTTTCAAGCTTTGACATTCGCAGGATATCTTCATCTGAAATAAGCTCAGGCTCAACAGAGCCGATACGCACTCTGTAATCGCCATCACAGCCGCAGGCAGCTTCAACAGCGTCAATGAGCCGTGTGCCGTTTTTGAAGTCTCTGCCGTAACAGCAAAGATTTATGCCCGTGAGGATTATCTCCTTGTGACCTGAGTCAACGAGCTGCTGAACTTCGGGGGCGATATCCTCCAAAGGTTTTGAACAGATGTGTCCTCTCGCAGTGGGGATAATACAGTAGGTGCAATACTGATCACAGCCGTCTTGAATTTTGATATACGCACGAGTTTTTTTGTCAGCACCTGAGTTTGTCATTTTCTCAAAAGCCTCTCCCCTCTCACGAGGAACTATCCTGATAATACGCTCGCCACTTGTGATATACCTTTTTATAAGGGCAGGTATCTCCTTTTTTGCACCTGTGCCAACTATGATACCGCACTCATCAAGAGCAGAAGCTTCCTTTTCAAAAGCCTGCGGAAAACAGCCTGCCAAAACTATCAGACACTCAGGATTAGCT
The DNA here is from genome assembly GCF_003460465.1 of Ruminococcus sp. AF37-20. Lineage (NCBI taxonomy): Bacteria > Bacillati > Bacillota > Clostridia > Eubacteriales > Oscillospiraceae > Ruminococcus > Ruminococcus sp. AF37-20. The sequence goes on along the minus strand of NZ_QTVE01000014.1, from coordinate 8,332 downwards.
TTTTTTATCTTGTGAATAAGCTGTCGGCATTTTGAGTCCGACTGAGCGGTAACAGTGCAGGTATTTACAACACATACCTCTGCATCAGCATAATCCTCAGTGACCTCATACCCCTCGGACAGCATTGCTTCCTTTATATTTTCTGTTTCATATTGGTTTACCTTGCAGCCGAATGTATAGAAAAAGGCTTTCATATTTGATTTCCTTTCAGTAGCCAAATGTTTATAATGCACAATAAATCACAATAATATATGTGCATATTGCATAAATCTAAACTTTGATTTTTATCACTCTTGACTATTGTACCATATTTTAATTTTTTTTGCAAATATCCATTGACAAATCAGAAAAATCGTTTATAATATAAATTGTAGAGAAAAGATCTACAGAATTTATGTGGGAATCAAGATCGGATATACCGATCATTCTGAAGGAGGAATATTTATGACAAAGGTAAAAATCATGCTCGATTCCATTGCAGCGGTAAAGAAGTTTGTAAGCGTAGTTTCTATGTACGACTTTGATGTGGATCTTGCGTCAGGAAGATATGCAGTTGACGCTAAGTCAATTATGGGTATTTTCAGCCTTGACCTTTCAAATCCTATCCAGCTCGTAGCACACACAGACGACGCTACTAAATTCCTTGACGAGATCAAAGAATTTATTGTTGACTAAACTTTGATATCACGAAAGCACTGAGTTTTAAAAGCTCAGTGCTTTTTTTGTTGCAAAATTTAAACGATTTCGCATTTTTGCAAAATCTCATCATATAGTTTAATATATTTACGAATATATACTTTCTACTTTTGTTGTATTTTCATTCAAAACGCATATAAAACGTTTGAGATTTTCGTAATAAGAAAACTTTTAGCTAATTTGTTATAGCTTTTATATAAGTTCCACATTAACTAAAACGTTTTAACATGATTAATTATCCAAATTTTATATAACAAATTAACATGAAATAAGTAAAATTCATATTAATATCTTCGTATATAATATTTTACACAATATCTGTTTACTATTTGTTCACATTGGCATATAATTATATATGGATTAAGATATGTGACATATAAGTATAGAACTGCTGTTGCTAATGTAAAAAGAAACGAAAATCTCAGAAATTTTCGGTTCTTTTTAGTTTTTCAGAGGTTATTATTGCGAAAGGAGGATATGCCAAAGGGCATAATCACGAACATGATCAAAGCTTATATCAGGATAAACGATCTTAATGACATCAAGACTTTGCATGAAGCGGCTTTAAGCTGCAAATACGATCTGGTGGTGCAGTCAGGAACAAAAATACTCAATCCAAAATCACTTATGGGTATTTTCGGTCTTGGCACAAAGAAAACTGTATCGCTGGTAGCTAAATATGACGACAAGCGTGATTTTCTCGAAAAATTCGGTGATCTGATCTCAACTTAGATCATTCCTTATAAAAGCGTTCTGCTGCTGCGGAGCGCTTTTCTCTTTTGCCCTTGTAATCACAAGAGCTATATGTTATAATAGTACAAAAAAGACAAGGAGATAACTAATGAGCGTAAAAATAATATTGCTTGCACTGGAAACTTTGCTGTTGTTTCTGTTTCTTGTACCATTTCCTGTTATATGCTCGGGCAACCTGCTTGGCATCATCGTTTCGGTGATACTAATGCTCATAACAGCAAACTGGACAAAATTCTGCGGTATCATATCAAAAATATGGGAACATGGCGCAGGTAAATTCGGGCTTATCTTTGTAAGCACACTGATACTTGCCGGAATAATATATGTAATCATTCTTTCCATACTTATGTACAAAGCACAGGAAAACCGCCCTGAAAAAGCCAATGTTATAGTTGTGCTTGGCTGTCAGGTAAAAGGCGAACGCCCCTCACGAATGTTACGCAGACGACTTGACGCTGCAATTATAGCTATGAACGACAATCCCGATACGCTTTGTATAGTTTCAGGCGGCAAGGGCGATGATGAGAAAATAAGCGAAGCCTTGGCAATGAAAAACTATCTGCTAGAAAAAGGCATGGACAGCGACAGGCTAATAATGGAGGACAAGTCCACTTCAACTTACGAAAATATCCAAAACTCTCTCAAGATACTCGATGAACTCGGCATGAGCCATGATATGACTATCGTCACAGACGGCTTTCATCAATACCGTGCAAGCCTTATCGCAAAGGCTCAGGGGGTGGAAAGCGTCACCGCTTATTCAGCCTACACAGAACCACGATACCTGTTCACATATTGGGTGAGAGAGTGGCTTGGGCTAACGCACTTTTTCATGCTGGGCAGCTAACTAAATTTCACGAAAATTTGCACAAAAAGCTATTGAAAACAGCACAAAGGTATGCTAGAATAAAGTCATAAATAAATGAAAATCGGAGGTTAGAAAATGAAAAACATTCCAGAGGTGAAGCTTGGCATAGTAGCAGTTTCAAGAGATTGCTTCCCTATGTCGCTTTCAGAATCAAGACGTATCAAGGTCTGTCAGGAGTACAAAAAGGCTTACGGAGATATCTACGAATGTCCTACAGTTGTGGAGAACGAAAATGATATGCTCAAAGCCCTTGACGAGGTAAACACAGCAGGCTGTAACGCACTTGTTGTATATCTTGGAAACTTCGGACCTGAGTCCTCAGAAACACTTCTAGCAAAGAAGTTTGGCGGTCCTGTTATGTTCGTTGCGGCTGCTGAAGAGCCATGCGGTGATGCACTTATCGACAACAGAGGCGACGCTTACTGCGGAATGCTCAACGCAAGCTATAACCTTGCACTGAGAAACATCAAGGCTTATATCCCTGAGTACCCTGTTGGTACACCTGACGAGTGCGCAAAGATGATAAGCGAGTTCGTTCCAGTTGCAAGGGCTATCCTCGGTCTTAAGGATCTGAAGATAATCTCATTCGGACCACGTCCACAGGACTTTCTTGCCTGCAACGCACCTATCAGACAGCTCTACAACATGGGTATCGAGATAGAAGAAAACTCAGAGCTTGACCTTTTCGAGTCATTCAACGCCCATGCCGGCGATGAGAGAATATCTGCTGTTGTTGCTGACATGGAAGCAGAGCTTGGCAAGGGCAATAAAATGGCAGGCATCCTTCCAAGACTTGCGCAGTATGAGCTTACTCTTCTTGACTGGGCAGAAGCTCACAAAGGCTCAAGGAAATATGTTGTATTTGCAAACAAGTGCTGGCCTGCATTCCAGACGCAGTTTGGCTTCGTTCCTTGCTATGTTAATTCAAGACTTACAAAGATAGGCATTCCTGTTGCCTGCGAAGTAGATATCTACGGTGCTGTCAGCGAATACATAGGCGTTTGTGTATCACAGAAGCCTGTTACGCTCCTTGACATCAACAACACTGTTCCTGCGGACATATACAATGATGATATCGCAGGAAAGTTCCCTTACACACATAAGGATACATTCATGGGCTTCCACTGCGGAAACACAGCTTCATGCCTTGTAAAAGAGCCTGAGATGAAGTTCCAGCGTATCATGAAGAGAAATCTTGAGCCAGACAGCGAGCCTAACATTTCAAGAGGTACTCTTGAGGGTGATATCGTTGACGGAAATATAACATTCTTCCGCTTTCAGTCAACGGCTGACGCACAGCTCAAAGGATATATTGCAGAGGGCGAAGTTCTTCCTGTGGCAACACGTTCATTCGGATCTATCGGTATTTTCGCTATCAACGAAATGGGCAGATTTTATCGCCATGTTCTCGTTCAGAAGAACTATCCTCACCACGGTGCTGTTGCTTTTGGTCACTATGGAAAGGCACTCCACAGTGTTATGACATATCTTGGCATGACAGACATAGGCTTCAACCAGCCTAAGGGTATGCTTTATCCAACAGAAAATCCGTTTGCAGATTAATATTTTAGGGATACCGCACTGTAATGGTGCGGTATTTCTGCTTTTATGAACTAAAAAATCAACAAGTGAACCAACGCTTATTCACACATAATTATATGCCCTGCCGAATAATAAGAATTTTATTGACAAATATGCGAAAAATGTAGTATAATAAAAGTAACTATTATAAGGAGATGTAGCCATGTCTGTTTACCGTATTTATGTAGAAAAAAAGCCTGAATTTGCAGTTGAAGCAAATTCACTTATCGGCGGAATAAAGTCAGCTCTGGGACTTGATAACCTTACAGGTCTGAGAGTTATAAACCGCTATGACGCAGAGGGTCTTTCAAGAGAGGATTTCGACCTTGCAGCACCAGTCGTTTTCTCTGAGCCTGCTGTTGACGTTACTTACGATCACCTGCCTGCTGTAAAAGCTGACGAGTTTGTTTTTGCAGTTGAGTATCTGCCAGGTCAGTTCGATCAGAGAGCCGATTCCTGCGCACAGTGTATCTCACTTCTCACTGGAGGAAAAAGACCTACTATCAAGTCAGCGAGAATTTATATCGTTTCTGGCAAACTCACAGAAGCAGAGCTTGACCAGATCAAGCACTATATGATAAACCCTGTTGAGTCAAGAGAAGCTTCCCTTGATTGCTTCGATACACTCGATATCAAGTATACTATCCCTACCACAGTCAAGACTGTTGAGGGCTTTATCTATTCAACAGACGATGACCTGAGATTTATGCTCACAGACTTGGGTCTTGCAATGGACTTTGACGATATCAAGTTCTGTCAGGATTATTTCAAGAACGTTGAAAAGAGAAATCCTACTATCACTGAGATAAGAATGATAGACACATATTGGTCTGATCACTGCCGTCATACTACATTCTCCACTATCGTCGATAACGTTTCTATCGACTCAGACTACATAGCTGCTACCTTTGCAGACTATATCAACACAAGAAAAGACCTTTATGCAGGCAGAACCGACAAGCCTGTTACACTTATGGATCTTGCTTGTATCGGTGCAAAGCAGCTTAAAAAGGCTGGTCTGCTCAAAGACCTTGACGAGAGTGAGGAGATAAACGCTTGCTCCGTTAAGATAACTGTTGACGTTGACGGCAATCCCGAGGACTGGCTGCTCATGTTCAAAAACGAAACACACAACCACCCTACAGAGATCGAGCCTTTTGGCGGTGCAGCAACTTGTCTTGGTGGCGCTATCAGAGACCCTCTGTCAGGACGTTCATATGTATATCAGGCAATGAGAGTAACAGGCGCAGGCAATCCGCTGGTTCCTGTTGAGGACACTATCACAGGTAAGCTTCCACAGAGAAAGATAGTTGTTGGTGCTGCCAATGGTTATTCTTCATACGGCAACCAGATAGGTCTTGCTACCGGTCACGTTCACGAGATATATCACCCGGGCTATGTTGCGAAGAGAATGGAGATAGGTGCTGTAGTCGGTGCTGCTCCTGCTGAGAACGTAAGACGTGAAAGACCTGAGCCTGAGGATATCGTTATCCTCCTTGGCGGAAGAACAGGACGTGACGGCTGCGGCGGAGCAACAGGCTCTTCAAAATCACACAACCTGCACTCACTGGAAAGCTGCGGAGCTGAGGTACAGAAGGGTAACGCACCTGAGGAAAGAAAGCTTCAGCGTTTGTTCAGAAACCCTGAAGTTACTTCAATGATAAAACGTTGTAACGACTTCGGTGCAGGCGGAGTTTCCGTTGCTATCGGCGAGCTTGCTGACGGACTTTCTATCAACCTTGACGCTGTTACAAAGAAGTATGACGGTCTTGACGGCACTGAGCTTGCTATCTCTGAGTCACAGGAGAGAATGGCTGTTGTTATCGCAAAGAGCGACCTTGAAAAGTTCATGGCTGAGGCTGCAAAGGAAAACCTTGAAGCAACAATGGTGGCAAGAGTAACTGCTGAGCCAAGACTTAAAATGAACTGGTGCGGCAACACTATCGTTGACCTTACAAGAGAGTTCCTTAACTCAAACGGTGCAGAAAAGCACACAGATATTTCTATCCCTGCTCCTGTTTTCGCAGCAGAGAGCAATGACGCTGACACTGCTGACCGCTGGGAGTCTATGATATCAAACCTCAACATCTGCTCACAGAAGGGTCTTATTGAGAGATTTGACTCAACTATCGGTGCAAACACAGTTCTTATGCCATTTGGCGGTAAATATCAGAACACACCTACACAGGCAATGGCTGCAAAGCTCCCTGTTCTTCACGGCAATACAAAGACAACGTCCATTATGGGCTGGGGCTATGACCCATATCTCTCATCTGTAAGCCCATACCACGGCGCAATGAGCGCTGTAGTTGAGTCTATCGCAAAGGTCATCGCAACAGGCGGTACATATGAGAAGTGCTGGCTCACATTCCAGGAGTATTTTGAAAGAACACAGAACGATCCTGAACGTTGGGGCAAGCCTATGTCTGCTCTCCTCGGTGCATACAAGGCACAGATAGAGCTGGGATGCGGTTCTATCGGCGGTAAGGACTCAATGTCAGGTACATTCGAGGAAATAGACGTTCCACCTACACTTGTTTCATTCGCTGTTTCAGTAACAGACGCAGACAAGGTAGTTTCACAGGAATTCAAGAAGGCAGGCTCTAAGGTGATCCTTATCAAGCCTGAATATGATGACAACAAGCTTGTGAACTTCGATTCACTGAAGGCAGTATTTGAAAAGGTAGAAAAGCTTATCGCTGAGGGCAAGGTGCTTTCATGCTGGGCTGTATCCTACGGCGGTGTATCTGAGGCTGTTGCAAAAATGGCATTTGGTAACAAGATAGGCTTTAAGTTCACAGACAAGCTCACAGCAGAAGAGCTTTACAGAGCTTGCTATGGCGCATTTGTTATCGAGCTTGCAGAGGGCGTTGACACTGACGAGAGAGTTATCGGTGAAACAACAGAAAGCTACGAGATAAAGTCAGACAATTACACAATAAGCCTTGACAAGCTCCAGACACTTTGGGAGGGCAAGCTTGAGCCTGTATATCCTGTTCATGTGAAGGAGCCTGCTGAAAAGCCTGAAAAGTACAGCTACAAGGCAGACAAGAGAGTTGCACCTGCTATCAAGGTGGCAAAGCCAAAAGTGCTTATCCCTGTATTCCCTGGCACAAACTGCGAATACGATACAGCAAGAGCCTTTGAAAAGGCAGGCGCAGAGGCTGACATCTTCGTTGTAAGAAACCTTACAGAACAGGCTATCAAGGAGTCTGTTGACGCAATGGAGAAGAAGATAAAAGAGTCACAGATAGTAATGCTCCCAGGCGGATTCAGCGGTGGCGACGAGCCTGACGGCTCAGGCAAGTTCATCGTATCATTCCTGAGAAACCCAAGACTTACAGACGCTATCCATGACCTGCTGAAAAATCGTGACGGTCTTATGCTTGGTATCTGCAACGGCTTCCAGGCACTTATCAAGCTTGGTCTTGTACCATATGGTGAGATAAGAGATATGAGAGACGACTCCCCTACACTGACATTCAACACCATTGCAAGACACCAGTCTAAAATGGTAAACACAAGGATCGCTTCCAACAAGTCACCATGGCTTGCAGGCTGTGAGGTAGGCGATATCCACAGCGTGGCTATCTCACACGGTGAGGGACGTTTCGTTGCAACAGCAGAGGAAATCGCACAGCTTGCTGCAAACGGACAGATCGCTACACAGTATGTTGACTTTGACGGAGAACCTACATTTGACATTCATTGCAACCCTAACACATCATTCCAGGCTATCGAGGGTATCACCTCACCTGACGGACGTGTTCTTGGTAAAATGGGTCACTCAGAGCGTAAGGGCTGCTGCGTATCAAAGAACGTTCCCGGTGAAAAGGATCAGAAGATATTTGAAAGCGGCGTAGCTTACTTCAAGTAAAAACAAAAATACAAGGGCGGAGCTTTTCCGCCCTTTGTTTATATGAGGACAAAGATATGTTGAAATACATTATAATATATCTTTCCGCAATGAGCCTTTTGACGTTCATACTTTTTGGAGCAGATAAGCACAAGGCAAGAGCACACAAATGGCGGATACCTGAGAAAACGCTCCTTGGTCTGAGCCTGCTTGGCGGCTTTGCAGGAGGATTTCTGGGCATGGAATTTTTCCGTCACAAAACAAAACACTGGTATTTTTATATGGTGATGATAATTTCTCTTGCACTATGGGTATTTATAATATACAAGGTCATTGCAGAATAGAATAAGTTCTTTAGGTAGTCGGTAACGGCTGCCTAATTTTTCTGCCAATTCTGGTAAAAAACATATAAAGCAGTGTAAACTTATTGGCGAAAAATAAAGTTAATCCTGTATAATAAAACTTGAAACATACAAAACAGTGCATAGTATTATACCACAAAAAAAGACTGCTTTCTACCCTTTTCCGTGGTTGAACTGACCCCAAAAAGTTAGACAAAGATTCAAAAGAAAATTTAT
>NZ_QTVE01000013.1:0-74428 GCF_003460465.1 Ruminococcus sp. AF37-20 | reverse complement strand
ATCGAATTTCTTAATAATAGTGTCCAATATGATTGACAAACCTACAATTTGTACCATACCGCCCATAGCACTTGACAAATTCATCAACATGGTGTATAATCAACAGTGTTGACAATCAACCGCCTTGACATTTGGAGGAATAACAATGAACGATAAAACAGCCCAGCGTTTTGGAGAAGTTTTCAGACGATTTTTTGAAACAGGATATATGGACGACCTTGCAGAGCTTTTTCAGGGCGAAAGCAAAGTGATAGTCTATCTTAGCACAGCCGAGGGCATAGTCTACCCCTCAGATATAAGCCGTGACCTTATGATATCACGTCAGCGTGTGACCTCTGTTCTCAGCACAATGGAGAAAAAAGGCTTTGTTAGCCTTGTGCGTGACCCTGAGGATAAACGCCGTGTGCAGGTGAAACTCCTCCCAAAAGGTGAAAAATCCATTGAAGAAAAACAGCAGCGTCTTGAAAAATATTTCAGCGTGTTCGTTGACGCACTGGGTGAGGAAAATCTCAAAAACCTCCTTGACAGCTCAGAAAAAGCTGTCGAGGCACTTGAACATACAATGAAAGGCAACTCTCAGAAAGTCTGAGGTGCGGAAAGGAAACTGCCATGAACATTTATAACGAATTTAGAAAAACGGCAATAAACCGCTATAGCAAGACCGCTCTCGTGATGATGAATGACGAGGGTGAAACAAAGGAATATACATTCGGACAAACTTTGCAGCAGGCTGATGTTTTTTGCAGCCGCCTTAAAGCCATGGGCGTTGTGGCAGGGGATAGGGTCTGCATAGCTTCCGAGGGCAGACCTGAGTGGAATATCGCATTTCTTGCCTGTGCAAAGCTAAACGCCACAGCCGTCCTTCTGGATTATTCGCTTCCTGCGGCAGAGCTTGTCGCACTGGTGAAAAAGTCACAGCCTGTGTGCGTTGTCGCTTCTCAAAAGGCGGCAAAGAAGCTTACAAGCGTGAAAAATATACCTGTTCTCGATATTCAAAACCAGCTTGACAGACTTGACGGTTCAGGGGAAAATATACTCCGCCAAGGTGAAGTAGGCGACCCTGATATCGCAGTGATAATCTTCTCAAGCGGTACGACAAGGACAGCCTCAGGCATCATGCACACCCACGATTCACAAATAAACTCCTGCAAAATGGTCTGCGAGTGCAACGGCATAACCGATAACGAACGCTATCTCGGAATACTGCCAAACAGCCATATCTACGGACTTTTTGCACAGGTCTTAGCCCCTCTCCTCACAGGCGGAACAGTGTGCTTTATTGAGTCTCTCTCCGCAAATGGCCTTTCCGCAGGCTTCCAAAACTTCAAGCCTACAGTTTTCCCGGGCGTGCCAAAGGTCTATGAGCTTTTAAAAACCCAGATAATGCAGCAAATTAACGCAAGCAAAGTATCTTCAGCACTTTTCAAGAAAATGTTTCCTGTTGCACTTCATCAGCGTAAGATCTACGGCATAAACAGCGGCAAAAAGATCTTTGCAAAGATACACAAAGCCTTGGGCGGTGAGCTTAGATTTCTCTGCTCCGCAGGCTCGCCGATGTCAAAGGATACATTTGATTTCTTCTATGGCACAGGCTTTAATATTGTGAACAACTACGGTGCGACCGAAACGAGCATACCAACTATCGGTACATATGGCAAGCACGTCTATGCTGACACCTGCGGCAAGCCCTATCCTGATATAAAAGTTAAGATCGACCGCAGCGGTGAGCTTCTCATAAAGTCACCTTATATGATGATAGGCTACTATGGCGACAAAAAGTCCACAGATGAAGCGTTCAATCCTGACGGCTGGTTCAAGTCAGGCGACCTTGCAAAGTTCGATAAGCATAAAAATATCGTCATTCTCGGCAGATGTAAAGAAAATATCGTCCTATCCACAGGCAAAAAAGCCGCCCCTGACGATATCGAACAGGTCTATAGGGGCATTGAGAACGTTGACGAGCTTGTGGTCTGCGGAGTGCCTGCGAAAGAGGGAAGCTATGACGAGGTGCACGCCTTTGTGGTCTGTGCTGAGGATAAGCGTGAGCAGACGGAAGAAAAACTCAAAGAGATAAGTTCCTCCGCAGGTCAGGCAATGAAACTAAGCGGCATACATTTTGTGGATTCTATACCAAGAACAGCTATCGGCAAGCCAAAGCGTTATCTGCTGAAGAAAATGGTCATGGAGGATAACCTTGACAGCCTTAATAAGCAGGCAGAAAAGAGTATCGATCCGTCGGATATCCCGTCAATGGTGAGAAACGCAGTGGCAAAAATAGCACACGTTCAGCCAAATGAAGTCAAGCTCAATACAAAATTTTTGCAGGAGTTCACCATAGACTCCCTCTCAGCTATCGAGCTTGCATTGGAGATAGAGGAGTTCAGTGGGGTGCGTGTTGACGGCTGTATGGATAAGAACATGACAGTGGGCAAGCTTATCGCTCTCGTTCAAAACCCAAACCGCATAAAGCCGCAAACAGTGAAATCAATGCTCTATCCTCTGGACAAGAAAAAGATAGACTATCGTATTTACCGCTTTTACAGAAATCTTGTGACAGCCTTCTATGAGGTCAAGGTCGCAAATGAGGAAAACCTCCCTGATAAGGACGGTTATATAATCTGTGCCAACCACGTTTCAAATTTTGATTTTATCTTCCTCACCCTGAATTTCAGATACGAGCGTTTTGCGAAATTCTGCTGTATGGCAAAGAAAGAGCTTTTTAACGGCAGTTTAGCCAGCCGACTTATAGTAAGAATAGGCGGTATGGTGCCTGTTGACAGAGGCGGAAGAGTGGACGAAACAATGGCGGCTCTGCGTAAAAAGCTTGGTCAGAAATGGGGCGTGCTGGTTCACCCGGAGGGTACAAGAAGCAAAACCGGTGAAATGGGCAAGTTCAAAAGCGGTGCAGCCGTCCTTGCTATCGAAGCCAATGTACCTATAGTACCGGCCTACATCAAAGGCGGACACGAGATATTCCCGCCAGACAGAAAGCTCCCAAGGCTTTTCAACTGGAAGCGCCTTAGCAAATATAAAGTAAAAGTAGTTTACGGTAAGCCGATATATCCAAACGGGGAAAGCCCTGAGGAACTTATGGCGAAAGTCCGTGAAGCGGTTTTGGCTTTGAAGAACGAAGAGAACTGATTTAAAGTGAGGAGTGAGGAATGACAAATGAGGAATTAGGAATGAGGAATGAGCATAGCTGACCAAAGTAAAGAACAAGTACCAAGCGTAGCGAGAGATAAAACGCAGGCTCAAGCTCGGCGACAGCCGACCAAGCGGTGCAGATTAAGGTATAAAAAGCACACAGAAGTCAGATATCAGACAAAACCAATATCGGAGCAAAAAATCTGCACCGCCTACCCTCTCCCTAAACAAATGTGCCCCCCGCAAAGAGCGTAGCGATTTTGCGGCAGCAGAACCTATCCCGAACCCACAAAAAAATAAATCGCCGCAGGCGATTCCTTCATTCCTCATTCCTCACTCCTCATTCCTCATTCAACCTCATTCCTCACTAAATTGTTTGACAAGTCGCAAAATATGTAGTATAATGTATTAATACGCTGATACGGTGACGTGTTATCGTAATATTAATGGCAACGACTCATGAAGTCCGAATGTCAGTTTTTCAAGCGATCTGATTGAAAATTTTCCCGTAAGCTTTGTGTTGTGTTGCCTATGTTAAGGAATGAATATTTATGACTTTTGAGGAAGTAAAAAAGGTCACGGAGATCCTGCTGGAGTTCCTGCCTAATACACTGAAGCTTTTCGCATGGACCATCGTGCTTTCAATACCTGTGGGAGTGCTTGTGACAATGCTGAAAAAATGCCGCTTCAAGCCTATCTCATGGCTGACAAATCTTTATATACTTGTCATGCGCGGCACACCGCTCATGCTTCAGATAATCGCTATCTACTATGCAGTACCGCTTATTATCGCAAGTGCTGCAAAGCAGGGCAAGACAGGCGGTATCTATGACGTGCTTACCAATATAAAAAACAACGAGAACTATATGTTTATCGCCCTTGTTACCGCATTTGTACTTAACTATGCGGCGTATTTCGCAGAGATATTCAGAGGCGGTATCGAGGCTATCCCAAAGGGACAGTACGAAGCGGCTTCAATGCTCGGCATGACGAAAATGCAGACATTTTTTAGAATAATCCTGCCACAGGTCACAAAGCGTGTTATCCCTGCCACATCGAATGAGGTCATCGTCCTTGTAAAGGATACCTCTCTCGCAAACGTCATCGCATTTGCCGAGATAACAATGAAAGCCAAACAGCAGATGAACCTCTATAGCTCTATCACACCGCTTTTTATCGCAGGCGCATTCTATTTCGTACTCAACGCTATCGTGACGGTGGCATTTGCCGTTATCGAAAAGAAATTCGACTATTATAAATAAGGAGAACTCATATGGCTATTCTTGAAGTGAAAAATATTTCCAAAAGCTTTGACAGCCTTAAGGTACTCAAAGATATTTCTTTTAATGTTGAGGTGGGCGAGGTAGTCGCAATAATAGGTCCGTCAGGAAGCGGTAAATCAACGCTTCTGCGCTGTATAAACCAGCTTGAAAAAGCAGACGGCGGAGAGATAAACGTTGACGGCGTGAATATGTTCCGCACTGAAAACGGCAAAGCGGTGTACGCTCCTTCTAAAACGCTGAGAGATATTAGGCTGAAGATCGGTCTGGTGTTCCAGAACTTTAATCTGTTTCCGCACTTTTCTGTAAATCAGAATATAATGGAAGCCCCTCTCCATGTCCTTAAACAGCCAAAAGCCGAGGCTAAAGCCAACTGTGAGGAGCTTCTGAAAAAAATGGGACTTGAGACTAAAGGCAAGTCTTATCCATGCGAGCTTTCAGGCGGCCAGCAGCAGCGAGTTTCTATCGCAAGAGCATTGGCTTTGAAACCGCAGATACTTTTCTTTGACGAGCCGACCTCCGCACTTGACCCTGAGCTTACAGGGGAGATATTAAAGGTAATAAAAGAGCTTGCCAAAGAGAAAATGACCATGGTCATCGTCACCCATGAAATGGCATTTGCCCGTGATGTGGCAAACCATGTTATCTTTATGGACGACGGCTATATCGTGGAGGAGGGTACTCCAGAGGAAGTTTTCGGTCAGACCCAGAACGAAAGAACAAAGCAGTTCTTGCAGAGATTCAATGACAGATAGGACTGACAATTGTTGTAAAAAGCGAAAAATGATAACGTTTTCTGTGATTAATGCACAAAAGAAGTGTGACAATATTGTTAGAAATTTCAACACTTTTTGGAATAAAAAACGTGAAAACCCCTTGATTTTAGGGAAAAAGTCTGCTATAATAAGACTAGAATTGAATGACAATTCATAAAACTATATTCATATGGAGGAGATTAACGATGAAAATTTCTAAGATTCTCGCTGGTATGTCAGCAGCAGCTATCGTAGCTTCTATGGCAATGATCCCAGCATCAGCAGCAGGCACAAAGCTCAACGTAAGCGATGACCTTCTTGCAATCGGCAGACAGTCACAGGATGACCTTTTCGCAATTTTCTTTAGAGGCGATGAGTCTGAGGGCAACGTAGTTAAGGACGGTATCACTGATATCACAGCTGTTTACGGTGCATCTTTCACTATCAAGGTTGACAACAACGACTGGAACACAATCGGCGGCGGCGGATCCATCAACTTCAACGACACAAAGAACGGCTGGAACGCTAAGGACTGGGCTGGCGGCTCTTGGGTTGAAGATGATAAGCCAAAGGACACACTCTGCTACACAACAGACGAGGAAGGTACATACGTTCTTGAATACAAGGGCGATACACCTCTCTTTGACGCAGCTGACGATGAGGAAAAGGGTTATGCAGCAGTTGGTATCAACAACTGGGCAGCTGACCTTAAGGGCATCGACGTTGTAGGCGTTAAGGTTCTTGGCGCTGACGGCAATGCTATCTACGAGGCTGGTTCTAACAAGGACAAGAAGGAAGTTCAGAAGAAGCCAGTAGTTGAGGAGTCAAGCTCTAAAACTGATTCAACAGCTTCAGGCACAGATTCTAAGACTGACTCCAAGAAGGACGATTCTAAGACATCTTCTGCAGCAGCTACTTCAACAGCAGCTACATCTTCAAAGGCTGGCACAACAAGCACAGCAGCTACTTCTTCAGCAGCAGCTTCTGACAAAACAGCAGCTACAGGCGCAACAGCTGGTCTTGCACTCGCTGGCGTAGCACTTGCTGGTGCAGCTATCGTTATCTCTAAGAGAAAGTAATCTCTCACAGATAACACACTTGAATAAGTGAATTTATACAGAGCTTTCTGTCATTCGGGAAGCTCTGTTTTTTTGTTCGTTTGTGTAACCTGCACTAATTTGTAAACGATTTCTGTGCAAAACATATGAAATCATGTGCTTAAATTGTGCAAATAGTATATTGAAAATATGTGACGATTGTGTTATAATACAAAAGTAAATATAGGTCAGGCTATGTGTATAGCATGACAATTAAACGGAGGTTATTAAAATGAAAAAGTTTTTAGCTTGCGCTCTTGCACTTACACTTACAAGTGCTATGTTCGCTTCTTGCGGCAGCTCTGATGATTCTTCATCAAAGGCTGAGGCAAAAACTACTACAACAACTACAGCTGCTACAACAACAGAGGCTACTACAACAACAGCTGCTCCTGAGTCAACAGCTGATTCAACAGCCGCTTCCGGCACAGAGTCTGAGGGTGAGGCTGCAAAGGATATTTCCGAAATGCCGGCTACTCTGAAGAACTATGAGGAGGCTTCTGTATATTTCAAGAAGGATATGGACGTTGCTTCTATCGTTGAACCTTTCGCTGAGAAGGATTACGAGAACGATGAGTCTCATGTAAACCTCTCTATTGAGGAGCTTGCAGGTATACCAATGCTCAAGGTCGAGACTCTCGATCAGGACGATCAGGGCAACTACAAGATCCCTAAGATCAAGTTCCACATGGAGAAGTTCTTTGAGGGTCACGAGGCTGATCTTGAGAAGATCTTCACTATCAAGGCTGACGTAGTTACAAAGGCAGTTGGCGAGTTCACCGGTGACGACGGCACAAAATCACTCGTTCCTGGTAACTTCATGGGTGCATTCGTTACACAGCCTACAACAGGTGAAGGTGAAAACAGTTGGAACGACCTCTATGACTTCGGCGAGGCTGAGTGGACTTCTGAGTGGGGTTCCTATGAGCTTACAATGAGACCTGGTATCAAGGACGGCGCTACATTTGTAAACTCAACTGAACCACAGTTTGTTTCACTTATGAGATGGGGCATTCCAAACCAGGCTGATTTCTACATTGCTGACCTCAGATTTGAGGACGAGGACGGTAACGTTATCGCTTGCGCAAACTTTGGTAAATAATTTATTTCCATACATAAAAAAGGTGCAGATTTTCTCTGCACCTTTTTTTATGTGAATTTTACGCTTACCTCCCCTGATATCTCCAAACTTTTTACCTTTCCGCCATTGATTTTAGCCGAAAAATCCTGCCCTTTTATCTGTCCTGTGGCGGTAATATCTCCCTTGTCATTTTTGAGATACGTCACGCCTTTCTGCGAAATAAGCTTGTCAAGCACAGCGGCGGTCATTGTTACAGCGGAGCTTTCGGGAATGTTCCCTCGGTCAGTTTCGTAGGTCAAACCCTTGTATTCAAGCCGTGCGCTTTCTCCTGAGCAGGTTATCACCATGCCGCTTACAGTTTCCGGTGCGGTTATCTCGCACTCCCACATATCTGCGCCCTCACGGGTGAAGCTTGCGACGTATTCCGTGCCGTCAATGGTGAACTCAGCCGGGGTCTTGTAATCCTCTGCCAGCTTTACGGGTTTGACTTCGGTGCTTTCTCCGCATGAGCATAAGCCCATTACCGCCAAAATCGTGAGAAAAAATGCCTTTGTTCTTTTCATTTTGCCCTCCATTAAAAAAGACCCTCTTCATAAGAAGAAGGTCTTTGTTTTTGGTACAGCCTAGTCGGCGTTTTCAAGGTCATACAAAAATCGTGGCAAAGCGTCAATAACATCTCTTGCAATGATTCCACGCTCAGATCTTTTGTATCCTGCAAGCAGAGCCGTCGAGCCAAGTGTGAACGACCCAAGTGCCGCCGCATCGAGAGCGTTGCACCCCTGAGCCACATAGGAGGAAACAATGCCTGCAAGCATATCCCCTGAGCCACCCTTTGCAAGCGCAGTTGTGCCTTCGGTGCAAAGATAAACTTTTCCACCGTCCACAGCAAAGGTGTCAGCCGACTTCGCAAGCACTGTCACACCATATTTTTCTGACAGCCTATATGCAGATCCAAGTCTGTCCGACAAGACCTCGCCCACCGTCACGCCACAAAGCCTTGCAAGCTCCGCAGGGTGAGGGGTGAGGATAACTGTACTTTTCTTCTTCAACAGTACATCTATATTCGGACAAAGTGAATTTATTCCGTCAGCGTCCAAAACTATGGGTATCTCCGCATTTTGGGTAAGCTCCGCCACAAGCTTCTCTGTCTGAGCCGTGTGACCAAGCCCACAGCCTATCAGCAAACAGCTTGCCTTTTCGCACTTTTTCAGTATCGCCTCCGCATTTTCAGCCACCATAAAGCCGTCCTTGTCGGTTTTCATTGCCGAGTATGTACATTCATACATACCAGCCGACAAGGAGTTGACTACGCTTTTTGCAGTGCAAAGCTCGAAAAGCCCCACGCCTGTTCGCATTGCCGCCATTGCCGAAAGCCCTGCCGCACCTATATAGCTCTCCGAGCCTGCCACGCTCACCACCTTGCCGAACGTCCCCTTGTGTCCGTCAGCAGGTCTAAAAGGCAGTGCCGCCCTTGCTTTTACCACGTCAAAAGGTGTTATGACAGGGTATAGGGTATTCTCGCAACGCTCGTCAATACCGATATCTTTTACCAGAATTTCACCGCAAAAGTCCACCGCAGGCTGTAAATAAAGACCCAGCTTGCCACGATGAAAGGTCACTGTCACGTCAGCCTTGAACGACAGCTTGTCAGCCTGACCATTCCGTGCGTTGACTCCCGACGGCAGGTCGCAGGCTATCTTCATGCCGTCACATTTTTCACAAGCTCTGAACACTGGCAGGATATTTTCACGCAAACTGCCGTGAAAACCCGTTCCGAAAATGCAGTCCACAAGCACATCTGCACCCTCGATAAAATCCAGCGCATTTTCAGCTTTCAGCACCTGAACGCTCTTATCGAGCCTAGCATACGCTGCCGAGGAGAGGTCAGTGTCAGGCTCGCCGCAGCATAGGACCACCGCAGGCTTGAAGCCTTGCTTCACAAGTAAATTTGCCGCCACAAGTCCGTCACCGCCATTGTTTCCCTTGCCAATAAGAAGCACTATCTTTGAAGACGCAGACGAGTTGCTCGCAATGACCTCCGTAAGCTGTGCCGCCGCATTGTCCATGAGCTGAGCAAGGCTCACGCCATATTTTTCAGCCTCATGTTCGCAAAAAGTCATTTGCTCCACTGTCAATATCCTATCCATTTTTATCCTCCTTTTCATAAGCTATCACCACTGCCGAAGCGATATCCTTGATGTGGGAAAGTGACACCGCAAAGGTCAACCCCCTCTTTTCAGCCGCCCAAAGCGCATTCCCCGTAAGCTCCAGATAAGGACAGCCAAGCTCGTCACGCAAGCATGACACCTCGTTCAAGGCGAATCCCTCGACCCCAGTGCCTAAAGCCTTTGCGAAGCTTTCCTTAGCCGCCCAATTCGCCGCCATGGATTCGTATGGGTTTTTCTTCTGTGAAAAAAGGGTCAGCTCCTTTTCGGAGTAAACCCTTTCACAGAAACGTCGGCTCTGACAGCTTTTTTTTATGCGTTCGATCTCAATAAGATCAGTTCCGACAAATATTTTCATTTTTATTTCCTCAGTGTTCTCGGAAGCGCAGGCTTCATAAGCTCAAGCATATCATCATCTGGTGTGAAGATAACAGTTGTAAGCCCGAGATTTTTGTGGTTGAATGTTATGTAGTAGTCTGTAAGGCTATCGTCACAAGCGCAGGCAAGAACCTGTGTTGCGCCCTCAGGTACAGAGAAATTCTCGTCAGCAATGCCGAAATCTGTCGCACTGCCGCAACGAAATGTGATAAGGCGCTTTCTTGAACGCTGAGCCGTTATCTTGTCAACGTCTATTTCTCCGTTTGTGAAAATGTATTCATACTCCACATCGAGTTTTGTTGTAAGATAATAACCGCCATAAAGTGCGGCGGCGGCAAGAAAAATGCCTATTACAGAAAACTGCGTGCCGAAAGGGAAGATAAAGCACAGTGCGGCAAGTGCCACGCTTGCTATCATGATGAAAATTTTCTGTATCTTATCGTTCTTTGTGGGAATCTTGCGAACTATCTGTTCCTTGAAGCTGTCCATTATTTGTCCTCCGTTTATTCAGTGCCGCTGAGAAGCTCTTTCATTACCCAGCCGCTTTTATCATTGTATTTTACATATACCCATATGTCTCCGTCACCGTCTGTTCTTTCGCCATAGCCGTTTATGGTCTTGCCGTCAGGTATCTTTTCTATCACGTCATATTTCTTTGACGGACCGTATCTGAGATTAAGATAAGAGGTGTCTGACTTTACAAGAAATGGGATAGAATCAGGGTATTTCACATCATCGCCCAAAGGGAAAAGTGCGTCCTTTTTGAACTTTGTGGTGGTGGTCTTTTTAGTCGCCTCGGTTTCAGCGGCAGTGGTGGTTGTGGTTGTGGTCGTCCTCTTTGTTGCCGTTGCGATTATGTCAGGGTCGTAGCCCTCGTCAATGCTCACGTCAGGGTTTTCAAGTGTGCCTGCCGTCACAGAAGTGGTGGTGGTGTAGCCCTCGTAATCCTCATCGTCCTCGTCATAATCGTCACCCATTGTGGCGGTCTTTGTGGTCTCTATAACTCTCTGGGCGGCAGTACCCGTGGTGGTCTCCGTTTCAGAGGAGCTTTCTGGAAGCATTGCCCCACATGACGCAAGCCCGAAAACCGCAGAACAAGCCAGCACAGCCGCAAGCAGTTTTGATCTCATTTATTTATATCCTCTTTTCAGAATTTACACAATTTTATTTTAAGCCAAGAAGTCTTTCTGCGTTGCCGCCGAGAATTTTATCTTTGTTATCCTCGGAAATGTTCAAGCGCAGTATCTTTTCTTTTATAAGGTAGGAACTGTCCCAAGGGCAGTCGCTTGCAAAAAGTATCCTGTCAGCCCCATGCTTTTCAACGATAGCCTGCATAAGCTCGTCAGGACACATACTTGTGAAAGCGGTGTCAAAATAAACTTCACCGTCAACTCCTGCCAAAACGTCACGCACCTGCTCCCACATCATGTTTGCACCAAGATGTGCAAGAATGACCTTGAGTTTAGGGTGCTTTTTTATCATGTTCAGCGCCCTCTCAGGTGTGGAGTGGATAAGGTCAGGGGAAACGCAGTCATAGCCCGAATGGAATATAACAGGCAGGTCAGCTCTTTCAATGGCGTCATATATCTTGTCCATGCGCTCATCATCTATCATAAAGCCCTGATAATCAGGGTGAAGCTTTATGCCGTGAAGTCCAAGCTCCTTTATGTGGGCTATCTCCTGCTCATAGTCCTCAGCGTCAGGGTGTATTCCGCCGAAGCTTATAAATCTTCCGCCGTCTTGTTCAGCACACCAATCGTTTATAACTCTCTGCTGAGCAGGCTTTGTCGCCACTGATAACAGCACGCCCTTGTCAATGCCCCATTCGTCAAAACGCTGTATAGTTTCCTCTGCAGTGCCTCTTGTGAAAGGGGTTATGCCGCTTTGAGCCTGAAGCTTTTCAACAGCTTTTTCTGCTACCTTTGGATTAAAGGCGTGAACGTGAAAATCAATTACCATTTAAAACATCTCTTTCTGAAAATACTTTTCCATATGGTATTATACCACAAATTCAAGCCTCTTTCAACGAATATCGGCAATTTTCACAGTATTTTCATCTAGGGCTATTCCCAGCTTTTCCACACCTCGGGGCAGAAGCCTACTGTGGCTTTCTTGCCGTTTCTTACGATAGGTGCGGCAAAAAGCTCGGGATAGTCAAGAAGCTTTTCTATCTTTTCCTCGGTGCTTCCAAGATATTTTATGAGCATTGCCTGCTCTCCCTTTGCCTTTGGGTCGATAAGCTTGTCAATATCGCCAACAGCCGCAAGCACTGAGTTAAGCTCGCCCTTGCTAAGACCCTTTGTAGGTAGGTCAACAGATTGGAACTTTATTCCACGCTCTTTGAAATAACGTTCGGCCTTTTTGGTGTCAAAGGATTTTGACTTGCCGAATATCTGTATGTTCATGGGATTATCTCTCCGTTTCTGCATTCAAGAATGATAGTAAAAGGACCGTCATTGAGCAGTGAAACTTTCATGTCTGCACCGAAAACGCCCTTTTCTACCTTGCCCGAAATTTTATCGTCACAAACCTTGCAGAAGTATTCATAAAGTCTGTTGGCTTCATCAGGCTTGCCTGCATAGATAAATGACGGGCGGTTGCCATGGTGACAATCTGCATAAAGGGTAAACTGTGAAACGCAAAGAATATCTCCGCCAACATCGTTTATAGAAAGATTTGTCTTGTCGTTCTCGTCAGCGAAAATGCGAAGCTTTGATATCTTGTCTGCAAGCTTGTCGCAGTCAGCCTCAGTGTCCTCCTGACCTACTCCGAAAAGTATCAGAAAGCCCTTTCCTATCTCGCCTGTGACCTTGCCCTCGACCTCAACTTTTGCACTTGTGACCCTCTGTATTACCGCTCTCATCAGCCTACCTCCACGGTGTAGCTGTAGGTATAAACAGCTTCAGGTGCAAGCTTGATAGCGTGAGGCTTGTTTTCGATATCCTCAAAAGCGTCGTCCTCGTAAACAGGCACGCTAGTCCAAGGCTCAAGGCAGATAAACTGAGCGTCAGGGTTGCCTGTGGAAGTCCATACGGCAATGCAGTCAGAATGTGGGAATGAAAGCTTTACAAAGCCGCCGTCAGACTTTTTCAGGGTGACAGCCTTTGAAGCAGGGTGGTCTTTCATGATAACGTCATAGTCGAAAAGCTCTCTTGTGAGAGTGATAGTCTTTTCACCGTCAAGGATAGTCCTCTCGCCGTTTGGGATAGGCTGAACGATATGCTCGTTTTTCTCGTACTCAACTGTGCATTTGCCACCTTGGATATCGCAGATAAAAGCAGGGTGACCGCCGAGATAGAAGTACATAGCCTTTTCATCAGTGTTTTTTACTGTGTTTGTGACGGTGACTTTTGAACCTTTTATGGAGTAGGTGACTTCAAGCTCAAAGTGATATGGGTATTGAGCAAGTGTCACGTCATTGTCTTTTAGGAGAAAGCTTACGGAATTTTTGGCGCTTCCAGCGTATGTAAATTCGCTGTCACGGGCGAAGCCATGGTTTGCAGCCATGTGATATTCCTGACCGCCAGCCTTGTAGGTGCGGTCTTTAGGGGAGCATATGAACGGGAAGAGGATAGGAGCGTAGCGTTTCCAAGCGTCACCGCATTGCCAGAGATATTCTTTGCCGTCCAGTTTGATAGAGTGAAGCTCAGCACCGAAAGTGTCGGCTGAGATAGATAGTTTATCATTTTTTATTTCATAAAGCATAGATCAGACCTCCGAGGGAAAATTTTATACCTTATTATTATAGCACATTGTTTGGGAGATGTCAAAACCAAGTGAGCAGTGAGGTTATAAGGTCGGCTGGGGTATGGGCGAAAACGTTTGAAAAAAATTAAGAGTCTGTTAAAAATTCTGTTCTGATATCAATATTTTAACAGTTAAATTTTATGACTTTGATACAGAATAACTAAAATATTTTCAATTGTTTGTGTAAGCTGACAAAACTTGTGATGACTATTGACTTTAATTTGGAGATAGTCTATAATAAAATGGTAAGATTATTTAATTGTGCAGTGCTTTTTGTTCACAGCTTCAGACTGCACTGAGGAGAAATGACTATGAATATTAAAGACGCAAAACAACAGATACTTAATGCGATACAAGCCTATCTCATTAAAGACGAATTTGGCGATTACCGAATCAGCATAGAACATCAGAGACCTGTGTTCCTGCTTGGCGCACCTGGTATCGGTAAGACCGCTATCATGGAGCAGATAGCTCAGGAAACTGGCGTAAACCTTGTTACCTACTCGATGTCCCACCACACAAGAGAGTCTGCCCTCGGTCTGCCTGTTATTGTACATAGAAACTACACCGGTGCTGACGTGCAGATATCCGAGTACACGATGAGTGAGATCGTGGCTACTCTTTATGACACTATCGAAGCCACTGGCATCAAAGAGGGTATTCTCTTCCTCGATGAGATCAACTGCGTTTCCGAGTCCCTTGCTCCTGCAATGCTCCAGTTCTTGCAGTATAAGGTTTTCGGACTTCATCAGGTTCCGGCAGGTTGGGTAGTTGTTACAGCAGGTAACCCGCCTGAGTTCAACAAGTCTGTTTCTGAGTTCGATATCGTTACTCTCGACCGTGTTAAGAGGGTCGAGTGTCAGCCTGATTTCGGCGTTTGGAAAGAATATGCTTACTATGCAGGCGTTCACCCTGCTATCATATCATATCTTGAGCTTCACCCTGACCACTATTATATGGTAGACGCAAGCGATAAGAACAACTACCGCTTTGTTACTGCCCGTGGCTGGGAGGACCTTTCTGAAATGATGCAGCTTTATGAGGAGAGCGGTATCCTTGTTGACCATGCTCTGGCTGCTCAGTATGTACAGAACCCAGAGTTCTCAAAGGGCTTTGCGGAATATTATGACAGATTCAACTACTATCGTGAGAAATATGACGTTGACGCTATCCTCGAGGGCGGCATAACTGCTCAGAACATTGCTGACGCAAGAGCGGCAGGCACTGAGGAGGCTGTGGCTCTTATGAATCTGCTTATGGACGGCATCACATACACAATGAGAAGCTGTATCCAAATGGAGAAGATGATAAGACTTATCCACCCAAGAATGGAAGATATCCTTGTGAAGATAAACAATGGTCTTTCATGCCGTCAGATAATCAGTGAACACATTATGGACTGCAACAAGAGCCTTGACAAGGCGGTAAGAGCAAGAAACATCTCGCCGTCTAACAAGAAGATTCAGCACTGGATTCTTCACAATCTTGAAGCTTATCTTGATAAGTGTACTAACGAGGGAAGAGATAACAAAAACCGCTGTACTGTTATTTTGCAGAACTCCTTCAACAATCTGCTCCATGGCGCAAACAACGTTACACAGCAGTCTATGAATGGTCTGAAATACGCTTTTGACTTCCTTGAGAATGCTTATGGCACTGACAGCAATGTTATGAAGAAGTTTATCGAGGAGCTGAAAGTAAATTGCCACACCACAAACTTCATCAAGAAGTACGGCTCAGAGCAATTCTACAGACTTGCAGGCGAGCCTGTTCAGCAGCCTACCTACAACAATCTCTATGACCTTAATCTTACTGATTGCCTTATAGAGCAGGAATAAGCTTCATAAATCTATACGAATATTCATACGGGCGAACGCTTTTGCCATACATTGTAATTATTGCATTGTAGGGGCGAACAGTGTTCGCCCGTTTTTGCTTTTGTAGGTGATATCTTGCTTTGCGCATACATATTTGTTAATATAAAAAGCTTGTAATTTGCGAAAAAGTGTGATATAATAACTAAGAGTGTACAAACGAGAATCAGTGAGGTTTTTACTATGGGCAAGATTTATGATTTAGGCATAGACGTAGGTTCGACCACGGTCAAGACGGTAATTCTTGACGAGGGCGAGTTTATTTATAACAAATATGAAAGACATTTTTCAAAGGTAAGGGAAACGGTGGCTGAGCAGCTTCGCACTATCAGAGAGCTTTATCCTGAGGACAAGTTCAAGATAGCCATAACAGGCTCGGCAGGTCTTGGCATCGCTGAGGCAAGCGGTATCTCTTTCGTGCAGGAGGTCTTTTCTGCTTTTATCGCTGTAAACAAGAAGTATCCAAAGGCTGACGTTGTGGTTGAGCTTGGCGGTGAGGACGCTAAGATAATCTTCCTCACAGGGGGCGTTGAACAGCGTATGAACGGTTCATGCGCAGGTGGCACAGGTGCTTTTATCGACCAGATGGCAGGACTTTTGGGCGTTACCCCTGACGAGATGAACGACCTTGCTCTTAAGGCTGAAAAGACTTATCCTATCGCTTCAAGATGTGGTGTTTTCGCAAAGTCTGATATTCAGCCGCTTCTTAATCAGGGCGCAAGAAAAGAGGACATATCTGCATCTATCTTTCAAGCTGTTGTTGACCAGACAGTTTCGGGTCTGGCGCAGGGCAGGAAGATCGGCGGTCAGGTGCTTTTCCTTGGCGGTCCGCTTACATATCTCAGCGCACTGAGAAAGGCATTCAGAACTACTTTGAACCTTGACGAGGAACACGCTATACTTCCTGAAAATTCTTCCTGCTATATGGCTTTCGGTGCGGCACTTCATGCTGACACTCTTGCTGAGGAAATGACTATAGATGAGGCTATCGATAAGATAGTGAACGCAAAGGCTACTGACAATATCGTGGTAGGCAAGCCACTGTTTGCAAGCCGTGAGGAATATAATGCTTTCGTGGAAAGACACAAGAAGTCTGATCTTAAATATGAAGACATCAGAACTTACAGGGGCGACGCTTATCTTGGCATAGACGCAGGCTCGACAACCACAAAGCTTGTGCTTATCACACCTGACGGAAAGCTTCTTTATCAGCACTACTGCTCAAACAAGGGTCAGCCGCTGGATATAATCGCTTCAAAGCTTGAGGAGATCTACAGCCTTGCTACCCCTGAGCTTAACATAAAAGCTTCTGCGGTAACAGGCTACGGTGAGGATCTTATAAAGGCAGGTCTGGGCGTTGACTATGGTATAGTTGAAACTGTTGCGCACTATAAGGCGGCGGCTTATTTCTGTCCTGACGTTGATTTTATCATCGACATCGGCGGACAGGATATCAAGTGCTTCAAGATAAAAAACAACGCTATCGACAGCATTATGCTCAACGAGGCTTGTTCATCAGGCTGTGGCTCGTTCATTCAGACTTTTGCAGGTGCAATGGGATATGACATTGCAGAGTTTGCAAGGCTCGGTCTGTTTGCAAAAGCACCTGTGGAGCTTGGCTCAAGATGTACAGTGTTCATGAACTCATCTGTAAAGCAGGCGCAAAAGGACGGAGCTTCCGTTGAGGATATCTCTGCAGGACTTTCTTCGTCTATCATCAAGAACGCAGTTTACAAGGTAATAAGAGCAAAGTCTATTGACGAGCTTGGCAAGAATATAGTCGTTCAGGGCGGAACGTTCCTTAACGACGCTGTGCTCAGGTCATTTGAAATGGAGCTTGGCAGAAACGTTATAAGACCTGCCATTGCGGGACTTATGGGTGCGTTCGGCTGTGCGCTTTTCGCAAAAGAAAAATCTCAGGGCAGGGACGGCAAGTCAAGCGTTCTTACAAAGGCTCAGCTTGAAGAATTTGCTTACAATTCAAGAGCCGTTCAGTGCGGTGGCTGTGGTGCGCACTGCAACCTTACTATAATAAGATTTAATGACGGCAGAAGATTTACTTCCGGAAACCGCTGTGAAAAGGGTGCAGGCATAAAGATAACCGACAGAACGGAGAACATGATAGAGTATAAGTATAACAAGATACTCTCTTATGCTGACAACAAGCCTGCAAAGCCTATTGCAAAGGTAGGTCTGCCGCTTGCGCTGTCTTATTATGACCTTATGCCGTTTTTCTCAACACTGCTCACAAGCCTTGGCTTTGAGGTGGTGCTGTCTGAGGAGTCAACGAGAGATACATATTACAAGGGTCAGCAAACTATTCCGTCTGATACGGTATGTTATCCTGCAAAGCTTTGTCACGGTCATATAGAGAGCCTCCTTGACAAGGGTGTGGACTTTATCTTCTATCCTTGCATGAGCTACAATGCTGACGAGGGTCAGTCGGACAATCACTATAACTGTCCTGTTGTTGCTTATTATCCTGAGCTTCTAAAGGCTAACAATGACAAGCTGAATGATGATAATTTCATCATGCCTTATCTTGACATAAACATCAAAAAGCACGTTGCAAAGGCAATGGCAAGAGCGCTTTCAAAGTATAACATCACTGCAAAGCAGGTGCTTGGAGTGCTTAACAAGGCTTATTCTGAGCAGGTGAGATACCATAGGGATATCGAGGCTAAGGCGCAGGAGATAATCGCTGAGGCAAGGGCAAAGGGTCAGAAAATAATCGTTCTGGCAGGCAGACCTTACCACATCGACCCTGAGATAAACCACGGCATACACAAGCTTATCGCTTCTCTTGGCTTTGCTGTTATTACTGAGGACAGCGTGGCGATGAAAGTGGATACACCTCCACTTGACGTACTCAATCAGTGGACTTATCATTCAAGGCTTTACAGAGCGGCAGAGTATGTATGCGAGAATGATGATATGCAGCTCGTTCAGCTTGTATCCTTCGGCTGTGGTATCGACGCTGTTACAACAGACGAGGTAAGAGCTATACTTGAAGAAAAGGGCAAGCTTTACACTCAGCTAAAGATAGACGAGATAACGAATCTCGGTGCGGCTAAGATAAGACTCAGGTCTTTGGCAGCGGCACTGGAGGAAAAAGAAGCCAGCGCAAATGCTGAGAAGAAAATGGACAAGGAGGCAATGTAATGGCTGAAAAGGAGATAAAACACGCAGGCTCGGACAGAGTCAAAAGGTCTTATTTTGACAAGTCAAGACGTGAGGAATACACTATACTTATACCAGATATGCTTCCTATACACTTCAAGCTTATCATGGCGATATACAAAAAATACGGCTATAACATGGAGCTTTTGCAAAACTGCTCACGAAACGTTATAGACGAGGGACTTAAAAACACACATAATGACGCTTGCTATCCTGCGCTTCTTGTTATCGGACAGTTTATGGACGCTCTCAAAAGCGGCAAGTATGACCTTGAACACACGGCTCTGCTTATGTCGCAGACGGGCGGCGGCTGTCGTGCTTCAAACTATATCCACCTTATAAGAAAGGCGCTGTCAACGCAGTTCCCTGAAGTGCCTGTTCTGTCGCTGAATTTCAGCGGACTTGAAAAGGACGCTTCCATAGATATCACCCCTGCCATTGCAATGAAGCTTATTTATGCTGTGCTTTACGGCGATATGCTCATGCTTCTTTACAATCAGTGCAAGCCTTACGAGATAGAGAAAAATTCTACTGACGAGCTTTTGGCAAGGTGGCAGCACAGGCTTGGAAAGCTGTTTGCTACCCCGAGCAGATATATGCACACAAAGAGCATTTACAATGCTATGCTCAAAGACTTTGCGGCGCTGCCGAGGACAAAGGAGAAAAAACCTAAGGTAGGTATCGTGGGGGAGATATACGTTAAGTATTCGCCTCTGGCAAACAATCACCTGAACGACTTCCTGCTGTCTGAAGGCTGTGAGCCTAACGTGCCAGGACTGTTGGACTTCGTGCTTTACTGTGCGTCGGACGCTATCAATGACGAAAAGCTTTATGACAAGAAAACCAGCCGCACGCTTATGTACGGCATTGGTTATGACGTGCTTTACAAGTTCCAGAAGCAGCAGATAAAGGTCATCAACGAACAGGGCATTTTCCAGCCGCCGCATGATTTTGAACACCTTAGAAAGTGTGCTGATAAGTATATTAGTCAGGGTGTTAAAATGGGCGAGGGCTGGCTCATCACCGCAGAAATGGCGGCTCTTGCTGAAACTGGCACAAAAAACATAATATGCACTCAGCCGTTCGGCTGTCTGCCTAACCATATTGTTGCAAAGGGTATGTCAAGAACTATCAAGCAGGCTTATCCGGACGCTAATATAGTTGCTATCGACTATGACCCGGGTGCGACAAAGGTCAATCAGGAGAACCGTATCAAGCTTATGCTTGCTAATGCGGTCATGGATTAATAGAGAACAGAAAGATAAAACCCCCTGGAGCGTGGCTCTGAGGGGGTTATTTTGTCAAGTCGTATGATGATTTTTCGGCGAATTTTACAAATGGGCAGAAGCTTCATAGGGAGAAGTATATAAAAGTTGGGTGTAAAATGACGGGAAATATTATTAAAATGTAAAAAATGTGTTTAAAGGGCTTTGGGGCTATTGACAGGGAAGAAAAATAGTGTTATACTTTAATACGTAAAAGCTTAAAAGCATAAAATCTTTAAAGTGATGAACTTATACAGACATGATAAGTACCTGCTTTTGGAAAGGAAGTAATCACAATGGCAAATCAGGCAAAGACAATAAATCAGAAAGGTGACCTTATGTCATATCGTCCTGATATAAAGCTTCTGGACGCAACTATCCGTGACGGAGGACTTGTAAATAATTTTGGATTTTCAGACGAGTTTGTAAAAGAACTCTATAAAACTAACATAAAATCAGGCGTTGAATACATGGAGTTCGGCTACAAGGCTTCTAAGGAGCTTTTTGACGTCAAGGGGTTCGGCAAGTGGAAGTTCTGTGATGAGGAGGATATCAGAGCTATCGTTGGTGAGAATGACAGCCCTTTGAAGCTTTCTGTTATGGCTGACGTTGGCAGATGTGATTTCAAGAAAGATATCCTGCCAAAGAGCGAGAGCGTTATCGACATGATAAGGATCGCAACATATACTCATCAGATGCCCGGTGCGCTGGAGATGATAAATTACTGTCACGACATGGGCTATGAAACAACTATCAACATCATGGCTGTTTCTGCAAGCCGTGAGGACGATATCGCACAGGCTCTTGACCTTGTGGCAAAAAGCCCTGTTGACGTTATCTATCTTGTTGACAGCTACGGCTCACTTTTCCCAGAGCAGGTGAGAAGACTTACTGCGCAGTATTGCGAGGTGGCTGAGGCTAGTGGCAAAAAGGTGGGCGTTCATATGCACAACAATCAGCAGCTTGCTTTCGCAAACACTATCGAGAGCATTTCTCACGGCGCAAGCTTTGCGGATGCTACAATGAGCGGAATGGGCAGAGGTGCAGGAAACTGCTTCATGGAGCAGATGCTCAGCTTCCTGAGAAACCCTAACTACAAGCTTACTCCTACACTGAAATTTGTTGAAAAGTACGTTGCTGAGGAGAGGGCAAAGGGTTCACAGTGGGGCTATGACGTGCCTTATATGCTCACAGGTGCGCTCAACCGCCACCCTCGTGCGGCTATCGCTTTCCTGAAAGACAACAGAACAGATTACAACGAATTGTATATGGATCTTCTTAACGAGTTGTCATAAAACAATGTCATAAAATCATTCTTTCATAAAAACGGCGTTTCCATAGTGATGTGGGACGTCGTTTTTGTGTTGCAAAATTTTTTATCTTATGTTATAATTATTTTGCGTTTTCATAAAACCTTTCGGCGGATATCTCGTCATTACAGGTGAAAGGACTTTCAATGAAGTATATTGTATAGGGGGGCGGAAAATGGAGGACAGCAAGATAATCGAGCTTTATGAAAACAGAGATCAGCAGGCTATCTCACAATCGGATATAAAATACGGCGGATACTGTTATTCTGTGGGCTACAATATTCTTGGAGTCAGGGAGGACACGGAGGAGTGCGTGAACGAAACTTGGCTCAGGGCATGGAACTCCATTCCGCCACAGAAACCCAGAATGCTGTCGGCATTTTTCGGGCGGATAACAAGAAATATCGCATTTGACAGATATCGTGCGTCAAAGACTGCAAAGCGTGGAAAAGGTGAGATAGCGGCGGTCTTGGAGGAGCTTGACGAGTGCATACCTGACAATGACACCACCGAGAGTCTTTGCGACGGCAGACATCTTGAGTGGCTTATAAACGAATTTCTTGGTGAGTTGCAGGAGAGAGACAGAAATATATTTCTCCAGCGATATTGGTTTGCAACGCCTATAAAAGAGATATCAAAAAAGTATGCTATGAACCTGAACACAGTTAAGGCGAGCCTTTTCAGAAGCAGAAATAAGTTAAAGGCTTTGCTTGAAAAGGAGGGAGTTCTTTTATGAAAACAACAGGAGAGGATATTTTCAAAGCTTTGGAAAATGCTGACGAGCATTTTATCGAGGAGTGTCGGCAGAGCGGAAGCGGAGTAAAGATAAAAACCGTGTGGAAAAAGTGGGCAGCAGTTGCAGCCTGCGGTGTTTTCGCTGCAGCGACGGGTGTTATGATGTTTGCAGGCAGGTCGGACAGAGATATAAAAGCAAAGGCTTCGGCTGACCAGCAGATGGCAGACGAGGAAGCAACAGTGTCATATAGAGTTCCTTGGGACGAATATGCAATGAATGCAAAATATGAGACGTTTGAATATAACGATGTGGAATATGTTTCAATGGGACATGTTGATAAGTCTTTTCTTGACAGCAAGCTCACCACCATGACTCTTGAAACGGAAAACTATGAGACAAACAAAAAGGAAACAACAAAAGCGGATATTTATTCTATAAAGGACTTGTCACCAAGCGTTTATCTGGCGGTGGTCTTTGATGACGGCTCTGTGGCGTGGTATGATGATTGGAAATACTCACCTGATTGCAAGACCGATATGACCCTTGATGACATAATAAATGACGTAAGTCTTGAAAAAACGGCTCGTGTGGACTATGCTTACAATGATGCAGGAATGGGCAGGCTCAGAAAGTATACTAATACCGACCTCTCAAAGCTGCTCGACCTGTTAAAGGACGATAATGGTTCATACAATGCGGTATATGAGGGAGACGCTTATGAGAGCGACCCTGATATTAATTTGTCGGTAACAAATGATGATGAATATTACATTGAGGGCGGAATAACAATAAGCTTCTATGTAGAAAGACTTGACGTCAACGGTACGGCTTATTTTACTGCTAACGGAGATCTGTATGTTCAGCTTTTTGCAGGAGATGTATTAAAATTTGATATAGGCGGTGAAAAGGCAGAAAAGCTTGAAAACTGGCTCAATGAGAACTGCGAATACACTGACGAAAAGAAAAACGCTGAGGTCGCTGGCGATGTTGACCCTAGTGAGAAAGCAGTGACTTCTGTCGCCAAGGACGATTCTGATATGGCTGACGAAGCTGATATTGGATATATCGACTATTTTGAGGACGTTGGGGACAATACCTTTACAACAAAGGACGGCAGGCTCACGGCGAAATACTCCTATGAGGTAAGCGGAGGCGAGTTCATAAGCCATATTACCTACACAAACAACTGGGACAAGGACATGATGCTTGACTTCACGACTGACCAGTATATCACCACAGAGGACAGTAAGGGCAATTCCACGAGCTATGGCGAAAATGGCGACAGAAACACCGTGAACACTTTGCTCAAAGCCGGAGAGAGCTACACGGAGGACTACAAGACGGATATTGGTGCCGACTATGTGAAAGGCACAGCAAAGATAACGCTTATCGCAAACATTTCAAACGATAAAAACTGCAATGTAGTAAACTATGTGACGCTAAAAGATATAGAGATAGATTTTCAGTAATGAAATAGTTTAATGTGTAGGGGCGAACTGAGTTCGCTTGATGCAAAAGATAAAAGCCTGTCGTATCGGACTGATACGGCAGGCTTGATTTTATTTGTGCTTGTAGACCACACGCTCTTTTACGTCTATCTGTTTGTAGGATATTTTGAAGCCTATCCACGTTGAGAAAGGATAAAGCAGAGGGAATATTGCAGTCATAATAAATACGAACGGCGACATATCCTTGACGTCAGCAGAGTGGGCAGCCCAGTCTATAAGAGGATAGAAGCAGGCGTCGAGAAGCTTATAGGCAGGCATGAAATTGAACGAACCGCTGACTTTGGATATCATCAGCAGTATCATTGTTATGTAGCATGGTATGCTTGCAATAAGACCAAGGGTGAAGCCATAGTTAGGGCAATCCTTTTCACCGTGGAATGTGACCTTATTTCTGGCTTCCTCTCCCTGTTTCAGACCAAAGTCAGCCATAAGGCAGACCACTGTGAGAAGTCCTGTAAGACCGAAAATTATATTTGCCAATGCACCGAAAGGCTTTGCAACTGCGATAAAAAAGAGAAATACAAAAATTCCGAAGAACTCTGTTTCCACCCATTTCAGCAGTGCGGTGAGTATAGCTTTTTGTTTGTTGTATTTTTCCATTTTAATACTCCCGATAAAAAATAGTATAAAATGATTATATCACGTTATCGTTATATTTTCAACTGTTATGCAGATTTTTCATCTGATAATCACAAAAGCTTTGGGCAGGATAATAACATAAAAAGGAGAGTGATAGCCATGAAAAAGCGTGACAAGAGCCGTTTCCCGCAGGCTTCAGACGGAACAAAGGTATACAAGCCCCATGACGTTATCTCGGCAGGACAGGAATATGTTGTGACGGATAATTACACTGCGCCAAACGGCAGAGTATACAATCGTCAGGAGCAGAATGCAGGCTGGGCGAGAAAATGGGTAGACGAGAACGAAAAGTAGCCGTTGAAAAACCTCCGCAGGTGTGATATAATTACAGTATATCATGATCTGCGGGGGGTATTTTTATGAAAAAGACAGCATTGGTAACAGGTGGCTCCGGTGGGATAGGTTCGGAGATATGCAGGGTGCTTGCTGAGGACGGCTGGCAGGTGGCTGTATGCTACAAGAATGGCAGGGCGGCGGCGGAAGCGTTGGTATCTGAGCTTAAAGAGCGTGGCTTATGTGCAGAGGTTTTTTACTGCGACATTGGCGACAAGGACAGTATAGATAAATGCGTGGCGGAAGTCAGGGACAGTTTGGGCTTTGTTACGCTTCTTGTAAACAACGCAGGCACAGCGGATATAGAGCTTTTTACTGACATGACGGACGAGAAGCTATGGGAGATGATGAACGTGAATCTGCTTGGCGCAATGCGTATGAGCAGGGCGGTGCTTCCTGAGATGATAAGGGAACACAGTGGAAATGTGATAAATATAACCTCCGTATGGGGCGAAAAGGGAGCTTCCTGCGAGGTTGCATACTCGGCGGCAAAGGCTGGGCTTATAGGATTTACGAAGGCGTTGGCGAGGGAAGTTGCCATAAGCGGTATAAGGGTGAACTGCGTATCCTGCGGAATGATAGACACGAAAATGAACGGCGAGCTGACCGAGGAAGATGTTCGTGTGATAGTTGATGATATACCGGCAGGCAGGATAGGCAAGCCGAGAGATGTGGCGAATGTTGTGCGTTTTCTCAGTGGAGAGGGAGCAGATTACATTCACGGGCAGGTCGTCAGAGTTGACGGGTGCTGGATATAGGTCACTGGCCGTGACGGCTATTTTACGTTGCAATTTGTGAAATGATGTAATTTTGCACCGCTTTTTGAAATGTGTAGGGGAGCGATGCTGTGGTTGCCATATCCTTAATGCCAAATTATTTTGGGGTGACATTGTGCGATATTTTTCAACAATTCAACAGGCGAGAAATATCGGGCTGTCGAGGGCGCCAGCCCCTACAATGCTGAAATTATGCAAATTCTGAATACAAGCGGATATTCGGGAGAGTTTGCCATGCCGCAAAGTCGCTTCGCTCGGTGCTTGTACACAACTTTGGTCAGCTATGCTAATTCCTAATTCCTCATTCCTAATTCCTCACTCCTCACTCCTCACTCCTCACTCCTCATTTAGCTTCGCCGTGTATACTCTCCACACACATCTGCATATACTAAGTTAAAACATTTCTCCCCATCAGGACAAGGAGGTCAGTATATGGATTATCTTATGCTTGTGGATAAATTCAATCCCATAGATATGGGATTTTGCGATCGTGTGGAGTTGACGGAGGTAAACGGCAAGTTTATGGAATCTCAGGCAGGAAGCAGGCTCAGGCTTCTGCTCAAAAAGGCGGAAGCTGACGGCATAAAGCTGAAAATTATTTCCGCCTATCGCTCTTTTGAATATCAGCAGATGCTTTGGGAGCGTGAAGTATCTCACGAAATGTGGGGCGGTCTGAGTTATGAAAAGGCTGTGGAAAAGGTGGGCAGAACTCTCGCTCTCCCAGGGTCAAGCGAACACAACACAGGGCTTGCTGTGGATCTCGGCAGAGAGGGTGACAATGATGTGAGCGAGGATTTTTACAAGACGCCTGAATCACGGTGGCTTTGTGCAAATGCCGCAGATTTCGGCTTTATCCTTCGCTATCCTCGCCTTAAAGAGCAGATGACCGGCATTGATTTTGAGCCGTGGCATTATCGTTATGTGGGCGTTGAAGCCGCTCGTATCATTGCCGCAGGAGGGCTTTGCCTTGAGGAATTTCTGCACTTTTACTCGGAAAAATATATCTGAAAATCCTGTGAAAATAATTGACAGAAAGAGCATTGTGTAGTATAATTATAACAAAGCTATGAGCGATAGCCGCAAGTTTTTGTATGCTATTGCGAAAGAAAGGAAGTTTTGTTATGTCAAACTATTCAAGAAGGAAGTCGTTCTGGACTTTAATGGGTGCGATGATACTTGTTGTTGCGTCAACTGCACTTTTTGTATACAAATATTTTGAGGATAAGGAGTATGCCGAAAAGTGGAAAGACTATGACGAGTGCGGTATACAGTAAATAACAGACAGCTTTAAAGGCACTGCTTTTTGTGAGCAGTGCCTTTGTATATCAACACAATTCATTGATGTAAAGTTTATCGAAATCGCTGAAAAAGCGTGCTTGCACTTGAAATGCGGTTTGAAATGTGATATAATAGTCGTGATGACCTGATGACAAACTTGTTCTAGGGAGGGACGTTATAATGCAGATAAGAGAATCAGCTGAAAATTATCTCGAAACGATACTTATTCTCAGCCAGCGCAAGGGCAAAGGCGAGGTAAGAAGCATAGATATAGTAAACGAACTTGAGTTTTCAAAGCCGAGCGTAAGTGTGGCAATGAAAAATCTCCGTGAGAACGGCTATATAACTGTCGACAAGGACGGTTATATTCGTTTGACAGACAAGGGCTTGGAGATAGCCGAGAAAATGTATGAGCGTCATACGTTGCTTTCACAGTGGCTCATAAAGCTTGGTGTTGACGAGAAAGTTGCAGTAGAGGACGCTTGCCGTATGGAACACGTTATCAGTGCGGAGTCCTTTGCGGCTATCAAAAAGCACACAGGTATGGCTTGATAAGATGATAATTGCCGTGGGTCTTCCTGCGGCATTTTTTTATTGCAAACAAAAAAGGGAGAACAGCTTGTGCCGTTCTCCTTTTTGTTATTTGAATTTGTCTTTGAGCTTGTCAAAGAATGTTTTGCGCTTTGCGTAGTTCTTTTCACCGAGGGACTTTTCGTAGTCACGGAGCTTTTCTTTCTGCTCTTTGGTCAGATTGCGTGGAACTTCAACTGTTACACGAACGTAGTGGTCGCCGTGGTCGTTTCTGTTTACCTTCTTTATGCCCTTGCCTCTCAGGCGGAACACTGTGCCTGTCTGTGTACCCTCCGGCACTGTGTATTTTACCTTGCCGTCAACTGTAGGAACTGTTATCTCGTCACCGAGAGTAGCCTGTGCATAAGTAAGCGGTATCTCTGTCCACACGTCATAGCCGTCACGCTCGAAAATAGGGTCAGGTCGAACTGTAATGTTGATGTGCAGGTCGCCGTTAGGACCCCCGTTTATACCGCAGTTGCCCTCACCGCCTACTCTAAGCGTCTGACCATCGTCGATGCCAGCAGGAACGTTTATCTCCTTTTCAGATACCTTCTTTACTCTGCCTTGACCATTGCAGGTATGGCAAGGGTTGTCGATTATCTGACCCTTACCGCCACAGCGACTGCAAGTCGTGGTCTGAGCGATGTTTCCGAAAGGCGTTCTCTGTGTTATCCTTACTGTACCGGTGCCGTGGCAGTCAGGACAGGTCTTAGGCGAAGAACCTGCGGCTGCGCCTGTGCCGTGACAGTCAGGACATTTTTCGGCTCTGTTTATGCGAATTTTCACAGTCTTGCCCTTGCAGGCTTCCATGAAGTCAAGAACAACGTTCGCTCTTATATCCTCGCCACGTCTTGGTGCGTTAGGGTTAGCAGAACGTCCGCCACCGAAGCCACCGCCAAATCCACCGAAAATGGAATCGAAAATATCGCCCATGTCGCCAAATCCACCGAAGCCGCCTGCACCTGCTCCGCCTCCTGCGCCGTAGTTCGGGTCAACTCCTGCATGACCAAACTGGTCATATCTTGCTCTTTTATCTTTATCTGAAAGCACCTCATAAGCTTCATTTACTTCCTTGAACTTTTCCTCGCACTCTTTGTCGCCGGGGTGAAGGTCAGGGTGATACTGCTTTGCAAGCTTACGGAATGCCTTTTTTAATTCATCGTCTGTGGCAGTTTTAGAAACGCCAAGCACTTCATAGTAATCTCTTTTTTCAGCCATATAAACGCCCATGCTCTGTAAGCTGCAGATCGTGAAAGTCTTGGGGCATGGGCTTGCCTCCTTTTTGTAAGTATAGTCCTTTCACGCTTTTCACACAGCCTTTTAATACGGCAATAGCCCCTGCTCGGAAAATCGGAGCAGAGGCAGCCGTTATGATTTATTCTGCGTCAGTAAATTCAGCGTCTATAACATCGTCGCCGCCGTTGTTTGAAGCGCCGCCGTTGCTGCCGCCATTTGCTCCGCCCATGTTGTTAGGGTCAAAGCCTGCGGCACCGCCTGCTGCCTGCTGTGCCTGTGCAGCCTGCTGATATACCTTAGTTGCAACGCCCTGGAATGTTTCCTCAAGCTCCTTGTGCTTAGCCTTGATAGCCTCGATATCAGTACCCTTGAGGGCTTCCTTAAGAGCGTCTATCTTAGCCTGACAAGCTGACTTGTCAGCAGCGTCTACCTTGTCGCCGAACTCGCCCAGTGACTTTTCAGCCTGGAAGCAAAGCTGGTCAGCAGCGTTTCTTGCGTCAACGTCCTCTTTCTTCTTAGCATCCTCTGCTGCGAATGCCTCAGCTTCCTTGACAGCCTTATCTATATCGTCCTTAGACATATTTGTTGAAGAAGTGATCGTGATGTTCTGCTCCTTGCCTGTGCCAAGATCCTTAGCGGAAACGTGTACGATACCGTTAGCGTCAATATCGAATGTTACCTCGATCTGTGGAACACCTCTTGGAGCAGGAGCGATTCCGTCAAGTCTGAACATACCGAGCTGTTTGTTGTCCTTAGCAAACTCACGCTCACCCTGAAGTACGTTGATATCAACGGCTGACTGATTATCAGCGGCAGTTGAGAATATCTGTGACTTCTTTGTAGGGATAGTTGTATTTCTCTCGATGATCTTTGTGCAGATACCGCCCATTGTTTCAAGACCAAGTGACAGTGGAGTTACATCGAGGAGGAGCAGACCGTCCTTAACGTCGCCTGCAAGTACGCCGCCCTGATATGCAGCGCCAAGTGCTACGCACTCATCCGGGTTGATGCCCTTGAATGGCTCTTTGCCAAGGAATTTCTTAACAGCTTCCTGAACGGCTGGTATTCTTGAAGAACCGCCGACCATAAGGACTTTCTGGAGGTCGTTAGCTGACAGACCAGAATCTGAAAGTGCCTGACGAACCGGTCCCATTGTTGACTCAACAAGGTCTGCTGTCATTTCGTTGAATTTAGCCTGTGTAAGTGTCATTTCAAGATGCTTTGGACCTGTAGCGTCTGCTGTGATGAATGGGAGAGAGATAGTTGATGAAGCAGTAGAAGAAAGCTCTATCTTAGCCTTCTCAGCAGCTTCCTTAAGTCTCTGCATTGCCATTTTATCCCCTGAGAGGTCAACACCCTCAGTCTTCTTGAACTCTGCGATCATCCAGTCGATAATTCTCTGGTCGAAGTCGTCACCGCCAAGGTGGTTGTTACCTGCTGTAGCAAGAACCTCTGTAACACCGTCGCCCATTTCGATGATAGATACATCGAATGTACCGCCGCCCAGGTCGTAAACCATGACCTTCTGATCGTCTTCCTTATCGATTCCGTAAGAAAGTGCAGCGGCTGTTGGCTCGTTGATTATTCTCTTTACTGTCAGACCTGCGATCTGACCTGCGTCCTTAGTAGCCTGTCTTTGTGCGTCTGTGAAGTAAGCAGGAACTGTGATAACGGCTTCTGTTACCTTTTCACCCAGATAAGCTTCTGCGTCAGCTTTCAGCTTCTGAAGTATCATAGCTGAGATCTCCTGTGGAGTGTAATCCTTGCCGCCCATGTGAGCCTTGTAGTCAGAGCCCATATGTCTCTTGATAGAAATTACAGTGTTGTCATAGTTTGTAACAGCCTGTCTTTTTGCTACCTGACCGATAAGTCTGTCGCCGTTCTTTGAAACGCCAACTACTGACGGAGTTGTTCTTGCACCCTCGCTGTTAGGGATAACAACGGCTTCGCCGCCCTCCATAACTGCTACACAAGAGTTTGTTGTACCTAAATCTATACCGATGATTTTGCTCATAAGATCAAGTCCTTTCAAAATTTACTTAATTTATATCAAGACCTTTAGTCCCGATGTCTTTGTTTATGGGTTTGCGACTATTACCATTGCGTGTCTTATGACCTTGCCGCCTATGGTGTAGCCGTTTTGGAGAACCTGCGCCACAATATTTTCACCGAGGTCAGGGTCGTCAACTGTGCTTACAGCCGTTGCAACGTTCGGGTCAAATTCCTTGCCTGCAAGCTCCATGACCTCAACGTTGAGTTTTTTCAGAGCGTCACTGAACTGATTGAAGATCATTTCAACACCCTGTTTATAAACTGCGTCCTGAGTTTCTGTGCCTAACGCTCTTTCAAAGTTGTCAAACACCGGTAGGAAGCCGTTTATCACATTTCCCTTTGCTGTGTCTGTAAGCTCCAGTCTTTCCTTTGCGCTTCTTTTTCTGAAATTATCATATTCAGCCATAAGTCTGAGATACTTGTCATTTGCTTCGGCAAGCTCTTTTTTCAGCTTTTCTGTTTCGCTCTCCTCCGCCTTTTTCTCTGTATCCTCAGTGGCATTTTCTGCGGTATCCGCCGCTTCTTTCACTTCTTCGCTTTCAGCAGAGGTGTTTTCCTCTTTTTCAAGCTCGGTGTCCTTTTCA
Source organism: Ruminococcus sp. AF37-20 (assembly GCF_003460465.1). Lineage (NCBI taxonomy): Bacteria > Bacillati > Bacillota > Clostridia > Eubacteriales > Oscillospiraceae > Ruminococcus > Ruminococcus sp. AF37-20. The sequence continues at coordinate 43,437 of NZ_QTVE01000013.1, read as the reverse complement.
GTTTCCTTACTCAATTTACGCCGCCTGCCTTTCTTTTTATTCATTTTCGTCATCTTCTTTGTTTTGCTCTTGTGGCTTTTCGGATATCATTTCCGATATCTTTCCTGTGAAATACTCGAGATATGGGATAAACTTCGCATAGTCGAGCCTCATAGGTCCTATAAGCCCCAGCGCACCTGCTGTTTTGCCGTCCTTTGAGAACGGAGCTGTTATAATAGAGGAGTTGTGGATAACAAATCCGTCACGCTCAGGGGAGAACATAACGTGAAGCCCTGAGAACGTTTCGTCTATAAATCCTTTAAGCTCCTTCTGATTATCGAGAAAGCTTATTATCTCATTTTGGTTGAAGTCCTTGCAGGTGAGAAGATTACTCTGACCTTTGATAGACACGCTGCTCATTTCCTTTGTCATCTTCATTATCTCGGAAACAAGCGGTGAAAGGGTCATCATGTACGTTCCCATTGCTTCTGTGAGCTTTTCAAGATAAGCGTCCGAAAGACTGTCGATAGGCACGCCGTTGAGATTTTCCTTTACGAAGTTATCAAAAAACTCAAGCTGATCCTGACTGAGGTCGAACTCCAATCGGCAAACCTTATTCTTAATAGAGCCGTTGGACGTTATCATCAAAATAACGTACATTCTCTTTCCTGCAGGTATTACCTCTACCTTTGAGATAAGGGAGAACTTTGGCGTTGCGTTTGCGACCACTGCCGCACATTTCGTAAGATCCGCCAATGCCATTGAAGCCTTGTTCACAAGATCTTCCTCTGTGACATATTCCTGCGGTATCATTGAATCCAGCATCTTCTTTTCATTTGCTGTAAGCTGGTTTTGTTCCATGAGCTGGTCAACATAAAGCCTGTAGCCCTTATATGTTGGTATCCTGCCTGCGGAGGTGTGTGGCTGTTCGAGATAGCCTTGCTTCTCAAGCTCTGCCATTTCATTTCTTATGGTCGCTGAGGACGCTTTGACGTGAGCCATTATCGCCTTTGAGCCTACAGGCTCGCCTGTTACGATATATTCATTGACTACCGCTGAAAGTATTTTCAGCTTGCGGTCGTCCATTTGCTCACCACCCGTTCTTCTTGTTAGCACTTATTGTATTTAAGTGTTAGCACTCTTTCTTCTCGAGTGCTAAGTATAGTTTATACCCTTTTGACAATTTTGTCAAGGGGTTTAAGACTATTTTTCTCACAAATTTCAAAAATATTTGAACTTCTTTTCCGTCATATTGCACAACGCTTTGCTGAAAATGCAAAAAGCGGGCAGACCGCAGTGGTCTGTCCGCCCAATGTTGGAAAAATATCCGATATAATTATTCTTCTGTATAAGCAGAAAGGTCTGGAACGGCAAGCAGGCTGTCGTCCGCTTCGCCTATGGAATCTACAGTGAAATAAACTGCATTTGATTCGTCAGCACCCTCTGGGAGCAGAACTATCTGCTGAAGGTCATATGTAGCGCCGTCAAAACTGTAAACTATCTGACCCTCAGCACCTGCAACGGCACTGTCGAGCTTATAGTATTCGTGAACAACATTTGTGCTTGCGTCAACATATGCGTGGTCGAAATCGAGAGCCGCACCGAAAAGAATGTCAGAGTCCTTCCAAGCGTTCTCGTCAGCTTCATTTACCGAGTAAGTAGTTGTTGCCTCAGAAACGTTATACTTCTTGCCGTCGCCTGGGTAAACAGCATATGACTTCATGCCCTGTATGGTGCTTGACTCGTAAGCCTTGCCATCCTTTACGCAGATAGTATATTTTGTTCCGCTGTTTGACATCTGCCCCTCAAGTGTAACGAGGTAGCCGTCTGCATATTTTTCTTTGAGCTGCTCAAATGCTCTGAAATCGCCGTCAACGTCATAATCTGTTGTGCCTGCGTTTGTGGAAGTGCTGTCAGCTGTGCTTTCGTCTGCTGTGCTTTCAGCAGGAGCGGCAGACTCTGCGGCAGCCGTTGTTGTAGTAGTTGTTTCAGCCTTTGAAGAGCTTGCAGTATCGTTCTCAGTGCAGCCTGCCATTGCTGTACACATTGCCAAAGCTGCAATAATAGTTACCATTTTCTTGTTCATAATATTTTGCCTCCGAAAAATGACAAGAATTACTCGGCTGACTCAGCGCCTGACTCAACATCGAGTTCAGCGTCATAAGGGATATCGTCAGTGCTCATATCGAAAGACTGCTCTGTCCAACTGTCAAAATCGTCAGGGAGCTTGACTTCAACGTTTTCAGTTGTGAATGAGTTTACTGTAACAGTAGTCGTTGAGCCGTCAGAAATAGTTTCTATCTTAACCAGATCCTTTGTGTCAGCATTGAAGTAATACTTGAATGTTGTTGTGAAAGAATTATCGTCAGAATTGCTTGTGTCGAGAGTTACGCCTGATTCAAGCTCAATGCCCGAATCTTCTGCTTTTTCAAAAGTTTCGCAGATAAGACCGTCGTCAGTTGTTTCAGAGCTTATGAACTTGTAGCTGTCGTTAATGCCGTAGCCTATCTCGCTCTTGAAGTCGTCGATAGATTCTTCCATATCAACAGTGTAATACGTTTTTGACTCGCTGTCAAGTGTGTACATAACGCCGTCGATACTATAGATGTCCATATCCACGCCCATAACTTTCATTTTCATGTGCATATTGCCGCCTGCTATCTCAACAACGGCTGATGAATTGTCATATTCGCTTGCCACTGTCATGTCGATAGCAAGGCTCTCGCCCTGTATCTTCTTTGTATACTGCGCTGTGAGAGTATCCTCGAGATCTGTGGCTGTGCCTGCTTCTGAAGCGGTTGACTCGTCAGCGGCTGCGCTTGTTTCTGCCTTTGATGTGCTGTCTGCTTTTGATGAGCTTGAAGAACTGCTGTCAGAACAGCCTGCCATTACTGCGCATGACATTATAAGTGAAACGAGAAGTGCAGTTATTTTTTTCATATAAATACCTCTTTCTGAAATTTTAATAAATTATTATAGTTATATAACCTATACTCAAAACTATAACACATTTCACAAATAACGTCAATAGATTTTGTGAAATATTTTTCCCTTTTCGTATCGAACCACAAATCAGCAAAGCTAAGAAAGCATGATTTAGGTATTTATAATCAAACATATTTGTGGTATAATGTGAATAGTAAGAATAAAAGGAGCGAATTATGAGATACGATAATATACATAAAGGCAAATTTCTATCAAGACCGAACAGGTTTATCGCCAACGTTGAGATAGACGGTAAAGCCGAGGTCTGCCATGTGAAAAATACGGGCAGATGCAAAGAGCTTTTGATCGAGGGGTGTACTGTTTGGCTTGAACATTCAGACAGTGCGTCAAGAAAGACCGCTTTTGACCTTGTTGCAGTGGAAAAAGGTGACAGGCTCATAAACATGGACAGCCAAGCCCCCAATAAGGCGGTAGGGGAGTGGCTGAGAGAAAAAATGCCTTTTGGCGAGGGCTTCTCGGTCTATCCCGAAAAGAAATACGGCAATTCACGCTTTGATTTTTACTTAGAGTCGCAGGACAGAAAAATTTTCATGGAAGTCAAGGGCTGTACGCTGGAGAAGGACGGAGTTGTGCTTTTTCCTGACGCTCCTACCCTCCGTGGGGTGAAGCATATAGAGGAGCTTTCTCACTGCCTTGACGAGGGGTATGAGGCTTATATAATGATACTCGTTCAGATGAGCGATGTGAAATATTTCACTCCAAATTATGACACTCACCCTGAGTTCGGAGAGGCTTTGGAGAAAGCTTCCCGAAAGGGCGTGAAGATACTATGCTATGACTGCAACGTGACCCATGACTCTATGACAGTGGGCAAGCCTGTTAAGGTGAAGCTGGGCAGGTAATATGACGGCTCGTCCTGCATATACATTATAATACTAAGATGTACATGGGAGTGACAGCATTGGATATAAAGAAAGTTTGCCTGCGTTGTGTTGCAGTTATAATTGTGGCGTTCGTTATGCCCACGGGGATATGGCTTTATGCAAGATCTGCAAGCAGGTTCAGCAGGGTGGCGGCTGTGGCGGCAGGGGTGGCTATGGGAGAATACAAGCCTTGTTTCGCTATGGAAAGTGAAACGGACACGGCATCAAAGCCTGTGGTATCAAACAAGCTTGAAGCAGCGGTGGTGTCAAAGCACAGCATATGGGATATGGATATGGCACCACAGGAGAAGCAAACGCCCTCTGTAAGCGCAGAAGTGCCAAGTCCTTTGCCTGCACAGGACGTGACTGACAAGATACCATATCCTGCAAGCATGGAGGGAAATGACGGTGTTATAGAAAAATACACCTACGGCAGATATGACGGCGAGCAGTATTTCGATCTTGACGGCGGCGGTCAGGTAAGAAACTGCACGGAGCTTTCAAATGATGAGCTTTACGAGGAAAGCTCAAAGCCGTATGATTTTCAAATAGACGGAAATTCCTCTGAGCCGCAGATACTTATTTATCACACCCACGCCACGGAAAGCTTTGAGCCAACAGACAAAGACCATTATGACAGCTCCTTTTCCTGCAAGACTACCGACCCCGAAATGAATATGCTGTCGGTAGGGGACAAGATATGCGAACAGCTTGACAAAGCAGGCGTTGCGTATATCCACGATACACTTGTGCATGATTATCCAAGCTATGACGGGTCTTACGATTCGAGCCGTATGGCGGTAAAGCAGATATTGGAGGAGTACCCCTCTATAAAGGTGTGCCTTGACGTTCACCGTGACGGCATAGAGCGTGAGGACGGCACAAGGCTTGCACCTGTGGCGGAGATAGAGGGCAGGGAAGCGGCTCAGCTTATGATAATATCAGGGTGTGATGACGGCACTATGGGTATGCCTGACTATATGAAGAATTTTCACTTTGCCTGTGCCTTGCAGTCGGCTTTGGAGAGCGATTGGCAGGGGCTTACAAGGCCTGTACTTTTCGACTATCGCCACTATAATCAGGACTTGACCACCGGCTCGCTTCTTATAGAGGTGGGAAGTCACGGCAATTCTATCACTCAGGCACAGTATACAGGCGAGCTTATAGGAAAGACCTTGGGTGAGATGTTCGGAGGAGAATAGGTGCAATAACGCACAAAATATGTGTGGCGAATTGTCTTAAAATGCCGAAAATACAGCTTTTAGCGGTCGGTTTCTTGACAAGAACGGGGTTTTGCGTTATAATAAAAGGGACTACATAAACGTTACAGCGTGAGAAATATATAATACGCTTATATTTTGGAGAACTGATATTATGAAAAAAATTTACCCCATGAAAAGAATAGCCACAGGCTGTATGGCTCTGTGCATAGCTTTTGTCGCCTTTGGTTTTTCTGACAACAGTGTGAAAGATGTCGTAATGGCGGATAACGATACATACAGCAGTCAGCTTGAAGAGCTAAAAAAGCAACAGCAGGAGCTTGATAAGCAGATAGCTGACGCTGACAAAAAGCTTGCCGACGAGCAGGATAACCTTGAGGCTATAAAGAAAAAATATAAGTCCATACAGAAAAAGATAGCAAATTCAGAGAAATATTCCTCTGAGCTTGAAGACCAAATGGCAGAGCTTGACGGCAAACAGCTTGACACTCAGCACAGCCTTGACTTGCAGGAAGCTGCAATAAACGAGGGCAAGGACGATTTTATGGAGCGTATTCGTGCAATGTATGTTGCAGGCGGAGCAAATTCGTACACAAACGTGCTGATAAATTCATCTGATTTTTATGACGTTCTTATGAGGATAGAGCTTGTGACGAGAGTTGCAAAGCACGATAATGACGAGCTTAACGAGCTTTTGGATCAGTATAAAAAGCTTGAAAAGACCAAGGCGGAGCTTGATGAGCAGATAAAACAGCTCAAAGCAAAGGCTGAGGAATATGCCAAGGAGCAGAAAACTTTGGCGGGCGAGCAGGCGGAGCTTTTGAAAATGGAGCAGGAGTCGGGCAAGCTTATCGAGCAGATAAAGAACGATAAGAGCGACCTTGAAAATAAGTCACAGCAGGTGGACAATAAGTATTCGGAGGTGTCCTCAAAGGCGAATACCACCACGACTGCGACCACCACCAAGAAAAAGACTACCACCACCAAAAAGAGTGGTAACAGCGGTGAAAAGACCACCACCACGAAGAAGCCGGCTCAAACGGAAAAGCCTGACGAAACTACGGTTCAGACTACCACAACTCCGCAGGAAACAGCTAAGCCAAAGCCTGAAACAAGCAAAAAGACCACTACCACAACAACAGCAGCGCCTGCACCTAAGCCTGATAATTCAAGCGGTTCTAAAATAGACACTGTTGTTTCATATGCCAAAAGCATGGTGGGCGGAGCGTATGTATGGGGCGGTTCACAGTTTGGTGCAACGGATTGTTCGGGTCTTGTGATGCTCTCGTTCGCACAGGTGGGAATAAATCTTCCGCACTATGCGGCTTCGCAGGCTTTATACGGCACTACAGTTTCATATAACAACATGAAGAAGGGCGACGTTATCTTCTTTGGCGGAGCGTCGATCTCGAGCATTTACCACGTTGCTATCTATATCGGCGACGGCAAAATGGTACACGCCCAGAACACTGCCACTGGTATCGTTATTTCAAATGTTGAGTATTTTTCAAGATACAACAACATCACTATAATCAAAAGACTTATATAACGTAAAAACGCAGTCTGCAAGGGCTGCTTTTTATATATATAACGATTCAACAGAAAACGCCACGAAAATTCATATAAAATTACTTAAATGTGAACATTCATTTTCAAACCTATTGACAAAGCTAAGTATTTGTGATATAATTAAACCAAATAAAGATTGTAGGCTTTGATAACAATTGCTGTGCAAAACAGCAGTAAGGCAGGGGGAAGAATAATGGATAGTCTGAAAACGTGTTTTTTTGGCGGCTATGATAAGCTTGATACATTAAAATATATCGACACCATAACAAGCGAGATCTATATGCTGGAGTCGGCTATCGAAAAGAAAAAGAACGGTGATAACTTTGTTATCCCCGGAGAAACAGGTCAGCGAAAGCTCAAAGGCTCAGCGCTTGGCGGATTTGCAAAGCCTGATGTGGACAGCTACATCTGTGCGCTTCTTGGAAAGGCGGCTGAGCTTCGTGAAAAGCTTTGCAGCTAACGGCTAATAAAGGCAAAAAAATATCCGCAGAGGTCATTTTATATGGCTTCTGCGGTTTTTTGTCGTATCTTGTCTTAAAAGAGCAATAAAAAAATTAATACCCACTTCCATCGGCTGAAATGAGCATTAATTTTTATAGAATTATGAAAGGGATTCTTTGGTATTTGGTAAAACCTAAAGACGAGGAAATGTATCAGCGACTTGGGGAATCGCAGAGGGAAAGAAGATAAAAACCTGACTTTAAGTTTTACCAATTACCAAAGCTTTTTTTGTATCTTCTGCTGTGATTATATAATACCAGTTCTGTGTGAACCGAATATGAATTTTCAGGGGATTTCGGAGAGTTTTTTGAAAAAAATAAATGTTAATCACCAGTTCACAATTATAAGCTATAATGTCATTATTGGGGAATTCTTTTTTACGAGGGAGGATATTTTATGTTTCAGATACTTGTGGTGGAGGACGACGCAAGCCTTAGAAAGCTCATGTCTGCCGCACTTAAACAGCATGGCTATGTGACTTTTCTTGCAAATGACGGTCTGGAGGCTTTGGACGTTCTTGAAAAAACGAATATTGACCTTATAATTTCAGATATAATGATGCCGAATATGGACGGCTATGAGCTTACAAGACAGCTCAGAAAGGCTGATTTCAACCTGCCTATACTTATGGTCACCGCAAAGGAGACCTTCGAGGACAAGCAGGAGGGCTTTTCTGCCGGCACAGACGATTATATGGTAAAGCCTATTGATATAAATGAGATGATACTCCGTGTGGGTGCGCTTTTAAGGCGTTCAAAAATGGCGTCGGAACATTCTCTTACTGTGGGAAACTGCGTGCTTGATTATGACGCTATGAGCGTGGCGGTTGACGGCGGTGCGGCGGAAACTATACCGCAAATGGAGTTCAAACTGCTTTTTAAACTGCTCAGCTACCCTGACAAGATATTCACACGCCGTCAGCTCCTTGACGAGCTTTGGGGCATGGATAAGGACGTTGATGAGCGTACTGTTGACGTTCACGTTAAAAGGCTGAGAGAGCGTTACGGAAGCTGTGAGTCATTCGATATTGTCACGGTTCGTGGACTTGGCTATAAGGCTGTGAAAAAGCAGTGATAGATAAGCCTGAGGGGTGAGGGGTTTGGATAAGAAAAAGACCAAAAATAAAACAAGTTTGCAGTTTAAGCTGACTCTTATGTTTTTCTTTGTGATGCTGGTGTCGGCTTCTATATCGGTGTCAGTGCTTGTAATGGTGTGCAGTCCTGTAATGAAAAGCAATGCCGAACAGCAGTTGGTGGAGCTTTCCATGGCAATGGATCAGCTTGAAGAAAAGGGCGGTTTTACTGTTGACGAGATAGTTTCCATTGTGAACAATTCAGCCTATAGTCTGTCAGTGGTGGATAAAAACGATTCAAGAGTACACGACCATTTTGCGGATATCGTGCATAAGGGATATTATGTGTCCTCAGAGGGTGTTGTGCCTAACGCAACTATAATCTCCCAGGTCTATGATAAGTTCGTTATCATAGACAGCTTTTCAAGCGACAGCGTTTACTGGGTAGTAAACCTTGTTGTCATCATAGCTTTTATGGTCTGTATCGTTATCGGTACTATTATAACAGCGTTCATGAGCCGAAGCATTATACAGCCTATACGAGATCTTAGTGCGGCGGCGGCTGAGATAGCAAAGGGCAATTTTAAGGTAAGAGTAAGAGAGCCGTCTGATCCTGAATACAGCATACTTGCGCAGAACTTTAACAAAATGGCTGAGGAGCTTGCAGGTACGGAAACGCTGAGAGGCGATTTTATCTCAAACGTTTCCCACGAGTTCAAAACGCCTCTGGCTTCCATACAGGGCTTTGCAAAGCTTCTGCAATCTGACGATATAACCGAGCAGGAGCGTGAGGAATACACGCAGATAATAATCGACGAAACATCACGGCTTTCAAAGCTTTCGTCAAATATTTTGAGGCTCACAAAGCTTGAAAATCAGAAAACAGTGGGCAAAAAGACAAGATTTTCTCTTGACGAGCAGATAAGAAAAATACTTCTTGTGCTTGAACCTGAGTGGTCGAAGAAAAAAATCGACCTTGATATCGACCTTGAGGATATCATGTATGTGGGCAGTGAGGAGCTTATGGCGCAGATATGGCAGAATATCATCAACAACGCTATCAAGTTCACCCCGGAGGGCGGAAAGATAAGCGTGAAGCTTTTCCGCAGCGAGAAGAATATTTCGGCGGAGATATGGGACAACGGTCCGTCTATAGCCCCTGACGTAAAGGCGAAGATATTTGATAAGTTCTATCAGGGCGACCGCTCCCGTGCAACAGAGGGCAACGGTCTTGGACTTGCACTTGTAAAAAGGATAATCGAGCTTTCCGAGGGCAGCATAGAGGTAGAAAACGATATGAAAAAAGGCGGCGTTTGCTTCCGCATAAGCCTGCCTTATCTTATTGAGGATATGATGTAGTGTAGGTGCGACCGTGGGTCGCCCGCCTATCACAACCCATTATACATACGAAGAATTTTTGCAAACAAAAAGGAGCAGTTCATTGCGAATTGCTCCTTTTATCTGTCTATCATATTTTAGAACAGACTTGCCACAAAGCCTGCTGCCACACCGAAAACATAAAGTATTCCCATTATGGCGAAATTCTCTTTCATGTTGTGCTTGTTGGTCTTGAAAAGCACCAGAAGTCCCACTCCTGCTCCTGTGCAAAGTCCTGCGATAAGCGAGCCGAAGCTCACAACGCCCTCGATATAAAGCTGAGTGAGAACAACAGAAGCCGCACAGTTCGGGATAAAGCCTATTATTCCTGCTATGAACGGCTGAACTATGCTGTCAGACATAAGCAGGGTCTTTACTGTGTCCTCTCCTGCAAACTCCATTACTGCACCGAGAATAAGGTTTACCGCAAATATAAAAAGTATTATGCTTACAGTGTGGTGAAGTGCCGAGTGCAAAATACTGTGGTGTTCGCAGTCGCAGTCCTCGCATATCTCCTTGAAAGGCTCTTCGTCCTGCTTTTTGCCCATAAGCTTTAAGATAAGGTCAACAAGCACACCTGCTATTATAGCCACAGCTACCTTTATAAGAATAAGCTGCCAAAGCTTGCCGGCAAATGCAGGGTTTGCTATCATCATTGGTATTGCCTCGTCACTTGTGGCAAGGTATACCGAAATGAGAGTTCCCATTGTGATGAGCCTGCCTGAGTAAAGGTTGGAAGCTACAACGGAAAATCCGCACTGCGGCACTGCTCCAAGTATGCTTCCTCCTATCGCACCAAAAGGTCCCATTTTTCTAAGAGCCTTTCCAAGCTTGTCGGCAGAACGATGTTCTATATACTCTATAAGCAGATAAACTCCGAACAGAAAAGGCAGGATCTTAAGGCTGTCTATTAATGCGTCAAGAAAAACGTCAACTAAAGTTTCAAACATATATCTATCTCCTGTAAATTATCTATGGTTTTAAAACGGTCTTTATGTCAACTCGACTATTATACAATATTTATTCAGCCTTGTCAATCTTATGTTTATATGATAATCTGTTCATTTGTTTACCCTTTTCAGCAACAAAAAACGGGCGGATTTTCTCCTCCCGTTTGATGTTTTTATTCTGTTTTATACAGAACGCTTTGTAAAGCCGTCCCATGCGGTGAGCAGGAACACCACCATGTGTGCTATAAGAACGCCTACGGCAAAGGTCAGGCTGTGCTGAGCAAATATTGAGTAGCCCTTTGAGATAGAAGCAAGGTCTGTGTTTGCGAACACAAGGAATCTTGCCCAATCCTGTCCAAGCTGACCCAAAAGCTGTGTGACCGTTGAGCCTATGCACATTGTGAATACACTGACGCCGATAGCAAGGGCTGTGCTTCTTACAAGTGACGAGATAGCAAACGCCAGTGTTGACATTACCACCATTTCAACGCTTTTCATCAGATATTGCTCTGCCGCATAAAGCAGTGTAGGCATTTCTTTTACATCGCCGCCGCTTACATAGATATAAGGCGTTGAGAAGCCGTCAAAGCCGAGCATAAGCCCTGTAATAGGTATCATTACCACGAAAAGTATGCAAAGCATTATGTAACCCACTGTGATGACAGTGAAGTATTTTGACATGAGTATCTTCCAGCGTTTAACAGGGTTAATAAGCAGGAACTTGACAGTCCCCTGTGAAAATTCGGAGGATACAATGCCGCCTGCAATAACGATAGCAAGCAGTGCGACTACTGTTACAAGGGAAGTGCTTGTGAGAAACACTGTCCAGAATGTTATCTGCTCAGGCTCGCTTGTTTCAAACAGCGTCATTTGGTTTGCTGTGTTGTCGAGCTTATCATTGTCAAGCTGATAGAGTGCAAGTTTTATATTATCCTCCAGCTTTGCTCTGCTGTTCTGTCCGTCAGACTTTGCGTCGCCCATGGTCGCAATGGTGTTTTTTGCGTTTGCAACTGTCATGATAAGATCGTTTTTCTTCTCGTTTGACTTGTCAAAGGAAATATCCTTGTCCAACCTGTATTGATATTCCCACTTTTCGCCCTCTGTGAGTATGTCATTATCCAGCCTGTATTGACAGAAGCCACGCCAATCGTTGTCGTCAAGATACTTCTTTATCCCTGACATATCACCGGTGCCGTCTGCAAACATGGCTGACAGTACGTCATATCTCCAATCATCGCTGTCGATATCGTTGTCGATCAGATACTGCCACATTGCGATCTCGTTAGGGTCGCCGTTTGTGTCTTTGAGCCAATCTATGGTTTGCTGATAATCACCGGTTGCGTCATAGCTTGAATAGTTATTGCTCTCCATATTGTGCTTTGCAAAAAGCGCAATGCCTGAAAGTCCAAGCGCACATATTATTATAAGCACGATCATTATTTTTGTGGATAGCTTTTTGAAAACCTTTATGTACTCGTTTTTCACAAGTCTGAAAAATCTAGCCAATCTGTACGCCCCCTTCCTTTCCTCCTGTAAGCTCGATGAATACGTCCTCAAGCTTCTTGTTCTCTCTGCGGTGAACAGTGTAAAGTGAAACTCCGCCCTCGATAAGCGTCTTGTTTACCGACGCTATCTTTTTCTTCTCTATCTCCACAGGGATAGAAAGTACAACTGCACCTGTTTCCTTGTCGATACGCTTGCCCTCGTCTGCGAGTTTTATAAGACCCATAGCCTTTTGCGGGTCGTCAACTTCAAGTACATATTCAGCCATACTGCTGTCAGACTGTGAGATAAGCTCCTCCATTGTGTATGAGCCTATCATTTTTCCGTTTGCGATAATGCCCACTCTGTCGCACATCATTTCCATTTCGCTCATGAGATGTGACGATACCACAACGCAAGTACCTTCCTTGTGAGCAAGCTCTTTGAGTATGTCACGAAGCTCCTTTATGCCCTGTGGGTCAAGACCGTTTGTAGGCTCGTCAAGTATAAGAAGCTTTGGTCTGTGCAGGATAGCCTGCGCAACGCCAAGACGCTGACGCATGCCCAGAGAGTATTTCGACACCTTGTCATTAATGCGGTTTGAAAGCCTTACAAGCTCCACCACCTCTTTGATACGCTCCTCAGTTACTCCCTCTCTCATTCTTGCATACTGACGGAGATTTTCCATGCCCGAAAGATATTTATACATCTCAGGATTTTCAACAATGCCGCCCACGTTCGCCATTGCTCCCTCAAAGTCTTTTCTTATATCCTTTCCGTCAATGGATATCTCACCCTCGTCAAGCTGTAAAAGTCCCACTGCTATCTTTATAGTTGTGGTCTTTCCTGCGCCGTTAGGACCGAGAAAGCCGTAGACCTCGCCGCTGTAACACTCCATATCTATGCTGTGAAGTATCTGCTTTTTGCCAAGGGTCTTGTTAAGCCCCTTTATCTTTAGAATAGTATCACTCAACGCTGTCTGCCCCCTCGCTGTCGGATTTTTCTGCACTGCTGTCCGGAACTATCTCAGACTCAGCCTTGCTTTCATCAGCCACGCTGTCACTGTTGTTATCATCAAAGTTGTAATCCTCGCCATATCCGTAGTCGCTGGACGTTGCTATCTTCCAGCCGTCAGAGGTACGCAAAAGATAAAATTCAGCATATTCATAGCTGAAAATCGCCTTGTATGAAGATTTGCTAGGCTCATAGTTGTCGGAATTTGTGTAGTTACCGCTCGTCATGGTGTTTATGCCGTTGGTTGTGAGAAAAGTCGGGTCACCCTTTGACACGTCATAGCACACATTATATATCATAATGACCTTTGCTCCGTCAGCTCCACTCTTGTTTATTGACATCTCTTTTATGTCATACTCAGCCGAGGTGATATCTCCACCCTGCTTTGCAACTTCAGCTTGGTTTATTTCCTCCAGAAGTCCTGACTTTGACGAAGCGTACTCATTGTCAGAAGTGGTGTAGTCAGTATAATGCTTATTCACAAAATCTGTCAGTTGACTTTTTAACTTATCACTGCTTCCAACGTTTGCACTTGTCAAGTCTGCGATATAATCCCTCATGGTCTGTTCTATCTCAGGCTTGGAAGTCTTGAACTGGTTGTTATCATACACTGAGTAGCATACAACGCCCAGCGCAAGCACACCGCCAAGAACCAAACCTCTGTTTATGTTTCTTAGTTTCACAGTTTCTCCTCCTTGTGTCTTATCTTTTTCAGACGTATTTTTTAGTGGCATATATAAGTTTATCATAGCCTTTTTCAACTGTCAACCGCTTTAAGAAACGCTTAAGATTTTCATAAGACAACCATACAGACCATAAGATAAAATACGTTCTTTGTTTAAATATCTGTAGTGGCGAACAGTTCGCTCTCCTTATTAGCGTATTTGCAAGCAAAGCAAAAAGGCGGTGGAACACGCATGATAACGTATCCCACCGCCTATATGGAATGAGGAAAATTATCCTTTTTATAAAAACAGCTTCAGGTCATTCTCTGCCTTTTTCGGGTCTTTAAGACTTATGCTCCTTACCACCTTTCTCAGCGGCAGTACCCTTGACGGAACTACCGACAGCATATCAACGTCAAGCTCCAGAAATATCTCTGTGAGAGTTGGGTCGCCTGCTATCTCACCGCAGATGCCCGCTTTTATGCCGTTTGCATGGGCGTTGTCGCACACCATTTTTATCATTCTCAGCAGTGCCCTGTGATTTTTCGGGGACACTCTGTCATAGCATGGGTTTTGCCTGTCAAGACCGAAAGCGAACTGTTCAAGGTCGTTGGTGCCGATGTTGAAAAAGTCCACCTCTTTGGCTATGATATCGCTTGTCATCACCGCCGAAGGGGTCTCTATCATTGCCCCGAGCTTAACATTGTCGGCAAATTTCCTGCCCTCTTTTATAAGCTCTGCCTTGACCTGCACGATAAGCTCTTTCACCCTCAGTATCTCGCTCACGTCTATGACCATAGGCAGAAGTATTGAAAGCTGTCCGTAAACAGACGCTCTGTATAACGCCCTTAGCTGTGTTTTGAATATGCTTTCTCTTTCAAGACAAAACCGTATGCCCCTACAGCCCATAGAGGGATTTCTCTCAGCACTCATGTCTGCACAATCAGGTATTTTGTCTGCACCTATATCATAAGTGCCTATTATGACCTCTTTACCCTCCATTGCCTCCAATGCCTTGCGGTAGATGTAAAACTGAAAATCCTCGTCAGGAAAAGCAGGTCTGTCAAAGCACATAAACTCCGTTCTGAAAAGACCTATCCCGCCTGCGTCGTTTTTTACCGCTGATTCAAGCTCCTCAGAGTTGAGTATATTCGCATATATCTTTATCTCATGTCCATCACGAGTGATGTTCTTTCTTCCTTTGAGCCTTGTGAGAAGTTCTTTTTTCCTGCCCTCAACGGCTTCCTTGTATTCAAGCTGTCTTAGAGTATGCTCATCAGGCTCTATGTAAAGCGTTCCGCTGTAGCCGTCAAGGACGGCTTCCTTGCCCTCGTATTCGTCAGAAAGCTCCGTTCCAACGTTCACAATGGCAGGTATGCCAAGATTTTTCGCAAGTATCGCAGTATGAGAGTTCACAGAACCGGACCTTGTGCAGAAACCCTTTATCTTCGCCTTGTCCATGAGCAGGGTTTCTGAGGGCATAAGGTCACCGGTGCAGATAATGGCATTCTCTCTGAGTATGGGAAGCTTGTCGGCGCAATTTAATATGTGTCTTAAAAGTCTGTTTGAAACGTCCTTGACGTCAGCCGCTCTGCTTTGCATATATTCGCTGTCCATCTGTGCCAGCATTTCCGCAAAGCTTCTTGAAGTGCTTGCGACCGCATAATCGGCATTGAAATGCTCGTCAAGTATCTTTGTGCGAATACTGCTGTCGTATTGCTCGTCGGTGATAAGCATTTGGTGTATCACAAATATTTGAGCGTCGCCTTCCCCAACGCTTAACCTTGCACGGTCATAAAGCTCCCCAAGCTCTACAAGAGCAGCGTTTTTAGCCTTGATATATTTTTTGTATTCAAGTTCAGGGTCGGACACTTTTATCTTGTTGATGATAAATTCGTCACGATGATAAAAGGTCAGCTTTCCTCTTGCAATGCTTCCGAATACCGACCGTCCTTTTATGCTTACCATGAGCGCTCACCCCCAAAAACATACCTATCTGATATAATTATATCACCATTTGATTAACGATAAAAGTAAAATGCCGTCTATTTACAGATTATTAACAATATTCGTGATTTTAGCAAACAAGACAATCAATATTTCAGCAAATTTAACAAATCAGAAACATTTTGCGACCTTATGTGAAAATCAGAATAGTACAATCCCCGAAGCACATATGATTAAAAAGCGTATGAGCGATACTTTATATAAGGAGGGACAAATATGTTTTCAGCATTGTTTGAACTGCTTACGGGGAATTTTCTATTTTTTGCACTGCATTTTGACAGCCGCAGCGTGTTTCCAAAACCGCTTTCAGCGAAGGAGGAGCGTGAGTGTTTTGAGAGAATGGCGCAGGGCGACAAGGCGGCAAAGGATAAGCTTATCGAACACAATCTCCGTCTTGTGGCACACATTATAAAAAAGTATTATTCAAATTCCACAGATCAGGAGGATCTTATCTCTATCGGCACTATCGGTCTGATAAAAGCTGTGTCAACATTTGACCACAAGAAAGGCTGTCGCTTCGCCACCTATGGGAGCAGGTGCGTGGAGAACGAGATACTAATGCACTTCCGCTCACAGAAAAAGTCTGCCAACGATATCCACTTTGACGAGCCTGTTGACTCCGATAAGGACGGCAATCAGCTTTGCCTTATCGACATAATCGCAGACGGAGAGGACGTTGCCGACAAAATAGAGCTTTCCATTCGCAGTGAACAGCTCTACCGCTATATCGAAAGCTCTCTTGATGAGCGTGAAAGACAGATAGTCACTCTGCGCTATGGTCTTTTCGGTCAGCCGCAGCTGCCGCAGCGAGAAGTCGCAAAACGCCTTGGTATCTCACGTTCCTATGTTTCAAGGATAGAAAAGAAAGCCTTGAAGCTTCTTAAAGACCGCTTCGATAAGCAGTGATAGGCGTTGACGCAGTAGGGGCGAACAGCGTTCGCCCGCTGATTATCATATCATGTCATGACGTTGTTTTAGCACTCATAAAACTAATATGCTAGCACTCGCATAATGAGAGTGCTAAAATTCAGCTAATGTTCACAATATCTTCACACAATGAACATATAGCAGGGGTATCATAAAGACAATGAAGAAAGGAAATGATACCAATGGAAGAGCAGAATAAATTATAAAAGCTTACAAGACAATTTAAGATATAACACATCAAGGAGGAATTTATATGTTTGGACTTACACCATTTGAAAGAAAGAGCTACGACCTGTTTAACGCATTCCATGATTTTGAGAATGATTTCTTTGGAGAAAACGCACTCCAGAGCTTCAAGACCGATATCAAGGACGAGGGCGACAAATATGTAATGGAAGCAGAGCTTCCGGGCTTTGATAAGGACGATATCAAGCTTGACATCTCAGGCAATGATCTTGTTCTTACAGCTGAGCATAAGGCAGAGACAGAGGATAAGAAAGACAAGTATATCCGCCGTGAGAGGACATACGGTTCTTACCAGAGAAGCTTTGACCTTACAGGCATTGATACGGGCAATATCTCCGCAGAGTACAAGAATGGTATCCTGACCCTTGACCTGCCAAAGATGCAGGAGGTAAAGCCTGAAACCAAAAGACTTGAGATAAAGTGATTTAAGTAAAGCCAAGGCTTTGAATGAGGCGATACCAATGGGTCACGATATGATTTGCAATAGGTTTTGCTAGAATAAAATATCCGTGAGAGCGAAATGCCCCCACGGATATTTTTTGTTATCACGATTTTTTCCCACGGCTTTTGAGCCATATTTTTCGTATTAGTATGGCAAGTAAAATTCCTGCTGCTGCACCGCTTGTGTCGATAAGAACATCACGCACCTGCCCTGCACGCCCCGGCACGAAAAGCTGATGTATCTCATCGCTTGAAGCGTAGATGCAAGAAAAAACTGCCGCAAAAAGCCCTCTGTATACAAGCTTTTTCACCTTTGAAAGATTGATAAACGCCAGTATTCCAAGCAAGGCGTATTCGCTGAAATGCGCAAGCTTTCTTATGATGAACGTGGCGGTGACCTTGTATTCCGCCTGCGCTGTAGCGTCAAGGCTGTCATATACAGGGTTGACAAATTCTATCACTGCGTTAAACACCGCATTTGACTGCTTGTTGGACTCGTCAGCATTGTTTGCCGAGAACATGAATATCACCACGCACCACAGCATAAGTGCCAACCCTTTAAGTATTATCTTTATCTTGCCTTTTGAAGTTGCTTTCAATGTAGCCTTTCAGCTCCTCTTTTTTGTTTTCCACCTTTTCGTCTATAACACCATTCAATGCAAGCTCAAGTCCAATGCCGATGTCCTTGCCCTTGAAACCCATTTGTATAAGATCCTTGCCGTTTATGTCAAGGTCGCAAATGTGGATACACTCGTTGTCCTCTTTTATCTCCATTGCAAGCTCTGCGATATGGTCAAGTTCTGCAAGCTTTTCCTGCCGTTTGTAGTCAGACTGGGCATATGTGTCAGCCCTGCGCACCTCCAGATAATCCATAACAAAGTCAAAGTCATGCTGAGCCATAAATCTCCGAACCGACTTTTTCGTGGCAGGTATCCTGTTGTCATGCTCCCATATAAGCTCATAAATATATTTCGCCGAAGCGTTGTCTATCCTGAGCCTTTTTAATATCTTCTCCGCCATGTAAGCACCCTCGAACTGGTGCTTTTTAAAGTGGGAAATGCCGTTCTCGTCAACAGTGTGCATTCTCGGCTTGCCAATGTCGTGAAGAAGCATAGTAAGCCTCATCTGCCACTGTGGTCTGACGTTCTCAACGCTCAAACAAATGTGACCGTAAACATCAAGAAAATGGTGGGGATTGTTCTGCTTGAAATCAAAGCTTTCCCGAAGTTCAGGTATGAACACCGCTATGACCTCACGATAGTCAAGCAATATCTTCCTTGCACCCTTTCCACAGAGAAGCTTTTTAAGCTCCGCCGTAATGCGTTCGGCAGAAATGCTTTTTAAAAGCCCACGTTGTTCAAGTATAGCCTTTGAGGTCTTTTCCTCGATATCAAATCCAAGACATGAGGAAAATCTCAGCCCTCTTAATATCCTCAAAGCGTCCTCGTCAAAACGCTTTTCAGGCTCGCCAACGCATTTTATAATGCCTTTTTCAAGGTCGCCTTGTCCACCGTAAAGGTCAATAAGCCCCTCTTTTGGTGAGTATGCCATAGCGTTCACCGTAAAGTCACGACGTTTTAAGTCCTCCTCCAGCGAGCTTTGAAATGTCACATGAGCAGGCTTTCTGTGACCGATATATTCTCCGTCACTGCGATAACAGGTTATCTCCACCGGCTCGCCCTCTATCAAAACAGTGAGCGTGCCATGCTTCAGCCCAGTTTCAATAGTGCGGAAATCTGCGAAAACTTCAAGCATTTTGTCAGGGGTGCAGTTTGTGCAGACATCATAATCATGGGGCGTTTTTCCAAGCAAACTATCTCTTACACAGCCACCGACTATATAGCCCTCATAGCCGCACTCGTTCAGCCTGTCAAGAGCCGTTCTGACAAACTGCGGAATAAAGATCTCCAATTTACTGCCTCCCTTTATAGTTTTGTGAATTATGTGCGACTTTCGGGTCATAATATTTACATGAATATCTCGAAAATAATTGACCCCAAAATCTCACGGAGAGCGTTCCTCGCCCTCACGGGTATAGTGAGCGCACTTATGCAATCAATCTTGAATTTGCCGTGGCTTGCGTTTTTTATCTTTGCGCCAATGGTGCATTGCCTGTCAGTCTGCCATGAAAAAAGGGCTTTCAGGCTTGATTTCCTGTGCTTTTTTGCACCGTATTATCTTTTTCAGCTCACTTTTATGCTCACCATATGGAAAATATGCCCTCTGCCGCCCTTTGCCGCTATACCTCTTGCCGCTTTAGCGTGGTTAGGTCTGACCTTGTGGGAGTGTATCCTTATGTATCTTCCACTGAGCCTTTTCCTGCCCCTGCGACCGCATCTCAAACACCGTTTGTCTGAGATAGTTTTGCTCTGCCTGCTTTTGACAGCAGGGGAGTGGCTTCAAGAGAAAGTTCCGATTTTGGCGTTTCCGTGGTCTGCGGCATGGCTCACTGTAACAAGCTCGCCGCTGCTTTTGCAATCCGCCACGCTCATAAGCTGCCGCCTTACAAGCTTTATAATTTTCCTGCTCAACGGTCTGCATGGGGAGATATATACCGGCAAAAAGCGTTTTGCCTACACCGCCTTTGCACTGCTTTTGCAGGGGGCAAATTTAAGCTACGGACTGTATTCCATAAAACTGGACAAAAAGCTTGATAACATCTACCCTCAGATAGACGTTATCTGCGCACAGGATAGTCTGGAGGGCAGGGAAAAATCACACCGTAAAGCCCTTGACTCAGCACGCTCCTATCTTTCTATAATGGAAAGCTGTTGGCGGTGGGGTACTGACCTTGTTCTGCTTCCTGAAACTGCCGTGTCGAAAGACTATGACGAACAGCTAAAAGAATTTTCCCTTATATCAGACTTTGCCGCCACCCATGGATGTACCCTTGTGACAGGCTCGTTCTATCTTGAAAACGGCAAGGATTACAACGCCCTTTTCGCCTATGATAAAAACGGCATTGCGTCGTCGCCCTACCTGAAACAAGTGCTTGTGCCTTTCGGTGAAAAGACACCTTTTGCAGGCATTTTCCACCTTGACACTATGAGCGAATGTGCAGACGAAAGACACACCAAGCCCCTCGCCTCAGACGGCATGACCATAGGCTCTGTTATCTGTATAGAGTCCATTTTCCCAAGCCTTGTGAGCCGACAGAAAGAGCAGGACGCACAGATAATTTGCGTTTCCACCAACGATTCATGGTTTGGCAAAAGCTCCGCCCGTGAACAGCATTACCGCCACTGCATAATGCGAGCCGTTGAGAACAGAAGATATGTCCTCCGTGCAGGAAACTGCGGAATATCAGCGATAATATCTCCCACAGGCGAGCAACTGTCCGTAAAATCGGACAAGGCAAAAGGTGCGGTGTGGGGAAAAGTTACCCTTATTGGCAGGTAACTTTTTTACCACTCTATCTCAAAAAGTCTGGCCATATAAGGTCTGTCAAACTTAACGGAAACATTGCCTGTCGCCTTTGAAAACTCCACAGGGGTTTCGCTGAAATCAGGATAAATGCACTTCACTCTTGCGTCAACACCCTTGAGGAAGTCGATAGGCAAAACGCAGGTGTCGCTCTTGCCCTCTCTCCTCCATACGGCAAGATAAGCCTTGCTGCCGTTTCTCAGACCGAGAGATACCCAGTCGTCCGAAAATTTGGACAGTCCCAAGCTCCAGAACGGCACTGCTTCCTTTATGTCCGCCCTTATCTTCTTGTAAACGCTGATAGCTTCCTTAACAAGCGCCTTGCGCTCAGGGTCGATGTTGCCAAGATGACCGCTCTGGTGGATACGCAGAAGCATTGCGTTAATCATGTTGAAAACAACTTCTTCTCTGTCACCTGTTGTGATAGGATAAGCCCAGATAGCCGATTGCTCAGGGCAAAGGGCAGTAGGGGAGTTCGCCGCAATGGTGCAGTATTTTTTGTAATCGTCCTGATCTGATGTGGACTGAATGGAGTATCTTGAAAGCATCGCATAGTCCATTCTGAGCCCACCGCTGGAGCAGTTCTCTATAATAAGGTCAGGGTGACGAGCAAAAACACCGTCAAGCCATTCAAGGTAAGCCTTTTCATGACCCCACAGACCCTCGCCAACGCTGTCGCAGTTCTGCTCAGTGCCTATACCAGGCTCTATGTTGTAATCCATTTTTATGTAGCCAATGCCGTATTCCGAAACGAGCCTGTCTATTACCTCGTCAGCGTGGGGACGGACTTTCGGGTTTCTGAAATCAAGCTGATAACGGCTTCTGTCATAGACTCTCTTTCCGTGACGTGTGAAGAACCAACTGTCATCGCAAACACTGTCCACAAGCGGACACTTTATTCCCATGACCTCTATTTCAAGCCAAAGCCCAGGTATCATGCCCTTTTTGCGTATATAGTCGGCAACTTCCTTTACGCCGTTAGGAAAACGCTTTCTGCTCTCTTTCCATTCGCCGACCTCGTCCCACCAAAAGCCGTCAGCATACCAGCCTGCGTCAATGCAGAAATATTCACAGCCTGCCTCTGCCGCAGCGTCCACAAGGGGAAACTCCTTTTCAGCCGTTGGGTCGCCCCACAGACAGTTCATGTAGTCGTTGAATATTACCGCAAGCCTCTGATTGTCCTTGTTGCGGCGGCGTATTTTTCTGCGGTATTTCGTCAGCTCGCCCATAGCCTTATCAAAGCTTCCTGTCACCGAGCCTACTGCACATTTCACGCTTTCTATGCTCTCGTTAGGTGCAAGGTTTTTATACCAGTGTGACTCTATCTCCGACGGACCAGAAAGCTGTAAATAGAAGTGTCCTCCCACGTCCGAAAGCTCCCAGTGCCAAGAGCCGTTTTGCTCTATCTGCCAAAACAGCACCGAGCCTGCTTCTGTGTTTTCAAGCACACCCATTGGTATGTATTCCTTTGCCGACCAGTTTCCGACGTTTGTGCAGGCAAATACCTTTGATGAACGCTGTTCCGTAGGCTTAGCAGATGAAGCAAGCCCCACCTGTTCAAGAGTGTAGTCCTGCCACTGCAATTCACGCTGCCATGAGTTGTGGCATACCCATATCTTCATCTTGTCTTCAGGCTTTTTAATCCCCTCTTTTTCTACGCCCGTCAGCGCAAAGGAGGACATATATTCAATGGTCTGTACCTCGCTGCCCTTGTTTGTAAGGGTAGTCCAACAGCGTACAACAGACGTGCCGGTGTAAAACTGATAGTGGGACACAGCTTCAAGACCTGTGACCTCATCAAAGGTCACAAGCTCAAGCTTTCTGCCGTAATCATTGTTCACATCACGGAAGTCCTTGAACTTCATTCTCCAGCCAGGTGCGGTCACGATATATTTGTTTCCGTGACGCTCGTCAGGGCGGTCAATACCGCTCGCCTGTATCTCTACAGGTCTGAAAGTTTTCAGCCCCATGTATGAAGCTGTCTTGGCTTCATCAAAAGGCAGAGCAGAGAAGTGCAAAAGCTTCGCCTCGTTCTCGTCTGTTATCTCAAATACTATATTAATGCCGTTTTCATATATCTCAATACGTTTCATATTGGGTATTTCCCTTCGTGATCTATTTATCTGTACATATTATCGTACACTTATATCATTGCCGAAAGCTCGTCAAGTATCCTGTGAGCGGCTTGCTCTTTGGTCATAATAGGCAGCTCCACAGCACCGCCCTCAGTGATAAGGGTGATAACATTAGTGTCCGTCTTGAAGCCTGCGCCAGCGGTCTTTAGTGAGTTTGCGCATATCATATCGCAGTTTTTGTTGGTGAGCTTTTTCTCAGAGTTCTTGATAACGTCCTGCGTTTCCATGGAAAAACCGCATATGACCTGACCGTCACGTTTGTGCTGACCAAGATAGCCGAGGATATCCTGCGTGCGTTTTAGCTCTATCTTCATGTCATCGTCAGACTTCTTTATCTTGTTGTCAGCCACCGCAACAGGGGTGTAATCAGCCACAGCCGCCGCCTTTACGATAATATCCTGCTCAGGAGCAAGCTTTGTGACAGCTTCAAACATATCCGCCGCAGACTTTACGTTCACAACGTCCACGAACATAGGCGGCAAAACCTCCATATGACCTGCCACCAACGTTACCTTTGCACCTCTTTGCATAGCCGCTTTAGCCACCGCACAGCCCATTTTTCCGCTTGAATGATTTGTGATGTATCTCACAGGGTCGATAGCTTCCATGGTCGCACCGGCAGTAACAAGCACCTTTTTGCCTGCAAGGTCCTTTTCAAAAGCAAGCTCCCGAAGAATGTATTCAAAAAGCACCTCAGGCTCAGGCATTCTGCCGTCGCCGTCATCACCGTTTGCAAGCATACCTCTGTCAGGAGCGATCATCTCGTAGCCGAAACGCTCAAGCTTCCGGATATTGTCCTGAACGATAGGATTGTGATACATATTGTGGTTCATGGCAGGGGATATCATTTTCTTGCAAGGGCAAGCCATGACAGTGGTGGTGAGCATATCGTCAGCAATGCCGTATGCTATCTTGCCGATAACGTTAGCGGAAGCAGGAGCGACCATAACAAGGTCAGCCTGCTTTGCAAGAGCAACGTGTTCAACACTGTATTGAAAATTTCTGTCAAAAGTATCTATAAGGCACTTGTTGCCTGTGAGGGATTCAAAAGTGATAGGGTTTATAAATTGAGTGGCGTTCTGTGTCATGAGTACCTGAACATTGCAGCCTTGCTTTTTAAGCAGTCTTGCTAAAGTTGGGATCTTGTAAGCCGCAATGCTGCCGCTGACGCCGAGAACGACCGTCTTACCTGAAAGAAGCATAGAGATGACCTCCTTAGTGGAATATATAAGGCAACACCGCACAAAGCCCGCCTGACGGCTTTGCACGCCATCTGCCTGCGGAATTTTTATGCGATCTGAAAAAAATCTGACTACGCATCTGACGCACAATCTTTGTGCGGTATTGCCTTAAATATAGTATAACACAGATCATGGTGAAATGCAAGATTTCAAGTGATAAGTGAGCATGGAGAATAACAAAAGACCGCTGCCCACAGATGCCTGTGAACAGCGGTCTGAACCATATGTCAATCCTTGTATTGCGAAGTTATCCCGAAGTATTCTTCAAGAGAAAGTCCGCTGTTGGTTATGTTTTGTGCTAAAGGCGTGCCTACATATCTTATATGCCAAGACTCATACTGATAACCGGTGTAAGCCTCTTTGCCCTTTGGATAACGAATTATAAAACCATATTTCGCACAGTTGTTGGCAAGCCACTTGGCTTCTCTTGTACCGTTAAATGAGTCGCTGGCGTTGTTTACGTCTATTGCCATGCCCGTCTGATGGTCGCTGTAGCCGGGTCTTGCGGAGTAGGTGTCTGCCGCAGCCTTGCCGTCACGGTTGCAGTACATATTATAAAGATACCTCTGATCGTAATAAGAGCGGTAGCCTGAGCATACCCACAGGCTTATGCCGTCTTTATATGCAGCGGTCTGCATCTTTTTGAATGCCGCTGATGTTTCTTTGGTCAGACCCTTTGGGTCGTAGCTTGCAGGGAGAGAATATGTTTTGTTCGCCAAAAGAACTCCGTCAACATAGCTCATGCCGTTTATGACCTCGACAGTGTGGTTTGGTGTCTTAACGGTTATCTCCTCGGAATATGCACCATAGTGATTTGAACCTTTATCGTCCGTCTTGCAGGCTCTTACCTTGAATCTGTATGTAGTCTTTGGGTAAAGTCCGTTTATTGCGCAGGAATTTACCGTAGATGAAGCTATGTTCTTCCACTTGCCGTTTGTGTAAATAAACACCTTGTAGCTTGTACAGCCTACAGACTTCCAGTTAAGGTCAAGGGTAGAAGCGGTGATGTCAGAAGCTTTTACTCCTGTTACCTGTCTTGGATTTGTGGCGGAATTGTAATTTTCGCAATAGTCGCTGTATATCTTAACTCCGTCTACTATCTTATATGCTCTTACCTTGAAATTCTCCCTTGTTGCCGCAGGCAGACCTGTAACAAGGTAGGTCGTGCCTTTCACGTCAGCTATCTCAGGATATTTACCCTTTGAACGCATTCCTACAGAATAGCCGTCCGCACCGCTCACAGCGTTCCAGCTAAGCTTTATAGAGCTTGTGCTAGGAGTCCTAGAGGTCAAACCTGTGACCTTGTCCACCTTGACAGCCTGAGCCGTTATCTCCTGCGAATATTTGCCGTAGTGATTTGCACCCTTATCGTCACGCTTGCAGGCTCTTACTTTAAATGTATAGCTTCCTGCGTCAAGTCCTATGACAGTGTAGCTGTTTGTATTCGTCTGCGCTATCTGCTTCCACTTGCCGTTTTTCAGCATAAAGACACGATAGTTTGAACAGCCCACTTTTTTCCATGAAAGGCTAACAGAAGCATTGCCCGTCTGAGCTTTAAGACCGCTTATAGGGCGTGGGTTTGTTGCGGAATTGTAGTTCACTGAATAGTCGCCGTAGACCTTTTGACCGTTCACTATCTTATAGGCTCTTACCTTGAAGTTCTCCCTTGTTGCCGCAGGCAGACCTGTAACAAGATATGTAGTGTCCGTAACGTCTGCTATCTCAGGATACTGACCCTTTGAACGCATTCCAACAGAATAGCCGTCCGCACCATTCACGGCGTTCCAGCTAAGTCTTATGGAGCTTATATCAGGCGTTTTAGATGTCAGCCCTGTGACCTGAGGCAGACTTGTCTGCTCCGCAGCTTCAGCCGCCTGCACAGGCATACTCACACTTAGCACGCTGTCAGGCACAGCACCTGCCGCACATATCATCATAGCGGCGCAAGCCACTGCCGCTGCATTTTTTCTGTTTATTATCTTTTTCATTTTTCAGACCTCCTTTGATGAAATCCTTTTGCACTTTAAGTATAACACGTTTTTACCGGTTTGTAAACACGCAATCCCGAATTATTTTTGTTCACATTTTGTTTTTTATGTTTACTTATACTCAATTGCAAGACCTCTCTTTTGGTTGCTGAAAGAATGTATAAAAAACAAAGGCCGCAGAAAAATCTACGGCCTTTTGTGGCTGGGGTGGAAGGATTCGAACCTTCGGAATGACGGAGTCAGAGTCCGTTGCCTTACCACTTGGCGACACCCCAATGTTTGTTCGATTTAGCTTGTTTTTGGTTGGGATAGATGGATTCGAACCATCGGAATGACGGAGTCAAAGTCCGCTGCCTTACCTCTTGGCTATATCCCATCGTCATGTCCCTCACTCAAACAGCTTAATCATTATAGCACACCATTTCGGGAAATGCAATACCTTTTCATGTTTGTTTACAAAGCATTTACAGTACATTAACATATATGGGCAAAACGACGTAAAACCGTACGGCTTTGTAGAAAAACTATTGAAAATGGTCAAAATATGTGATAAAATGACCATAAGAGCGTGGCTCGGAACAAAAAACGAAAGGTCGTAACCGTTATGGAAGAGAAGAAAAAAGGTTTTATCAAGAAGTTTGTAAATGAGTTCAAGGCGTTTGCTCTCAAAGGAAACGTCATGGACTTGGCAGTGGGCGTTATCATAGGCGCTGCGTTTCAGAATATCGTGACGTCATTTACTGAGAATTTTATCAACCCGATAATAGGCTGTATAGGCGGTGCTGACGTAGAGGGCAAGATACATTTACTAGGAAGTCAGTACATAAACTACGGCGCATTTCTGACGGCAGTCATCAACTTCATAATCATGGCGTTCGTTATTTTTGTAATAATGAAGGTCATAAACAAGCTTGCGTCACTTGGCAAGCATGAAGAGCCTGAAAAGCCTGCAGAGCCACCGGTGGACATAGTGCTTCTTACAGAGATCAGGGATCTTCTCAAGGCACAGCAGGCGGCTGAGGCGAGCAAAGAGGAAGAAAAGGCAGAAGAATAAGATCTGAAACGGTACACTTTTTAAGTTAAGGGACAGCTCCCATGTGGGGCTGTCTTTTTTGTTGGTTATCTTTTTTGACGGTATTCGCTCAAATTCAGGTAGGGGCAAACACTTTTCTTCTGTAAAAACTCCACAATTATTTATCTTTCACTTTGTCACTTATTCTGTTTCAAATCTCTTTACTTTTTTGTCATCATATGATAAAATAATAACATATATGTTTGTGAATACTTTTAAGCTTTTAAGTTTTCTAGCTTTCAAGCTTTTAATTATGAAAGGAAGTTTTTGTATGCCTATAACCGAGATACTGGAGCGTAACGCAAGAGAGTTCGGAAACGATGTTGCTCTGGTAGAGGTCAATCCTGAGATCAGAGAAACCAGACGTGTGACTTGGAAGGAATATGAGCTTATCGAGCCTAACCCGGTCTGTCATTATCGCCGTGAGATAACCTGGAGCGTTTTCAACGAAAAGGCTAACCGCTTTGCCAATCTGCTTTTGTCCCGTGGGGTAAAAAAGGGTGACAAGGTGGGTATCCTGCTTATGAACTGTCTTGAATGGCTGCCTATTTATTTTGGTATCCTCAAGACGGGTGCGCTTGCAGTGCCGCTGAATTTCAGATACACTCCTGAAGAGATAAAATACTGTCTTGACCTTGCCGAGGTGGATATTCTTGTATTTGGCCCTGAGTTTATCGGCAGAGTTGAGGAGATAGCTGATGAGATAAGCAAGAACAGACTTCTTTTCTATGTTGGCGAGAACTGTCCGTCATTTGCGGAGCATTATGACAGACTCACTGCAAATTGTGCAAGCACTACTCCGTACATAGAGCTTACTGATGAGGACGATGCGGCAATTTACTTCTCGTCAGGCACAACCGGCTTCCCGAAGGCTATCCTGCACAATCACGAGAGCCTTATGCACGCCGCAAGAGTTGAACAGAATCATCACGGTCAGACAAAGGATGATGTATTCCTTTGTATCCCTCCGCTTTATCACACAGGTGCGAAGATGCACTGGTTCGGAAGCCTTATCTCAGGGGGCAAGGCGGTGCTTCTCAAGGGCGTGAAGCCTGAATTTATACTTGATACTGTATCGAGGGAAAAGTGTACTATAGTATGGCTTCTTGTGCCATGGGCGCAGGATATCCTTGACGCTATTGACAGCGGTGAGGTGACACTTTCAAAGTATGAGCTTTCGCAGTGGAGGCTTATGCACATAGGCGCACAGCCTGTTCCGCCGTCACTTATTGCACGCTGGAAAAAGGTTTTCCCTAACCACAAATATGACACTAACTATGGTCTTAGCGAATCTATAGGCCCGGGCTGTGTACACCTTGGGGTTGATAACATTGACAAGGTAGGCGCAATAGGCAAGGCAGGCTTTGGCTGGAAGGTCAAGATAGTTGATGATAAGGGCAACACTGTAAAGCGTGGCGAAGTGGGCGAGCTTTGCGTAAAAGGTCCCGGCGTTATGACCTGCTACTACAGAGATCCAAAGGCGACGGCTGAAACTCTCAAGGACGGCTGGCTTTTCACGGGCGACATGGCTCAGGAGGACGAGGACGGATTTATTTACCTTGTTGACCGCAAAAAGGACGTTATTATAAGTGGTGGAGAAAATCTTTACCCTGTACAGATAGAAGACTTTTTGAGAAGTCACGACGCTATCAGGGACGTGGCAGTAATTGGTCTGCCTGACCAGCGTTTGGGCGAGATAGCGGCGGCAATAATCGAACTAAAGCCAGACCACCCATGCACAGAGGAAGAGATAATGGCGTTCTGCCAGAAGCTTCCGAGATACAAGCGTCCGCACAAGATAATCTTTGCAGACATACCGAGAAACCCGACGGGCAAGATAGAGAAGCCGAAGCTCAGGAAGATATACTGCGGAGAGAGCCTTGTGGCAAAGCAGAATCACGGATAAAAAGTAAAGAGGGGTAACGAAAATGGGACGAGAAGCAGTATTTGCCAACATACGAAAAAGAATGATAGCAATGATAGTTGGCGGTGTGATACTCACGCTAATGGGTGGATTTATCTCATTTGCGGCGGTAGTAGCCGGTGAATACAGCGTATTGATACTTGGACTTTTTGCGCTTACGCCTGGTGTTATTTTTCTTATATTTGGTACGTCACGGAGGACGCACCCTGAAAAGAGCGGCATATTCAAAGCCAATCCCGATCTTTTACAGCAGGCTGACGAGCTTTACGCCAACATACAATATCAGGACGATCATATTATCGTATCCGACAGAGTGCTTGCCAACAAGAAAGCGCCATTTCAGATGTGCTGGCGAGAGGAAGCCTACGGCATTTACCAGCACACAGCGAGTATGAATTTCATCAGCTACACCAACGAGATAATCGTCTGCACGAAACACAAGAAGAATGTACTGAGTTTTAACGTATACGCCAAGGGCAAGGACACCGCCATGGGGCTTATGCAATTGATCTCCCAATGTTGTCCCAACGCAATGGTAGGCTACACTCCTGAAACGCTTGCATATGTTAAGGAGATGCAGAGGCGTGCTCAGCAATAGATAACGGACAAGCTCTTTGTGCTTAAATTTGCACAAAGGGCTTGACTTTTTTTGTGATTACTTGTATAATAGTATAGTTGACACAAGGAGATGTACCCAAGTGGCTGAAGGGTCCGCACTCGAAATGCGGTAGTACGGCAAAACCGTAGCGAGAGTTCAAATCTCTCCATCTCCGCCAGCAGGGGCGTGCCCCTGCACCCGATCCGCTATCATTTATGGTAGCGGATTTTTTTGCTCCCGCCCATAGGTATGATACGCTGGGAGGGTTTGATGCTCGCCGTGACGGGCATTGTCCGTCATGGCTTTTTTGTTATCAAACTTCAGTCCCGCTCAATAAGTTTGTTTGTAAACTTTACAATGTAGGGGGCGTGCCCCTGCACCTGATTCCGCCTTACTGTGGTAGGGCGGATTTTTTTGTTGCCACACAAAATCTTGCATTTCCACCCGAACTGTGTTATAATCCTATATATCAAACATCATAACACGGAGGCCTATCATGTACGAAAATTTTAAATATCTCGACGCTGCTGCACAAAAAGAGATAACCAACGGTGTTTTCTCAGGCTCAGTTCTCAGCGTTATCCATAAAGGCGAAACTGTCTATCTCAAAAGCTTTGGTCTTGCTGACAAGGAGAAAAATATCCCTATGAAAACTGACAGCATTTTCAGACTTTTTTCTATGTCAAAGCCTGTCACAGCCGCTGCCGCAATGATACTTATCGAGCGTGGTCTGCTCGACACTCGTCACCTGCTCAAGTGGTTTATTCCTGAGTTTTCCGACCCTGTGGTTCTTGATGAGAACGGTGAGCGTCCTGCTAACAGAGATATAACCATAGGCGACCTGCTCACCATGACTTCCGGTATCCCTTATCCTGACGGCACTCCCGCAGGTCAGAAAATGGGTGCGCTTTGGGGCGAGCAGTCTGAAAAATATCTCAAGGGCGAAAAGCTTCTGGATACCGTAAGCTTTGCCAAAGAAATGGGCAAGCGTCCTCTTATGTTCACCCCTGGAGAAAAGTGGATGTACGGTGCATCTGCTGACATCATGGGTGCTGTTATCGAAGTGGTTTCTGGCATGAAGTTCGGAGATTTTCTTAGAAAAGAGATCTTTGAACCCCTCGGTATGAACGATACAGGCTTCTATATCCCAGCGGAAAAGTACAGCCGACTTGCCCAGTGTTATGAATACAAAAATGGCGGAAACGAGCCGTTCACTCACTTCCACCTTTGTCTTACTGATTACACTGTACCTCCTGCCTTTGAGTCGGGCGGAGCAGGTCTTGTTTCCACTGTAGAGGACTATGCAAAGTTTGCCAAAATGCTTATGAACAAGGGCGAGCTTGACGGCGTGAGGATACTTGGCAGAAACACGGTCGATTTCATGACAAGAAACGGTCTTACACCTGGACAGCTCAAGACCCTTAACTGGGACAGCACAAAGGGTCACGGCTACGGTAACTTCATGCGTATCCTTGACGACCCTTCCGCCGCAGGACTTATCCAGTCAGAAGGCTCTTTCGGCTGGGACGGCTGGATGGGTTGCTATTTCAGCCTTGACCCAAAAGAACAGCTCTGCATACTATATTTTATCCAGCAGACAGGCGCAGGCACCACCGATTCTGCAAGGCGTTTGCAGAACATCGCATGGGGTGCAGTAAAATAAGCAGGGGAGGTCTGAGATTTGAAATTACAGGAAGGCAGATTTATACAAGGGCTTAGAAATATGTTCAGCCTGCGCTGGGATATGGCTGACCCTGATGAGATACATAATACGATAATATCCGGCGCAAAGCTTCAGGGTACGAATATGTGTATCCTCATGCTTGCCATACTTATAGCTTCCATAGGTCTGAATATGAACTCCACCGCCGTTATAATTGGTGCTATGCTCATCTCGCCTCTTATGGGCGGTATAACAGCCATAGGCTACGGAATCGCCACCAATGACCTGACTCTTTCAAAGGGTGCGGCAATAAGACTTGGCATACAAGTGGTCATTTGCCTTATCACCTCGACTATTTACTTTACTATCTCACCTATCACCACAGCCTCTTCCGAGCTTCTCGCCCGAACCACACCTACAGCATGGGACGTTCTTATTGCCCTTTTTGGCGGACTTGCCGGCATAATAGGTCAGACCCGTAAGGAGAAAAGCAACGTTATCCCAGGCGTGGCTATCGCAACAGCACTCATGCCGCCCCTTTGTACCGCAGGCTACGGCTTGGCAAGACATCGCCTTGA
This sequence comes from Ruminococcus sp. AF37-20, assembly GCF_003460465.1. Taxonomy (NCBI): domain Bacteria; kingdom Bacillati; phylum Bacillota; class Clostridia; order Eubacteriales; family Oscillospiraceae; genus Ruminococcus; species Ruminococcus sp. AF37-20. The sequence continues at coordinate 11,496 of NZ_QTVE01000013.1, read as the reverse complement.
CTATTTCGGCGGTGCATTGTATCTCTTTTTCATAAACAGCTTTTTCATCTGCCTTGCGGCTATCGTTGTGCTGAAGCTTTTAAGGCTGCCTCACGGCAACGATATTTCCCCGAAGGCTTTGAAAAAGATACACAGAAATATCGCTTTTATTACAGTTATTACCATGCTGCCTAGTATTTATCTTGGCTATGATATTGTGAAAAAGACAATGGATAACAGCAGTGCAGAGAAGTTTATCACCGAGAATTTTGACTTTGACGGCACTCAGATAGTGCAGAAAACTATAGATACCGATAAACGTATGATAGAAGTGGCACTTCTTGGCAAGAAGATAAGCACTGCCGATACAAAGGCACTTCAAAGCGAGCTGAAAGCTTTCGGATTGGGGGATTATAAGCTTGTGATAACACAGACTGAGGTGGAAAGCGGTGTTACCGCTGACGAGGTCGAAAAGATGCTTGAAAAGAATGCCGACGATGAGGAAACACAGAACAAGGTGGCACAGGTGCTTGCGCAGAAAGAAAACGACGACCTTAAAGCCGAGAATGAAAATCTGAAAGCACAGCTTGACAGCTATCAGAGCTATGATATAGACATGAGCGATATCGCCGAGGAGCTTGCTATCGTTTATCCAAACATAACAGGAGCGGCAGGCGGTCATATGAGCAGCCATTCAGTAGGCTCGCCCACAACAGTTAATGGCATAACAGTGGTGCTATATGAGAACAAGGCTCTTACCGATGAACAGCTCAAAACTGTCACAGAGCTTCTGAAAAAACGTCTTGACGTGTCAAACGTCACAGTTATCCAGCAGGTGGAGAAGCAGAAAGATACCACCTCAAAGGCTGAAAGCACCGATAAAAAGAAAAAGAATTGAAAAAATTCTGAAAACCCCTTGCAATCTGAGAAGATGTGTGCTATAATATATTAAAATGTATAATTATGTTTTGGAGGAACAAAAATGAGCGTAATTGAGATCGTTGCAGGCGCACTGCTGATCGTAGCCAGCCTCGTTATCATACTTGTAGTTCTTGCGCAGGACACCAAAGAGCAGGGTCTTACATCTGCTATCGGCGGTGGATATAACGATTCTTTCTATGGAAAGAACGGTTCAAACACCAAGGACGCTAAGCTTAACAGACTGACAAGGATAAGTGCGATACTGATATTCGTGATAACTCTTGCTGTAAATATCATTTATCAGATCAAGAAATAATTGCCCGCCCTGCTCCGTGCAGGGCTTTTTCTTTGCAGAAAGTAAGAACGGGGAAAAGAATGTAATGAAATGTGCAGACGGTGTAAAGAATAAGATAAGACCGCTTTTTGCGGATCTTTATGACTCGCTGATGTTTTCATATTTTGACGGCATTTTCGGCAATGCCTTTTGCGACGATACAACCGCACCCACGGCGGCGGTCATATGCTGCGGCGACTTTTATTTTGCCGCAGGGGATAAAAGCTGTGCTGATGATATGCTCACATTTTGCAGCGACAACAAAAACGCAGTCATAGTTCCTGACAGCGAGGAGCTTGCAAAAGCCTTGTGTGCCTGCGACGGACAGCTTAAAATAGTCAAAAGATATCACACCTGTCCGCCTGAAAACGACTTTGATACCGACAAACTGCGTGAAACATTATCAAGAGTACAAAATATGGGACAGCTTAAACTGTCAATGATAGATGAAGAACTTTATAAGAAAGCCTTGGCAGAGCAGTGGTCGAAGTCCTTTGTGTGCAATTTCAAAGACTTTGCGGACTTTTCAGCCCATGGCTTTGGCTTTGTGCTCACTGATAATGGCAGGATAGTCAGCGGAACTTCTGCGTTCTCATACTACGATAAAGGCGTTGAGATAGAAGTTTCAACCCGTAAAGAATACCGCCTGAAAGGTCTTGCACAGATAACTGCGGCGGCGTTTTTGCTGGAATGTGTACGCCGTGGGCTTACACCTCACTGGGACGCACGAAATCTCACCTCGCTTTCAATAGCACAGAAAATGGGCTTTGTGTTCAGAGATGAATACATAGCGTTGGAATATAAGTAAAAGAAAGGAAATTTATGAAGTTAGATTACAGAAAAATAATATACTCAAAGCTTAAAAAAGCAGGCAAAAAGCCACTGACTTTCAAAGAACTGCTGAGATCATGCAGAGGAAAGGGCTTTGAGTTTGAGAAGTTTACAAAAGCCGTTGACAAAATGAAGAAAAACGGCGAGATAATGGAAGATAAATTCGGCATAAGGCTCGTTGACCCTAAGAAATTCGTTAAGTGCGAGGTGGTAAGGCTCAATAAGACCTACGGCTTTGTGAAAAATCTTGACACTGACGAGGAAATTTTTGTTGTGGGCAAGTACCTCAAAGGCGCAATGCCACACGATATCGTCCTTGTGAGAACCTTCAAGGGCGAGGGTGCTTGTACCGAGGGCGAGGTCATGAGCATTGTGGAGGAGAATTTTGCTAAATTTACAGGCGAACTTGTGAGCGAGTTCGGCGTGCTGAAAATAGTCCCTGATATGCTGTCTAAATATGCAATGACCTTTGAGAACCCTATGAGGCTTGAGCTTCACGAGGGCGATAAGGTTGTGGCGCAGGTCACAAAGCGTGGAAACAGGCACTCTGAACACGTCTGTGAGATAGTTTCAAGCTATGGAAGCTCCATGAAAGCCTCTGCCTGCGCAATGAGCGTCCTTGAGGTCAATGGTCTGACCCCTGTTTTCCCAAGCGAGGTCATCTATGAAGCTAGGGAAGTGTCTGATTATTCCAGGATAAAAGAGGAGATACCGGGCCGCCTTGACCTCCGTGACAAGCCGATATTCACCATTGACGGCGCAGATACAAAGGATATCGACGACGCAATTTCTGTTGAACTAACCAAAACAGGTTATCTCCTTGGCGTTCACATTGCCGACGTTTCCCACTATGTTCAGCCAAAGTCACAGCTGGATAACGAAGCTTTCAAACGTGGCACAAGCGTTTATTACGCAAACCGTGTTATCCCAATGCTCCCTAAGGAGCTTTCAAACGGCATCTGCTCCCTTAATCCGCAGGAGGACAGACTTGCGTTCTCATGTCTTTGCGAGCTTGACAAGCAGGGCAATATCACCGAGTATAAGTTTGCAAAAACTGTTATCCGCTCCCGTGTAAAGGGCGTTTATTCCGAGATAAATTCACTTTTGGCAGGCAGTGACGATGCTGAACTTAAAGAAAAATATGCCGAAGTTTCAGGTCAGCTTCCTATTATAAAGGAGCTTGCGGATATTTTGTACAAGAACAAGAAAAACCGTGGCTGTCCTGAGCTTGAAACCTCTGAGAGCAAGCTTATCATCAATGACGAGGATATCTGCGTGGGCGTTGAGAGGCGTACCCGTGGAAGAAGCGAGGAGATAATAGAGGACTTCATGCTTGTTGCAAACGAGTGTGCCGCAAGATTTGGCATGGATAATAACCTGCCGTTCGTTTATCGTATCCACGAAGAGCCGTCAGACGAGAAGCTTGAATCCCTGAGAGAAGCCCTTGTCAAGCTCAACGTCCAGTATAAGCTGGGCGAAAAGGCTTGCCCTGGGGATATGTCGGAGATACTAAAAGCCGCAAAGGGTACTGATATTGACCTTATCATGAACAATATCGTTCTGAGGAGTATGTCAAAGGCAAGATATTCCACCGAGCCTGTGGGTCACTTCGGACTTGCACTGGAGGACTATGCCCACTTCACCTCGCCTATCAGACGTTACCCTGACCTGACTATCCATAGAATAATGTCAGCTTTTCTCAGTGGCAGCAGTGCAGAGGAGTGCGCCACAAAGTTCAACAAGTTCGTTTACGCCTCCGCCGACCAGTCCACAAAGACGGAGCTTACCGCAATGCAAGTTGAACGTAGCTGTGAGGATTGCTACAAGGCTGAGTATATGAACGCTCATATCGGTGAGGAGTTTCAGGGAACAGTGGTTTCAGCCGTTGAGTTCGGTCTGTTTATCGCACTTCCTGACACCTGCGAGGGACTTCTTCATACGGACAATATGCCTGACGGTGAGTATGTCTGCGACGATATGGTGAGCCTGAAAAACCTTACAAACGGAATGGAATATCGTGTGGGCGACTCTATCAGAGTAAAGGTGATAAACGCAAATGTAAACTCGGGCAAGATAGATTTTGCACTTGCTGACGAGGACTAAATTAGAAATCAAAAGGACGGTGAAGAAAAGCCGTCCTTTTTTGTGTGTAAAAAAAATGTAGGGGCTGGCGCCCTCGACAGCCCGCCTTTCTCGCACGTCACTATTTATGTTGCTTTTCACATTGAATAAACATCGCACAAACAATGTAGGGGCTGGCGCCCTCGACAGCCCGCTTTTCTCGCACGTAACTATTTATGTTGATTTTCACATTGTATAAATATTGCACAAACAATGTAGGGGACGGCGCCCCCGACGTCCCGATATTCTCGCCCGTTATGTCGCCCTACAAATCTATGGCTTTATGAATTGCATATATGTACAAAAAAATCGGACAGCCGCACCAAGCAACTGTCCGATAATTTTTTGTATTAATAAATTACTTTGAAAGACCCCAAATATCTCTAGCGTAGTCCTCAACAGAACGGTCTGCGGAGAAAATGCCTGCGCCTGCAATGTTAGCAAGGCTCATCTTCTGCCACTTTGTCTGATCCTTGTAGCACTCAGAAGCGTAAGCCTGTGCCTTCTGGTAAGAATCGAAGTCCTTGAGAGCCATGTATGGGTCAGAGTTCTTCAGGCTGTCAGCGATCTCATTGAACTGCTGTCCGTTGATGCCGTACTGAAGTGTGTCGATAGCCTGCTTAACAACTGTGTTTGAGTTGTAGATGTCCATAGGCTTGTAGCCTGACTTGCAAGCGTTTACCTCGTCAACGTTCATACCGAAGATTATGATGTTGTCGTCGCCTACCTGCTCGTGTATCTCAACGTTTGCTCCGTCAAGAGTACCAAGTGTGATAGCGCCGTTTATCATAAGCTTCATGTTACCTGTACCAGATGCCTCTGTACCAGCAAGTGAGATCTGCTCAGAGATGTTAGCTGCCGGCATGAGTATCTCAGAAAGTGATACGTTGTAGTCCTCGAGGAAGATAACGTTGAGCTTCTCGTTGAGCTTTTTGTCTTTTTTCAGCTCCTGAGAAATGTTCCAGATAAGCTTGATGATCTGCTTTGCCATGTAGTAGCCAGGAGCAGCCTTTGCAGCAAAGATATATGTCTTTGGTACAAAATCAGCGTTTGGATTAGCCTTGAGGTAGTTGTACTGTGCAATGATGTTCAAAGCGTTGAGCTGCTGTCTCTTGTATTCGTGAAGTCTTTTTACCTGAACGTCAAAGATAGAGTCAGTGTTGAGAACAACGCCGTACTGATTCTTTACATACTTTGCAAAACTCTTCTTGTTGTCAAGCTTGATCTTTGCAAGTCTGTCAAGAACGTCCTTGTCGTCCTTGAATACAGCAAGCTTTGAAAGCTCAGCGGCATTCTTGAGGAAGCCGTCGCCTATCTTCTCGCAAAGAAGATCTGTCAAACCCTCGTTAGACTGATAGAGCCATCTTCTGTATGCGATACCGTTTGTAACGTTCTTGAACTTTGTTGGTGTGTCAAGATACTCGTCCTTGAAGGTTTCTTTCTTGATGATCTCAGAGTGTATCTTTGCAACGCCGTTTACGCTGTGGCAAGCGTGTACGCAAAGTGTAGCCATTTTCACCTTGTTGTCCTCAACGATAGACATATGTGAAACCTTAGCCTGATCCTTGTATCTCTCCCAAAGATCCTTGCAGTAACGCTCGTTTATCTCGATAATGATAGAGAAGATTCTAGGGCAAACGCTCTTGAGGAGGTTGCAGTCCCACTTCTCCAAAGCCTCAGGCATTACAGTGTGGTTTGTGTATGCAAATGTGTTTGTAACGATATGCCAAGCCTTGTCCCATGAATAGCCGCAATCATCAAGAAGAACTCTCATAAGCTCAGGGATAGCAAGTGTCGGGTGAGTATCGTTGATGTGGATAGCTACCTTTTCGTGGAGGTTGTCAAGTGTGCCGTAAACGCTCATGTGCTGATTTACAATATCGCCGATAGAAGCAGCGCAAAGGAAATACTGCTGTCTGAGTCTGAGTGACTTGCCCTCTGCGTGGTTGTCGTTAGGATAAAGCACCTTTGTGATAGCCTGTGAAATGATGTTCTTGCTAAGAGCCTTCTGATAGTCGCCCTGATTGAACATTGACATATCAAAATCAGCCATTTCAGCTTTCCAAAGTCTGAGCTTTGAAACTGCTTCGCTGTTGTAGCCTGATACGAACAGATCGTATGGAACAGCCATAACTGATGTGTAGTTCTCGTGAGTTACGCAGTGATACTGATTGTCCCAGTATTCCTTAAGCTCGCCGTCAAAACGAACCTCGACAGCCTTTGACGGAACAGGAACGAGCCATACAGAGCCGCCCGGGAGCCAGTTGTCAGGAAGCTCGGTCTGCCAGCCGTCCTCCAGCTTCTGCTTGAAGATACCGTATTCATAGCAGATAGAATAGCCTGTAGCATGATAGCCGTCGGCTGCAAGAGCGTCAAGATAGCAGGCAGCAAGTCTTCCAAGACCACCGTTTCCAAGACCTGCGTCAGGCTCACACTCGTAAATGCCGTTTATAGAAATGCCCATGTCCTTAAGGACCTTTGTAGCCTGCTTCTGCATTTCAAGGTTATAAAGAGAAGTCTTAAGGCTTCTTCCCATAAGAAATTCCATTGAAAGATAGTAGACCTTCTTCTTGCCCTCAGACTGAGTTTTAACAGTGAACTTTCTTCTCTTAGCTTTAAGAATGCCTACAACGATCTTAGAAAGAGCCTCGTATACCTGCTGATCGGAAGCGTCCTCAGGTGTTGTCTGGAAATCGTTGTGAAGAACGTCAAGAAGCTTTTCTTTAAGTTCCTGCGTGGAAATTGTTTTTTCTACAGCACTATTTGCCATAAATCTTTACCTCCTATATACTTTCAAGCCGAGCTTTGCGCTCTGCACCTTTATTACTATATTGGCGAAAACGTTTAAGAAATAAGGATAGTTTTCACCCATTGAGGGGATAGCACGCCCCTACTCCTGATAATTATACCACAAGCCGACAATTTTTGCAAGAAAAAATGCCAAACGCCCCTAAAATTTAAACACTTTTTACATAGGGCAGGCATATGATTTGTAGAAATCATAGACGATGATATGTTATTTCTGCAATAGCTGTCATATTATGTTTGGAATATAATACAGGATATAGTATTTGCCTAATTTTATTATATGGTATAGTTGCATAATTGTCAAGGCGTTCAATTGTATAAAATGCTGATTTTGGAAGAATGAACAGCAAAAGGGGGCAGTAGGGGCGGTAGTTTTTATATAATCACAAGAATATGAATTTGCTACGGGTATAAAGTGTGTTCCTGTTGACAATGAAAGGTTTTTAATATATAATGTTCACGAAGAATATCATAGAGTAAAGTTAGTTTAAGATAACTTTTAGGAGAGCAATATGGGATATGTAGAAAAAAGCAAACGCAAAGCCTATTTGCTGGCAGGCTTTGTAGGAATGTTCCTGTGCGGTATCGGCGATATACTCTTTTCATTCAGAGGCGAGGGTGTGCCGAAAGCCATAAGCGGGATAATTTCCATGAACATAAGTGAAGTGCCGCTTATTTTTTATCAGCTGTCATTTTTCATCGGCATAATCGCAATGGTGGGTTATTGGCTTGGTTCAAGGGCGATGTATTCCTACATAAAGGATAGTTTTGCAGGGGAGCACCAAAAGCTTTTGAAAACCTACGGCTTTGGTGCGGTGATGATGTCCCTTGGCATCTTCGGCATACACAGCATTTGCACAATGGCAGTCATTGCACTGAGAGCGGCGGCAGGTTCAGGACTGACCCCTGAGCAGATAGACGAGCATTTCACAGTGCTTGTGATGCCGTTCATGATAGGCACAGCATGGCAGACTATCGCCGATCTGCTTGTGGCGGTGACGTATATAATAATGGTGGTGAAAAAGCTTATCCCTGTGAGCAAAAAATGGCTTATCTGCGGCCCTGTGGTGCTGTATGTTATCTTCAACATCATAAAGGCGTTGCTCACTGCGGCAACTGACAGCACACTGCTGCCAAAGCTGTTTTCAGGCGGCGAAACATGGGGACTTTCATTTATGTTCCTGGCGATGTATTTTGCCGTAAAAAAGGATACAAAACAATAAAGCGATATAAAAACGGGCGACCCGGACCGCACCCTACCTGTGAGAAAATTCTGCAAAAAGTAGGGGCGACCTGAGGTCGCCCGTTTTGTTATGATATCATTTTATTACGTTTTTTCTTCCTCTATCTTTTTCTCAGCCTTTGCAAGCTGTTTCTTGTCAAACACACTCTTTGCTACCTGAATACCGAACACGATCGCCGCACCGATGATAAAAAATACGATGCTGAATGTGCCGAAGGACATAGGGTCTTTAGGCTCTTTAAGCGTTGTAGGACCTATAACTATGGCGTACAGCGAGCCTATCATCATGCCGATAACGCAGTAGATAGTCTGGCTTCTGAACTTTTCAAGAGCCTTTTTGATAAGCCTGAGGGTAATGAACACCCCGAGGATAATGCCGATACCCAAAGAGCAGAGAAGTCCGAAATACTCGAAATTCAGATGAAGGAACTCTTTTATTCCCGTGATAACAGGCATATAAAGACCGAATGTGAGAAGTATGGTGGAGCCTGAAATGCCGGGAAGCACCATTGCAGATATTGCGCACATTCCTGCAAGAACAACGAATATCACTGTGCCTATATTCATGTGAGAAACGTCAGCACCGCTGCCGGAGGGATTTATAAGGGAAATGCCCACAACGATAGCAATGCCGATAACAGCCCATACGATGTTGTAATATTTGCCCTTTATGCTCTCTTTTTCTTCCATTATCATGACCGGTATCGCCAGAATGATAAAGCCCAGAAACAGCGAGCTTACCTTGTAGATGCCGCTTTCAAACACGTTTGCAAGAACGCTTACTGCAAGAAGCATACCGATCACCCAGCCCACGCCAAGCTTTATAAGAAAGAAAAATGCTTTTTTACGCTTTGCATTGTCACGTCCCATAATGTCGTTAAGGGAATTTATGAAGCTGTCATAAAAGCCCAGCAGGAACGCTATCGTTCCTCCCGAAACTCCGGGGACGCTGTCCGCAAGAGCCATGCAAAAGCCTCTGAGTGCGTTTATTATCATACTTGTTTCTATGCCTTAAAAGGCATATCCTCCTTCCGTGGTGTTGTCTGCTTTCGTATCAGCAGACTTTTCTTTTGTTCTGATGTAAGCTTTTTCTACCTGTGTCATAAGTTTTCCAAGCTGTGCTTCCTGCTTATCGTCACTAACGAGCGCCGCACTTTTTTCAGCCGAAGCCTTTGCCGATCTCACATCACCCTGAGCGAGAAAACACTCGCCCTTGTAAAGCTCACAGTTGCACCTAAGCGTTTTGTCAGCGTCACGGCTTTTCTCTGCACTATCAAAAAACTTCACCGCCGCTTCAAAGCGTTCGTTGAAATATTCCAGCAGACCAAGTGTGAAAAGCATTTGCCCATTGCGTTTACCGAGAAGACCTCGCTTGAAGTAATGCTCTGCCGAAACAAATATCTCGTTTGCCTGAGAAATATCACCTGACATGAGCCTGCCGTAAAGAAGCAGTTCAAAATACTTGTTCTGATCTGAGGGGGTAAGCTTATCAAAAGCTATGCGGTCAAGTGTGAGAAAACAGTTTTCAAAGCGTTTTTCTGAAATGTAAACGGCGGCAAGCTTCAAAAGCCCGTGACCCTTATCTTTGTTCTGCCTGAGAAGATATTTTTCAAGAAGCTCAAAATATTCGTCACAGCCGCCCTTTTTAGCGTAGAGCCTTTCGAGCTTTTTTATTTTGAATACCCATATGAAAAGCCCTGCAAGCTCAACGATGCACAGGAATATAAGACAAAGAGGGAGCGCTCTCATAAAAACGTTTATGCAAAACTGCGCTCCATAGCGACAGCCCTTTGAAAGCCATGCAATGCACATCACAGCATAACTCAGCACCAGGCTCAATGCGGCAATGAGCCACAAGGTCCTTATAACGCCTTTATGCACCTTGCTCACCTCTTTGTAAATCATATCACATATAAGTAAAGATCAAATGTTGTCTGTGTAAAGAATGGGTAAAAATGTATAAACTGTTCAAAAATTTTTAAATTTAATCTATTGCCGTCTACTGCATATCCTTATTTCTGTTTTTGAGAAGCTTCTGTCTTTTGCGTTCGTGTCTATCCATAACTATCTTTTCGCAGAAGTCTACGACTTTCTTCATGAAAGGCTTGAAAATGTAGAAAAATTCGCCCTCATAGGTAACGACCTCGCCGTTAAAGCCCTTTTTGAACTTGTATACGCCGTAGTTAGGGTTTGTTTCATCGTTGTAGAATGGTATGCCCTGAAAATCATAGATATAGTTTTTGCCCTCCAAGGCCCAGTTTATCATCGTCCACTGCATGAGATAGTTAGGGTAGAGGTTTCTGTGGTGGTTTGCGGAAGCACCGTAAACATAGCAGGTCTTGCCTGCATACTGTGTTGTTACTGCACCTGACAACGGTATCTGCTTGCCGTCCTCGTCAACATAGCACATGAAAAGTCGGCAGTGTTCAGGACCAAGACCATTGAGCATTTTTACAAAATACTCCTTTGAACGGATAGAGAAGCCATCTCTGATACCTGTTGCCTGCATGAGAGGGTAGAAATCGTCAAGAGCCTCAGTGCCGCAAGCCTTGCAGTAAACGCCCTTTCTAGGGGCTTTTCTGATACGGTTTCTCCAGTCAGGCTTGAAAGTAGCCATGACCTCGTCAGGGGTCTTGCCCTCGATATTTCTGAGCATATAGTTATTACGAGCCTGAATAGTGGTCAGCTCAGCCGCTTTGTGTATGTGCTTGAAGCCCATGTCCTCGATAAGCTTTGTACACTTGTCGTCGCCCTCCTCAAAACAAGGGTCCCACATAAACTGGTAGCATTTGTATTTCTTTGCAAGCACCTTTACGCCCTCGAAAAGGTCGGTCATGATCTCTTTATCAGACCAGTCGCAAACAGGGCCATGAGGGGCATACATAAAAGTAACACCGAAGATAGGTACTTTTTTGATTATGATAAGGCAAGTTCCACGGATATTGCCGTCAGCGTCACGGGAGATAACAGCGTCCCAGCCCCAGTTGTCCTTTACCTTCGGCCATTTAAGGGATTGCATGAAATTGCCGTATTTGCTGGTGCTTGCGAACTGTTCATATTCTGCAAGGAGTTTTTCATCGGACTTATTGATTATTTCCATTTTATAAAGATCCTCTCTGTAAGAATTTTTCTGTTATTATGCACTATTTCATTTATTATACTACATATTACGGGAAAAATCAAGGGGGAGGGGAGTTTAAGTGAGGAGGGGAGTGTAGTGCTACAATAGATATTGGACAAAATTAAGAAAAAAGAAAAG